>NZ_JANUCR010000005.1 GCF_024807655.1 Methanococcus voltae | reverse complement strand
GGGGTGTAAGTGCCAAGGTTTTCCGAGGCATTAAGCCCGCTAATACTAATAGTTCAAGTGATAAAAGATATTCTGGACACTTAAAGATATGAGAGTTTGTGTCACATATTCTATTGACATAACGGTCATAGCGGAGGTGTACATCCGATCCCATTCCGATCTCGGAAATTAAGCCCTCCAGCGATTTCTTAAGTACTGCCATATGGTGGGAACAAGATGACGCTGTTAGTCACTTTTTTTTATCTAATTTAATTAATTCGAGTTTTCTAGTACTATGTAATTGTAATTATACATAGGCGATTAGAAAAGTAGAATATTATATATTATATTAACTATTGTACTAGTTAGGGATGCAAGAAAACTAGCGACTTTCCAAGGGAGGAAGCTCTGCCCACTCATATGTGTAAGTTTCTGAGAAGAAACAAATGGATTATAGAAAGGATATAGTTTTAAAACAATGACGATGATATATTGAGGAGTTTTATTTTACTAGTGAAACCAATTCATTTTACACGAGTGCAAGCATTAGCGCTTAGCTAAATGTCGCTTAAATTACAGAAGGCAGGCTATAGTTTTCATGCTTCTTTTTTAAATATATTAAAATTTTTAATTATTTTTTACTAATTTACACACCTTTATATCCCCTGATATATTTCGTCCCACTTTTTTGATAAATATATAATTATATATAATTTTATGACCTATGTATAATGTATATTAATTATTTTTTATTATGATTATAATTATTAAAGTAAAATTTATAATTGGATATTTAATTTAATGGTTGCAGGGTAAGTATATTATGTTACATGTAAAAACATCAGAAGATATGAAAGATTATTTTGAAAACATATTAAAAGACGTTATGAGTACATATGATGTCGCAAAATCATGTCGTTCTAAAAATTTGGATGTCTATAACGAAATTGAAATACCATTGGCTAAAGACATGGCAGATAGGGTTGAGGGTATTGTGGGACCCGCCCAGGTATCTCAAAGAATTAGGGATTTAGTTTCTGAGTTGGGTAAAGAACCAGCTTCTTTGGAAATTGCTAAAGAAATTGTTGAGGGTAATTTCGGTGGTTTTGAAAATGCTGAAAGCCCTAGGGATGCATTAGCAGAACAAGCGGTGAGGACAGCATTAGCTGTAATTACAGAAGGGATTGTGGCAGCACCTCTTGAAGGTATAGCGGGCGTAAAAATTAAAAAGAACTTTGATGGTACGGAATATTTAGCAATATATTTTGCAGGACCGATTAGAAGTGCAGGAGGAACTGCTCAAGCATTAGCTGTATTGGTGGGGGATTATGTTCGTAAGAATATGGGATTAGATATCTATAAACCAATAGATGATGAAATAGAGCGTTATGTGGAAGAAGTAGAACTTCACCAGTCTGAAGTTGGTAATTTTCAATATTCTCCAAAACCTGAAGAGATAAGAATTGCAGTTAAGAATATATCTGTCGAAATCACGGGAGAAGCTACCGACCCTGTAGATATAAGTGGGCACAGGGATTTAGAACGTGTAGAAACTAATCAAATTAGGGGCGGAGCTTTATTGGCTTTAGTAGAGGGAGTATTATTAAAAGCACCTAAAATTTTAAGGCACGTTGATAAATTAAAAATTCAAGGATGGGATTGGTTAAAAGACCTAAAATCTAAAAAGTCAAGTGATGAAGATAGCATTGAAGAGGAAAACGGTGATTTTGAACTCGACATGACTGGTTCAGAACATGCAGATGTAAAAATTGATGCTATTACTAAATATATTGGTGATGTAATTGCAGGTAGGCCTGTTTTCGCACATCCTTCTACATTGGGCGGTTTTAGATTACGATATGGCAGAAGTAGAAATACTGGTTTTGCTACGGATGGTTTTCACCCTTCCACAATGTATTTATCTGACGAATTTATGGCCATAGGTACTCAATTAAAAACGGAAAGACCTGGTAAAGCAACATGTGTAGTTCCTGTTGATGGTATAGATGCTCCAATAGTTAAATTAACATCTGGAAGTGTATTCAAAGTAAAATCACCAGATTTGGCTAAAAAGTATAATTTAGATTTAAAAGAAGTTTCTGAAATATTGTTTTTAGGCGATATTTTAGTAAATTATGGTGATTTTTTAGAAAATAATCATACTATATTACCAAGTAGTTGGTGTATAGAATGGTATGAACAGATTTTGAAATCTAAAAATATTGGTTATAATGAATTTTTTAAAGATTTCAACGACCCAACTCCTTCAGAAGCTGTTAAATTTGCCAAAGAAACTAAAACACCATTACATCCTGAATTCACCTACCATTGGCATGATGTTTCAAAAGAAGATATTTTAAAACTTATATATTTCCTTGCAGATGGTAAATTGTTAAGTTTGGAAGACATAACTTCTTCAGAATCAAATATTTCTGAAATTTTTAAAAACGAACAATATGAAGACTTTTATGATAAAAATTGGAATTTAGAACATTTTTATGTTTTAAAATATGATAATACTACGGAATATCAAAAATATTGTAAAAGATTACTTGAATTAATAGGTATACCTCATTTAGTATATTCTGAAAATAATATCAAAAATATTATAATATTCGAATATGAACCAGTTTTGGAATCATTAGGATTTGAATTGACTAAATCTGGCGATAATTTTAAATTAGTAAATAATAATGAATATTATTTAAATAATTTGGCCATATTGGAAGAATTTTCTAAATGTACTGATTTTAATAGTAAAAAACAAATAAAAGAATTAGATTCTAATATTAATCTATCAAAAATATTAAATTCAATGCATTTAATAAATTTGCTCTCTAAAATATCTATAAAAAGAAATTGCTACGTTTATGTGGGCGCAAGAATGGGAAGACCTGAAAAAGCAGCCTCAAGAAAGATGAAACCACCCGTAAACGGTTTATTTCCGATTGGTAATTCTGGCGGTATGGTAAGACTTATCAATAATGCAATAGAAGATAACGCAAATGATGATTTGGATATATCTGTAGGTACTTGTCCAAATTGTGGATTTTTAAGCGCTTATAAAAAATGTCCGCAATGCGGAGCAGAAGTTAATTTAAAAAGAACTCAAAATGTTAGATTATCTTTAAAAGATTATTGGAAAATTGCACTAGCTAACCTATCTCTTAATAAATGTGGGGATGTAAAGTGTATTAAAGGTATGTCTTCTAAAGACAAATTAATAGAACCTTTAGAAAAAGCCATATTAAGAGCTATAAATGAAGTTTATGTATTTAAGGATGGAACTACTAGATTTGATTGTACTGATGTGCCAATAACACATTTTAAAGCTTCAGAAGTGCATACTTCTGTAGAAAAATTAAAAGAATTAGGATATTCTCATGATATACACGGTAATGAATTATTTGATGAAAATCAAGTTTTAGAACTTAAAGTTCAAGATGTAATTGTTCCTAAAAGTTGTATGGAGTATTTTGTAAATGTTTCCAATTTCATTGATGACTTATTGGAAAAATATTACGGTGTTGGTAGATTTTATAATATTTCTACCCTGGGGGAATTAGCTGGTCAATTAATTATCGGAATGGCTCCGCACACTTCTGCAGGAATGGTGGGTCGTATTGTGGGTTATAGTATAGCAAATGTGGGTTATGCACATCCTTACTTCCACGCTTCAAAAAGGAGAAATTGTGATGGTGATGAAGATGCTTTCTTTTTACTACTGGATGCATTTTTGAATTTTTCAAAAAAATTCCTACCTGACAAAAGAGGGGGGCAAATGGATGCACCATTAGTACTGACTACTTTACTAGACCCTAAAGAAGTTGATGGCGAAGTTCACAATATGGATACATTATGGGGTTATCCTTTAGAATTTTATGAAAAATCTATTGATATGCCAACACCTAAGGAAGTAAAAGATTTGATTGAAACAGTTGATGATAGATTAGGCACTGAAAAACAATATGAAGGTTTAGGCTACACTCACGAAACCACTCGTGTTGATAGTGGTCCTTTAATATGTTCGTATAAAACATTAGGTTCCATGTTTGAAAAGACAACCGCTCAACTGGAAGTTGGTAAAAAAATTAGGGCTACAGATGAGCGAGATGTGGCTGAAAAGGTTATTCAAACGCATTTTGTACCTGATTTAATAGGTAATCTTAGGGCTTTTTCAAGGCAAGGTGTACGTTGTAAATGCGGGGCAAAATATAGAAGAATGCCTTTAAAAGGAACTTGTAAAAAATGTAATAGTAAATTAATATTAACGGTCTCTAAAGGTGCTGTAGAAAAGTATATGGACGTTTCTCAATCAATGGCTGAAAAATATGAAGCAAGTGATTACATAAAACAAAGATTAGAGTTAATAAGAGAAGGAATCGATAGTCTATTTGTGAATGAAAGAAATAAACAATTTAGAATCGATGATTTCTTTAAATAATTAAAAATATATAAAAATATATTAGATGTATTTCTATTTTTTTATTTTTTATTTTTTATTTTTTTTAGTATAATCAATCCGTTTAAAAAAATAACTATTTAATTGTATAATTCTGAAGGAACATTTTTAGTATTTTGATTAATTAATCGATTTAAAGTTTCTTCGAAATCTTTTTCCGAAATTTCAGTTAATTCTTCAATAATCGCTTTGTGAAGCAATGGTTTTAATAATTTTTCTTTTAAAGTCCTTCCGTTCATACCTTCTGTTTTTTTAACGTATTTTTTGAAATCTACGTTGGTTTTAATGGGTAGTTTTTTAGAATATGTTTTTAATATTTCCAATCGCTCTTTTTCATTAGGTATTTTAAATAATATCTCTTCTTCAAATCTACTTCGAACTGCTAAATCTAACATATCAGGATTATTGGTAGCTGCAATTGTTATTACACCTTCATTTTCATGAATTCCATCTAATTCTGTTAATAATGCATTTACAACTTCTGAAACATCCCCTCTTAATGATTGGTAGTTTCTACTTAATGCTATAGCATCAATTTCGTCAATAAATATAATACATGGTTTATTGGCGGCAGCATCTGCATATAATCCTTTTATAACTTTAGAACTATCTCCGACATGTTCTCCGATTAGTTCCGTAGCTTTTATTAGTTTTAAATTACTATTTGTTTGTGATGCTAAGGCTCTTGCTAACATTGTTTTTCCAGTTCCTGGGGACCCATAGAATAAAATGTTTTTTGGAGACCATTCTCCGAATATTTCAGGTTTTTCGAGATATTTCATTATTATTTTACATTTCTTTTTAGCATGCTCCTGACCGATTATTTCTTCAAAATATGTCTTTTTTATGTTGTTGACTTCATTTTTCAATGGCGTGTTTAATTTATATATTGTTTCTTTTGTTGTAATTTCCCCATCTTTTGGGTATATTGATAAAACCTTAAATGCATAATCTGGGATAATACTATTATCAAATAAATAGTCTCCTTCCTTAATTATTTCATTTTCCCACTGATCTCTTGCATATTGGTTGAATAATTTACCGTCTTCGACTGTAACTTTTATATTTTCCCCATTTATTTTAATTGGAAAACCAACGGGTTCTAATATCACATATTTAATACCCACACTATTTTCTGGAGTTTCATGAATTTTTTGAGGGGCTGATTTTAATTTAATGCTGTTAAATGTTATATTTTTCATAAATACACCTCAACAGAGGTTTTTAATTTTATTCTTAAAATTATGGTAAATTAAGATAAATTTTATTAAATCTTAGTCTTGAACTATTTATTATATTTACTCTATTATATATAGGTTGTCTAACATTCTGTATTTATTAAGTTTATGACGAATAATATATTATGTTATATTATATTATTAAATTAATAACTTACTTATGAGTTAAAATTAGAAATAAAATTATTAATATTACAATAACAATATTATAATTATTAAGCAATATTTTAATTAAGATTATTAAATATGATATATTCAAATTATAAATTTATTTTAGATAGTCAATTTAATTAATTAAACTATTTAAACTATTTACAAGTGAGATTGGGACAATGTTTGAAGATTCAATGTTAATATGGGTATTTTTCATATTTTTATTTATTTATCCGCAAATGATATTTAAATATCGATTACTACAAAGGTATAATCGAATAAAACAACTCGAAGTTAGTAGGGGTTCTAGAGTAATCGTAATGATACATAGGCAAGAACAACTTGCATTTTTTGGACTTCCACTCTATAAATTCATAAGCATTGAAGATAGTGAAGAAGTTTTAAGAGCTATACGGCTTACACCCGAAAATATGCCTATAGATTTAATATTACATACGCCTGGCGGTTTAGTACTTGCAAGTGAACAAATAGCATCAGCTTTAATGGAACACAAGGCTAAAACAACTGTTATTATACCACATTACGCAATGAGTGGGGGTAGCCTTATTGCATTAGCTGCTGATGAGATTATAATGGATAAAAATGCAGTAATGGGTCCTGTAGACCCTCAAATTGGACAATATCCTGCAGCTTCAATATTGAGCGTTTTGGATAAAAAATATATCTCTGAAATTGATGACGAAACGTTAATACTTGCAGATATTTCTAAAAAAGCCATAAACCAAGTTAAAGATTATGTATGCCATATATTAAAAAATAAAGTAGGATTTGATAAAGCGAAACAACTTTCTGAAATCTTGGCAACTGGTAAATGGACACACGACTATCCATTGTATATTGAGAAATTACAAAATCTAGGTGTAGCTATCAATACGAAAGTGCCTTCTGAGATATATGATTTATTTGATTTGTATCAACAATCTTCTAATCAGAGACCGTCCGTTCAATATATTCCAGCACCTTATGGTCCAAACAGCGAGCCAAAAAAATCAAAAAGTAATATTTTAAAATCAATATCTAAACTTTTAAATAATAAATAATATAATATGGTGATTTATATATTCACCATACAATTAATTATATCCTATATATTAAATTAATACAAGGAATGTTAAAGGGTATTTTTTTATGAGCAACTCAAATAAAGACTGTTTTGAAGATAACTATTATAAAATTTTAGATGATAATATTTTAAATAATGAATTTCCAAAAGTTACAATATTTGATAATTTAATGGAAAATAATGTAAAAAATGATATAAATAATAATAAAACTTTAAAAATAAATGGCAAAAATTTTAAAGTATTATATGCGAGTAATTTTGTAGATAGGGCGCTTGGTTTAATGTTTCGAGATATTAATTATGACGAGGCGTTAGTTTTTAAATATATATTTAGAAAGATACACGTTCATACCTGCTTTATGAAATATCCAATATATATTATATTTTTAAATGATGATAAAGTAGTTGATTTTACTTACT
Source organism: Methanococcus voltae (assembly GCF_024807655.1). Taxonomy (NCBI): domain Archaea; kingdom Methanobacteriati; phylum Methanobacteriota; class Methanococci; order Methanococcales; family Methanococcaceae; genus Methanococcus; species Methanococcus voltae. The sequence continues at coordinate 97,510 of NZ_JANUCR010000005.1, read as the reverse complement.
TAAAACCTTGGAGTACGTATCAATCTAAAGAATATTCAAATATGATGGTAGAATTTAAGGATGCAAGTCTTAAAAATTAAAATTAAAAAATGTTTATCTATTACATATTATTTTATTTACTGACACTATAACATCTTTATTTTTTACTTTTAAGTTATTTTCATCAATTAATATAATATCTCCTTCTTTTACATCGCCAGTAATGTCTATTTCATAATATAAATTAGGGTTTTCGCAAATTCTATCTATTGCAAGATATTTGTCATAAAGTTTTAACTTCCCCTCATTTACATAACCTATTTCGCCTTTGGTTGCTATTTTTTTTTCAATGAGCATTAATTTTTGTACTTTTATAATTTGATTTTTTAATCCATTTCGATAATCCACTAAATTAGATAATTCTTGAGAAATAACCTTTTCTAAATTTTCATATTTAAAGTTTGAATATGAATCCACATCATTACTCGAAGATGGGGTATCAATATTTGATAAAATATCTTTAAAAAGTTTTTCAATTTTTAAAATATCGCCTGATTTAACTATGTTTACATTTTTTTGTAATTCCGCCTGAACCAATTGTTTTAAATGTTTATTTCCAAAAATTATGATTCCAGAACCTTTTTTTATTTCTTTTTTAGTCATATCATCGTCAATTATTTCAACAAGTGCACAGTTATTTTTTGATAAGTACATTCTTTTTCTTTTAGATTGATTACTTATAGTTTTAACTTCCCCCATTAAACAACCGTCTAATTTTTTAATTTTGTCCTGTGAATCGGTAATATGGACTTTTACATCATATTCTTCAGCTTTTTCTTTTAATTCTTTATCATTTTTCAATTTTCCATTATATAATAAAGATTCTAACTTTTCCCTGTTTGCTTCTGAACCCCTAAATAATATATTTCTTTTATCTCCCGCAATTGCAGACCCGTTATTTCCATAATATCCTATAATAACGCTCATAATACCACCTTAGTACATTTTAATGTATTTTGTAATTGGATTTTGTTCATAGTTTAGTTTGTATAATGTATTTAATTTAATTGATTTTATAATATAAATATGCTATATTATAGTATCGTAATATTATTTAAAATGAAATAATAAATAATAAATATTAAATACTATTATGATTATATTATTAAATAATACAATATTTAAAAATTTAGTTATTTAAGAGGGATATGTATGGTAGATATGGATAGAATTAGTATTTCATTACCTAAGAATCTTCTTGAAGAATTTGATGAGATAATTCTTGAAAGGGGCTATGCAAGTAGGAGTGAAGCCATAAGGGATTCAATTAGGGAGTATATTATAAAACACAAATGGATAAGAAGTTTACAAGGTGAACGGTCGGGGACTATAAATGTAGTATATGACCACCATTCAACAGATGTAATGGAAAAGTTAACAACAATTCAACATGATTATTCTGATATAATCGTGGCTACTATGCACATACATATGGACCATGACCATTGTATGGAAGTAATTATTGTTAGGGGAGATGCTAAAGAAATAAAAGAATTAACTGACAAATTAACTTCTCAGAAAGGTGTTAAACAAGTTAAATTAACAGTAATGGTTCCTGGGGGCAATATACCTCAATAACTATATACTAATCCCTCCTAAGGTATTTCATATTTTTATTTTATAATATATCTTATATCTATTATCCATTTTTTTTTAATAGTATTACAGTTATCTTTAATTTACGATTTTATATCATTTTCGATTTGTATTGCAATTATTATAATATTAGTTCAAAACCTGCATTTTTAATTTCTTTTTCTTTTTTATATATCAAATCTTCAAATTCTTTTTCAAATTCTAAGTTATCCATATTATTTGCTTTTTTCAATGTATCCATAAAGTTAATTGAATAATAGGTTTTTTCATAGTAGTCAGGAACTTCTACTATATGCTCTTTTTTTAAATACCTAATTAAACTATGGTTTAAAAGTAAGCTATATCCTTCATCTAATAAATCAATCGCATAAAATGGATTTTTAACTACTTTTGATATTTTAAAATCTATTTTTTCTTGTTTTAAAGTTTTCCAAACAATACGATGTGCAGAATGGTGTATCCCAACCATATTTTTATAATCAAAATCTTCATCATTTTTTGAACTATGAACCATTACGTAATAATCTTTTGCAACAGGAAAAAGTTCCCCTTCTATCCTATAACTCCAATAGGGGTCGTCTAAACCTACTATTTTTGTTAATCCTGAGTTATATAATCTTAAAATATTTTCAAATGACGAAATTAACACATCTTCAAATAATACCTTGCCTATTTCTCCACTTACAAATCCACAAGCTACAAAGGGCTCTTCATATATTCGTTTATTTAATGAATTGTAGTATAATAGTAGATTTTCAGCTTCTTTAGATAATGTACTACCTGAAGGGGAAGAATATAGTAATTTTAAGCTTAATTTTGTTTCTAATCTCTTAATTTGAATGTTAATTGAAGATACTGGTATGTTAAGTAGTTCGGCCACTTTATTTTGTGATTTATAATTTTTTAAAAGATTTAATATGTTCAATTGATTCGTGGTAATTGTATGATTATTATAGTTAAATTGTATCATTGGCGATAATTCATTATTTTTGGAACTAGTAATACCTTTTAACTTTTTAGTATCTTCAAGTATTTCTGCACATATTTTTTTGTCCATTTTATCGCCTAATGTTTTGTAATTCAAAGTTATAGTTTTAGAGTAGAAATATTTGCTCTAAAATTACATTAAAATAATAAATGATCTAATGACGTGAGCTTATAATATCAATATATCAAATAGGTATAATGAAATAATTAAAATAAATTTTTAACAATATAATATTTATATAATATTTACATATCTTATTTTTTATACTTATCATATATTATAGACAATAGTTATTTATTTTGATTATAAACTGGTGATTTTATGAATTCAATTGATATTTTTGAAAATTCCATTAAAGCATATAAATTAACTGAAAAATACCATGAAAATTATGTTGGATTAGAGCGAGCTCTATTTTTAGGTTGGTACTGCGATTTAGAAAATCCTTGTAAATTTTGTTATATGTCTACACAGAAAGACCGAATTAAAGAACCTTTAAAAGCAAGAAGACGTTTAGAAACAATACTCGCAGAAGCTTCAATTATGAAACAAATAGGTTGGAAATTGGAGTTTATATCTGGTGGTTATGGTTATGGAATTGAAGAATTGAATGATATGATAGAAATGGTATCTTATACTCAAGGTTGTAAGCAATATTTAAATTTGGGAATAATAGATTTTGAAAAACTCAATTTAAACAATGTAGAAGGTATCGTCGGAGCTGTGGAAACAGTTAATCCTGAATTACATCGTAAAATATGTCCTGGCAAACCTTTGGGTAATACAAAGGAAATGCTTTTAAAAGCTAAAGGATATGATTTGAAAACCGGTATTACTATAATATTGGGTATGGGTGAAACTGAAGACGATATTGAGAAATTATTGAAAATGATTGAAGAATTAGATTTGAATAGAATAACTTTTTATTCGTTAAATCCTCAAAAAGATACAGTTTTTGAAAATAAAACCTCAACTACAACTTTAAATTACATGAATTGGATTTCTCAAGTTAGGTTAAATTATCCTAAATTAAAAATAATTTCTGGAACTTGGGTTGATAAATTACCTAATATTGGACCATTAGTTATGGCAGGTTCTAATATAATAACTAAATTCCCATTATTTAGTATTTATGGTACTAAATACGGTAAAACTGTTGAAAATGAAATAAATTCTACCGGTAGGGAATTATTGGGTACATTTTCTGATTTAGATGTTTTAAACTTTAAAAAAGAACTCACAAATAGCCCTTATTCTAAAAATTACTGTGATAAATTAGGCGGAATTGACAAAAATATTGAAATTTCAGATAAAAATTTGAATACTTTACAAAATATGGAATCGGATATCTCAAATAAAGTAGAACGTTATCTTAAAAAAACCACTAAAAACGCAATTAAATAACTTTAATTATGGAAATTAATATTTTATTCTACTATTTTTTATGTAGTTCTGTTTTTAATTATTTTTTTAATCATTATTTAAATTATTGATATTATTTAAACGAGATATTTTTAGAATCAATTATTTAATATATGAGAATTGTATAATACATAATTATTAAAAGAATATTGGGAAATTATGAAATGTAGAAAAATAAATGACGAAGAAATAAGAACTGTTAAGAATCTTCTTTCAAGATATTTGGGTAAAAATGTAGAAAAATTACCTTTTGATAATATACTGGTTGTAGGAAATGATTTGAAAAGATTGCAGTATGTTAGTGGAGATATTTTACAAAATATACTCGAAAATGAAATTTCCTATAAAGTAAGTAGTATGGGTATTAATTTAGGTGTTTTGTTAATTAAAAATGATAAGGAAAAATTTTCTCCATCTTTGGAATGCTTAAATCTAATTTCTAACCAAATTATTAAAAATTATGTAATTTTAAGTGATAAAGGGGAAGAAATGTTTCTTTATGCAAAAGATGCTTTTGAATCATCTTTTGAAGAATTAAATGGGGACGGTAAATTAGTTGTATTTAATAAAAATAAAGAATTAGTTGGTATGGGAAATTATAATGGTGAATTATTGATTAATTTAATGGATAAAGGATGGTATTTGCGAAACGGGGGCTAATTGCAATTAATATATTTTTAGGGATACTATGAAAAAAATGAATGAAAACAAAAAAACTGAAGATAAGTGTGTGGATACAGTTAAATTTTCAAAAATGACTTCTAAAATTCTGTTAGATATACTTAATTCAGTAGATGAGTACACTAAAGACGTATTATTGGCAGAAAATTACGATATTGAATTTAAAGGCTTTAGTTTAACCGATACTAATGGTCGATTGCACAGAATATCTAGTATTTTAGAACTTGATGAGTTGTACGTTAATGAAAGACTCAATAAAATGCAAAAAGTATTTAATCACAATGAATTTGAAAATGAAATTTTAGACTTAAATTTTCAAAATAGGTCTTATAAACTTAAAAATGTAGATTTAAGAAATTTAGAAAATGGATATATTACAATATATTTATCTTCCAAAAAATCTAAGAATTATCGATTTAAAAAAGATGATAAGTTTAATATATTTCACAAAAATTTTAATAACATAAGTGCAGAACACTTTGAAAGAGTTTTAAAATGGAAAGATTTAGATTCTAACCAATTAGATGAGTTATTAAAATCTTTTGATATTAAATGTGATGAATTACTGAAAAATGTTTCAGAAACGACCAGAATTGAAAATTTAGAATTGTATTTGGATTTATTCAATGATTTAGAACATATAAAAAATGAAGTGGTTGTCGAAAGTGATAAAATAGTAATATGGATACATCCATTATATTTGTTTTCCGAGATAAGCGTGCTAAAAGGTTTGATTTATTATGAGTTATTGGATTGTGATAATTCATTAATTGAAAGCAAGTATCGAGCTATTTTTGAATATTGTAAGGAATATAAATTGCTAATGGGTAAAAATTTGCAAGTAATTGGAAAACTTAGAAAAATTGCAAATGATAAAAATGATATTGAAACTATCGAAGAAATAGACAGAATGCTTACTGAATTGATTTAATAATGTAGTATATAAAATATTTTATGATATTATATATGGTATTTTTAAGCAAGTTGACAATATTTCTTAGAATTTTTATCTTTTATTATTCTTGTTTTACTTTTTAATATTATATTTTTAAATACTTTGCAATTATTATTATAATCATAGATTTATACGGTAGATATTATGAAAATTGGAAATGTAGAATCATATATGAATGATATAATCGCTAAAGAAGGGGCAGCTTATGCGGTATTGATAGACCCTGACGAAAAGAATTATGCAGAAATCGCTGAAAAAGTTAAAGATTACGCAGATGTTATTATCATTGGTGGAAGCATTGGAATATGTGATTTGGATAAAATTACCAAGGATATAAAAGAAATAACTAATCTTCCAACAATATTATTCCCCGGTAATGTAGATGGGATTACAAAAGAGGCTGACGCACTTTTCTATATGACGCTTATGAATTCTAAAAATACCTATTGGACAATAACTGCACCTACACTGGGTTGCATCAAAATAAAAAAGGAAGGAATTGAGCCAATACCTATGGCTTATATTGGTATCGAACCAATCCAAAATACTGCGGTAGGTTATGTTGGAGAAGTAAATGCAATACCAAGTGCAAAGCCTGAAATAGCTGCAATGTATTGTTTATCTGCTTCATATTTTGGTATGAGATGGGCTTATTTAGAAGCGGGTAGTGGTGCAAAATTCCCCGTAAGTAGTAAAGCAATTGCTACTGCAAAACATCTTGCAGATATCAACGTAATTGTTGGTGGCGGGATTAGAGACCCTGAAACAGCTTTTGAAAAAGTAATGTATGGTGCAGACGTAATCGTTACTGGAACGTTAACTGAACAGAACCCTGATGCTGTAAAAGAAATGAGAAATGCAATTAAAAAAGCAGGATTAAAAAAATTGGAAAAATTAACTAATTTATAATACGATATATTATTTTAAAACATAAAAACATAATTAAGTTATTTTTAATTTTTAAAATATTATTATCTTTTATTTACATTATTTTTGAATTTAAAGCACCATTGTCCCATTCATGAACGATTTTACCCATATTGGACATATCCATAATTGGTACGATTGCAGGGGTTGGTGAAATTCCCATTTTTTTCTGGAAAGAAGTTTGTTCTTGGAACGTACCACTATTTACCATTATTGTGCCTTTATAATTTCCACAGCCATTAATATGGATATGACCCGTATGGAATATATCGGGTTTTTTATCGATTACTAAATAATCTCTTACTTCTGGAGCTATTGGACATCTACCCCCATAAGTAGGACACAAATGTCTTCTTTTTAATAATTCCTGCATAATGGAACAAGGATTTGTATATTGGGCTTCAGAAATTTGTCCTATTACATCATCAAAGCTTCTACCATGGTATAGTAAATAATCTAATCCGTGAATATTTACCGAGCAAGGATTTGAAACAAATGTAACATTCTCTTTAGGGAATAAATCCCTTATTTCCTGTGTAAACGTTGGTTGAGGCTCAGCAGGTCTTAACGCATCGTGGTTGCCAGGACCTATTACAAAGTGGATATGCTCAGGCACTTGTGCTATGTAATTTGCTACTTCTTCGTATTGTGAAACGATGTCTACTTCGTACAAGTCTTCTTCTTGACCTGGGTATATCCCAACGCCATCTACTAAATCCCCCGCTATAGATACGTATTTTAATTTACTTGCAATATTTTGTTCTTTGGAGTTTCCAACTTCCCCATTTAAAAATCTTATAAACTTTTCAAAGGTTTTTGCCATAAACTCATGGCTTCCAACGTGAACATCAGATAAGAATGCAGTATATATCTCTTCATCAATTTTTTTTGCAGGTTTTACATCTACGTCCGGCCTATAGGTTTTGTCAACAAACATTAACCTACCATCATTGCTAACGGTGCCTTCAAAACCCATAATTTCATCGAGCAGGATGTCTCCAAATATCTCTTTATTATCAATTTTATTTTTCATAATTAGAACTTTGAAATCACCTTTTTGATCTTCAATTTCTACCATTTTATGACCATTTTTTGTGGTATTAACGTCGGAGATGATACCTACTAAAAAAATCTTCTCATTCTTTTTAGTATAAGCTTTATTTAATGGATACGACTTTTTTTGATATTTTCTTTCTATAATGGTTTTTAAAGTTTCATATCTATCTCTAAAGTAGGTTATAAAATCATCAAGCGTTCCTTCGCAAGTGGAATTCCCAGTTACATCTGTATCTTCATATACTTTAACCTGAGTTTCAATATCTTTAGAATCAAACTTAAATGATGAATTAATGCTTTTCCTTATTGATTTAATTTTTTCAAATCTCTCTAATCTATTTGCTAATTTTAAATCTCTCTGAATATCTGCTTCAGATTTTTCTTCATCATTATTTGTTCCTTCTTTTAAGTCTAAATTTATTTTATCATTTTTTTCTAAATTTTCTAAATTCGTTAATGATTTTTCATTTGACGCTATTTCTTTCGTATTTTTTGATTCAATTGATTTTTCGCTTTTTATTTCTGAATCAATAAGTGCATATTCTTCAGATAATTTTTTATCTAATTTTGACATTATCTCTTGATTTTGAACTTCTTTATTATTCCCAATATAGTATTTTATAAAATCAAAATTAGCATATTCTATAATCAAGTCATTAACGTCATTATTTAAAAATGAATCCATAAAGTGATTATCTAATAGAATAAAATCTTTCTTTGAATTTTTAAATTTAGATATTTTAGATATTAAATTTTCTAAATCTGGTTTTTTAAAACTTTTTAGACGATTATAACAAGTAGGTGATACTAAAATTTCTAAATCTAATAATAATTTAATTATATCCATAATTGGCCCCATTAATAATTATATATCACTAATAATCTACTAATATATATTTTCCTTCAATTTAGGTATGCTCTATTTATTTTTTTAATTCATCATTATTTTTATTATCTTTATTTTTTTCATTATCTTTAGTTTTAGAATATTTATTGATATTATAACAAAGATAATCCAATGGATGAGTGATTTCTTTTAAATTACAAATATCATCTGGTCTACAATAGTAGTTTAATCCCTTACCGCCGTCAATTTTCCAATTTTTACAATATTCACAATGTGTAATGTGGTCAGTAACTTTATAGCCAATGTTATGGCTTATGTAATATCTGGTTTTTTGAGTATCAAAATCTCCAACGGTACTAAACATTGCTATTAAGTCATCGATGAATTTTTCAACGTCTTCTTCGCTTGCAATATCTGTAGCATTTTTATTACAAATTTCTCCGTCTTCTAAGGGTCGTACATTAGGATTCATTTGAGATACAAACCAATAAACTACAAAACTACGTCTCGCATAGTGGGACGGTGAGCCACCTGTTAATATATCATTTAAAAGTTCCCGTATACAAGGAGGATGCCATTCTTCTGGTATAACTCCATTAAATCCTTCGTATTCTATTTTTATACCCGTATCTGTATTAAATACTATCTTTACATCTTTCAATGATAAATCCACATATTCTTTAAAAAATGCTTTTAAATCTTCAGAGATTTTCTTAGCTTTTATTTTTTGAACTGCTTCTTTCATCTCTAACCTTATTTTTTCATAAAGGTATGTTTTATATATTTCTTCAGTTAGGTGTACATAAATACCGTCTTTTTTATTTGATAAATCCATACGCTCTAAATGTAGGTCATTATTATGAGAATTGCTCGCTATTTTAATAAAAGTCCAAATGTCTATTTCATAACCGCCTCTTGACATTTTAGGTTTAAATTCTCGTACTGCTAATTCTTCAGAGATTTTTTTAACATAATAATTATTATATTTACTATATGAAATTATAATTAAAATAAGGTAGTTAATTAATATATCTTTTGAACAATCGTAAGGGTGTATATTATCGTAGAATTCTTGTATATATTCGTAATATGTATTTTTATTTAAATCAATGGAATTTTTGGGTTTTTTATCATTTTCGTAATTAGTTTCAAAAAGTGATTTAAGTCGATAATGAATAAGCTTTTTGTTTTCATTTTTTTCTAATTCTTCAATTAAATTTAAGTTTGAAACTTCTTTTAATTTTTCAAGGAACATCAAATCACTTGTTATTTTACTTTTTAGCTTTTATTTTTCGCTTTTATATTTAATTTTAAATTTTTTATAAACCCTTCGTTATAACTTATAAATTATAAATTAATAATAAATAGTATCTTAAAGTATTTTAAATTATTCAATAATTTTTTTAAACTTATTTAAAATAAAAAATAATATTAAAAACGTAAGAAATAAAGAGTATGTTAAAATTAAACTTTAATTATTGGTCCTTTAAAGTATTATATAAAAGGATTGAAGCTTCTCCTATTGGGCCTATATTTACGCCTAAGAGATGTTTAGGTTCGGCATTTGCAGATTCGATTTCTTTTAAGCTAAAACCTGAGTTACTTCCACAAAATACAATTAAATCTTTTTCCCCAATTTCTTCAAAATTGAGTTTTTCTTTACCTATATTACTATTTGTTATCATTATTACTTTTTCAGGGTTTAATATTTCTATAGCATCGTTTATATCTTCCAAATATACTAAATTTTTGTTATTTTTGATTGCCATTTTTTGAACTATTGGTATGCCATTCTGAGCAGCAGAACTTGATGCTTTTGTAAATACTATAGTATTCAATCCCATTCCAAAAACTACTTTTGCAAATTCTTCAACTTGTTTTGAGCTAAATGAGTTATGTAGTGCAATATACATTTTTTCACCTTTTTTAAAAATATTAACCAATTAATAATTTATTAATCATACAATACTTATCTATTAATTTTAATATCCTTATTTATCTACTTCTAAGCTTTTTAAGTATTTATAAACTTCTTTAGCAATGGCATTTGACAATGTGGGCGGTACACTTTCTCCAATTTGGTTGTATGTTGATGTTAGTCCACCGGCCAATATATGGTGGTTTGGATACCCCATAAGCCGAGCTTGTTCCCGGACGGTTAATAAACGCTGTTTATTGGGATGTATAAACCTACGCTGACCCATAACTGTATCTGAAACATCATTTTCGTTAATTAATATGTAATTTTCTAAATTACCCTTTGAAGCTTTAAATTTAACTGCACCAGAGCCTACTTTAGTATCTTTTAATTTTTTTGAAATTCTTTCGGCCAATGGATATTGTTCCTTGTTTAAATTTAATTCATTTACCCTAAATTTTTGGGTTTCTTCAGATTTTTCATTTTTTTCTAATTTTTCAACGTTTTTAATAGTTTTAAATGTATATTCATCTTCTAATATATCTCGAACTATGTTTTTATGTTCCGACCATTCGGGATTTAGTTTTATATTTGATACAATTATTCTTTTTCTAACTGATGGATTTCCAAAGTTTTCCGCATTGAATACGTGGAAATATATTTCATTATATCCTACCTTTGCAAATTCCTGCTCTATACATTCCCATAGTTGCCAATTAAGCATCCCGGGGACATTTTCCATAACAAAAACTTTAGGTTTTAAGTCCCCTACGATTCTGATGTATTCTAAAACCAATCTACCTAATTCATCACTATATAGTCTATCATACGGATTCTTTAGCCTTTTCGGATTTGCACCAGTATATCCTTCACAAGGGGGACCTCCAATTAATAAGTCTATATTATTACTACTTAAACTGCGTATATTACCTAAATTATTGTCATTTTTATCATCGATAAATTTTAAAATATCTAAAGAATGAATTTCACGAATATCTTCATTTAATATAATAGGACTTAATTTATCGTAATTATTTATTTTTTTAAAAAAATCTATTTCTTCCTTAGACATAAAATCTTCAAGTTTAAAGTAATTTTCTTTTAAAATATAATTATACTGCCCATTTTTATAGATTTTTTCATATATTTTTCCATTAAAATTTAAAGCATAAGAACTAACTGGGTTTTCCTCAATTTCAATAGCAACTAATGGGTTAAATCCTTCATCTATAAAACCTCGTGAAAATCCCCCACACCCGCAAAATAAATCAACAAACGTAAAATGGTTTTTTTCGTTTTTGGAAGTTTCATTATCCTTTTTTTTACAATGGGAATCCTTTTTTAAACCATTTGGTAGCATTTTTTCACCTTATACATAATAATTATAATATGGTATTTACATATTTTAAGATAGGGGTGATAATGTGAAAGCAAAGGCATTAACTTTATCAGAAAGTTATGATGTATTAAGAGATGCTAAAAAGATAGCCATTATTGGAGTTTCCCTTGACGAACGTCGTGTAAGTAATAGAATTACAAAAATTATGATTGATTTAAATTATGATTTGTATCTTGTAAATCCAAAATATAATGGTCAGAATTTTGAAAATTACCCTATTTATGAATCTTTGGAAGATTTAAAGAATAAAGTAGACTATTTGGACATTATATGCGTATTTAGGAATCCTATCTATATGGAAGAAGAAGCTAAAAAAGCCATAGGTTTCGGAGATTTTGGAATATTTTGGATGCAACCAGGTACTGATAGTGATAATGCTATAGATTTAATGTTGCGAAATAACCACAGCATTGTAAAAGAAAAATGTATCGGAGTTTTGGCAACTGATTTAAAATTAAAAGGAAATTAAAATATTAATAATTTAATTTGTTTATTTAATTAATAATTAATAATTTAATTATTACTTCACACTATTTTATAATATATTTTATAATATCAATTAATATGTATTCGATTAATTTTTTAATATTTATAATTACTATATAGCTATATAAATATATAATTAAGATGTTATATAGTCTATATATTAATTATTACGTATAATTTATTAAATTAATTTAAATATTTTCGATATTGATTTGATGGTGAAATTTATGAAAAACATACTTAGAAGGGGAAGACTGGGAAGTAATGTAAATGAAGATGTAATGAAATATACAACCAGTTTGGAATTTGATAAAGAGATATTTGAAAGCGATATTTATTGTGATATTGCACATACAATAATGTTAACTGAGCAAAATATTATTTCAAAAGAATATGGGTTAATAATTATCGAAGAATTGAAAAATATTTTATCAAAGGGGATGCAAAACCTAGATTTAGACCCTTCACTCGATGATATTCATATGGTTATTGAAAATGAACTAATTAAAAAGGTAGGGGAAGATATAGCGGGTAGAATGCACACGGGAAGAAGTAGGAACGACGAAGTTGCAACTGATTTAAGATTGGCTTTAAGAAAAAAAATCCTTGAAATATTGGCAATGATTTTAAAATTAAATAAAAGTCTTATAAAATTGGCAGAAAATAATAAAAACACTCTTTCAGTTGGATATACTCATTTACAACAAGCTCAACCTGTTACTTTTGGTCATCAAATGCTTAGCCACGTTTCAGCAATAGAAAGAGATATTTTAAGATTTTTGGACACTTACAAACGTGTAAATATTTGTCCTTTGGGTTCGGGGGCGATGGCAACAACAGGATTTACTATAAATAGAATTAAAACAAAAAATTTACTTGGCTTTGACGATATTATACATAATTCAATGGATGGTGTTTCTTCAAGGGACTTTATAGCTGAGACAATGTTTGATATTTCAATGCTAGGTACTAATTTAAGTAAAATCTGCGAAGAATTGATTGTATTTTCATCGTGTGAATTTGGAACAATTGAAATAGCTAATGAGTATACTTCTACCTCTTCAATAATGCCCCAAAAGAAAAATCCTGATGTAGCAGAGATTTCAAGAGCAAAACTTTCCACTTTAAATGGTGAATTAGTATCTGTACTTACAATATTAAAAGCACTACCAAATACATACAATAGAGATTTACAAGAAATAAGCCCCCACCTTTGGAAAACAACGGAAACAGCCCTCGAAACATTACATATGGTTGAAGGAATGGTTTCTACTTTAAAAGTTAATGCTGAAAAAATGGAAAAATTAGCAACTGAAAATTATTCTACAGCAACTGAATTAGCCGATACTTTAGTTCGTGAATGCGGTATTGCATTTAGAATGGCACACGGAATCGTAGGGGAGCTCGTAAAAGATTCTATCGAGCAAAATGTTCCAATTTCCAACATTATTTCTGAAACACTATCTAAATATGATTTAAATTTGAGCGAAGAATCTATTAAAAAAGCATTAAATCCAATGGAAAATGTGAAACTTAGGAAAGCAATGGGTGGACCAGCACCTAACGAACTTGAAAGAGCAATTAATCATTTTAATTCAAAAATAAATGATTATGAAACAGCTATTTCTGAAAAATATTCTAAAATAGAAGATGTAGAATTTAATTTAATTAATTATAAATTGTAATATTTTATATTATTTTTTTAACATACTTTGATTTTTGCAATTTTTCTATTTTTTATATTTAACGCTATTGAATACTCCTTTTATAATTCCGGTTGCGTAAGAACCTTTTTTTAGGCTAAATTTTATGGTAATTTTATATTTTCCGTTATTTAATTCATCAGATTTGAATTTGCCATATTCTAAATTTTCAGGAATATTTAAAATAGGTCTGTTAAAGTTTCTAAATTTACCTTTAATTAAATTGTCATCTGAAAAATCTTTAAATTTAAGTTTATTTCTTTTTAAAACTATATTTATCGCATTTACAAGTTCTTCATCAATTTCCAATAAGTTTTTATCTAATTTATCATACAAAAGTGGCATTTCTTTAATTTTTAATTCTTCGAATAATTTTTTATCAATTTTTGAATAATATAATAATGAACCACAATCATAATCAATATATATTCTATTTTCTACAGGCAATACGCTTTTTAAATATTCTTTAACAGATTCATTCCATAAATAACTCTGATATGCTGCTATAAATAGGTCATTTAATCTAACGTCAATATATTTGTATGCTTCTTTATATTTACCAGTATTTTTAAGCTTTTTTAATACATTTATATACATTTTAGACTTTATATTATTTTCTGATAGATATTGATAGCATTTTTCCCAATCACCCCAATTTTTAGCAATATATCTTTTTAAATCTTTTATTGTTTTATTTTCACTTTTTCCGTATTTCGTTAACAATATTTTAAATATTTCTTCAAAGTTATTTTTTAACATATATTCTGCAATAAATTTACCTTCAAAAACACTACCAAATCGCTGATTATCAAAATAATTTGGAACACCCTGCTCTAAATTTCTTATGTTTTCTGCAATATCTAAGAAATAAGTTTTATCTATATTTCTAATTGTTATTTCAAATTCATTGCCAATTAAATCCCCTATTGTTAACTTTTCAGAAGAATATCCAATAAATGTTAATTTTAAATTATTTTCCTTTATATTTATTTCGTATTCTTCCGGTATCGATATATATTGTTTAGTGATAGCGTGTCTATCTTTCAAACCGCAATATCCTATCTCTTTTAAAGGTATTTCTTGAGATTTTGATATATATGATATAGCTTTTAAATTTTCCATATTTTTTTTGCATAATTCATATATTTTATAATTTTTTTCAGAAGAATCTTCTTTAACCAAAATATTTTCTAAATTTAAAAGCTCTTGAACTTTAAAATCTTCTGGTTTTTGCCTTAATTTCATAATATCACTTATAAAAATGTCGTAATTTGAATAACTTTATAATTTAAACATTTAGATTGTAATTAGTATTAAAATAAACTATTAATCTTATGGTATACTAATTTCTTAATAATACTAATAATCATAAGAGTATAAAAAAATAGATTAGAATGTTATATTATTTATAATTGATATATGTTGATTTTATTTTTCGATGATGGTTTCTTCAATTGACATTCCAAAATGTCTTGCTTTATCTTCTATTTTTACAAGGATTTTGTCGCCTTCTTTTAAATTTACAATAGATATATCTTTACCTTTTTCATTTACTAACCTAATGGTTTCAGCATTTTGTAATATGGTTCGTAATGTTTCTCCTTTGTAATCGGCTTCTAAAAGATAAAGTGGCCTTTTCTCGATTTTTGCCCTACCTACTATAACTTCTCTTGTTTCACCTTTGGAACTTACGGCAAGAACCTTGTCTCCCGCTTTTAAGTCGCTAAGGTATTTTGTTTTGTTGTTTGGGCATAGTACGTATGCATGAACTGGTCCTGCATTAACTCGGAAAGGTCTCGTGGCCACATATTCATTTTCAACACTCTCAGCATGCACTAAAAATAACGCTTTTGAGTATGAACCAATTAGCATACCTTCGCCAATATTTAACATGGAACAAGTATCGATACAAACTCTATCTCCACTACCGATTGGTTCAACTTTTTTAACTGTAGCAATATCCATTTTCAAGTTTGGAGAGTTCAATTTTGAGATTAATTCTGAAAATTTTTTGATTTCGTTAATATCCTCGGAAGCTAAAGCTACGCCATCGACCCCTTTTTCAAGGATTTCATAAGCAACTTCGGCATCTTTGACACCTTTTGCCAATGAAACTATTTCTATTTTTGTAGTGAATAAATCAGCGATTAAATTTTCCAATGGAATTATATTCCAGTCTTTACCTTCAAGTATTATATAATCAATTAACCCAGTTTTGCTTAATTCTGAGGCCATTACTTCGTCATTTTTTGACATTATTTTAATTAAAATGGCAATTTTTTTATTGACATCTTTTTTTAAATTTGAAATTATCTCGATATTTTCTTCAAGTTTTTCCGTTATATCATCGTTATCGAGTAATATTATATCTGAATTAAGATTTTTTGAGATAATATTCATTTTACCAAGTTTTTTTAATGTATTTAATTGTTCATCCGTTATTTTGGGTATTATTATTGAATTTACAGAACTTTCCAATGAATCTGTAACTGTTTCTTTAATTTCATCCCATTCATTACTCACTGTATAAATAAATCCAAATTTTGAAGCCATATTATCACCAAAATATATTATATCTTTGATTTTTTTAAATTTTTAATTTTATTTAAATATGCAAATAGGTTATACGTTCATATTTTAAATATATAACCATTAATTTTAATTAATAGATTTAAGTTTTATGAAAATATGATAAGACTATATATAGTAAACGACACTATTTGTTATCAAATATTACAAATTTATGGAAAATTTACTTAAGATATTTCTTAAATTATACTTCTTAAATTATACTGTACTGTAAAATTAAGCTATTGACCATATTTTGGTTATTTTAAACATTTTGAGGTGTGGATTATCGATAAATTACTGATTTATATGAAAAATATGGAAGATTTGGATTGGAGAATACTGAGGATTGTTGAAATATGTCTTAAGAATCACGAATGGGTACCAATTCAAGAAATTGTTAAAAAGGCTAAATTAAATCAAAATGAAGTTTCGTACCGTATTTCAAGATTGGTACGCATAAAAATGTTAAATACTTCGCAATATGGGTACAGGGTATCTCATTGGGGTTATGATGCTTTAGCTCTTGACACTTATTCTAAAAAAGATTTAATCGTAGGTATGGGCGGTAAAGTTGGTGTTGGAAAGGAAGGGGATGTATATAATGTTTTATTACCGGATAATAGAAATGCAGTATTAAAATTTCATAAACACGGTAGAACTTGCTTCACAATGGGGAAAAGGTACAGAAATTACCTTGCAGACAAGCGACATATAAGTTGGCTTTATTCTTCACGTTTAGCTGCCGAAAAAGAGTTCGAAATATTAACTGCACTATATCCTATAGTTAAAGTTCCCGAACCTATTGCAAATAATAGACATACAATTTTAATGGGTAAAATTGAAGGTACGGACTTAAAAAAAGCTAATTTATTGAATTTGGGTGTAAATCCTGAGGAATTATTTAATGAAATAATAGAAGAAGTTAAAAAAGCTTATAAATTGGGATATATTCACGGAGATTTGAGTGAATTTAATATATTGATTAATAACGAAGGTGATTTTGTAATAATAGATTGGCCTCAGGTTATTGAGTTAAATGAAAATAAATTTAAGTTGGAAAAAATTACCTCAAAAGAAGTAGAATATGATGCTGAATCCTATTTAAAAAGAGACCTCGGTAATTTATTACGTTATTTCAAAAAATACAATATTAAAAGGGATTTAGATACAATATATGATTATATAATTAATTAATTACTTAGTTATTTATTACTTATTTTTTATTTTTTTTAGTTTAAGTCTTTTTGATTTTAGTTTTAATTTTAGTTTTATTTTTTAAACTATTGGACAATACAATATTTTGATAGTATTTATTTTTGGGAAAAATATGGTAATTAGAAATAGTTAACATTTAAATAATTACAGTTGTATATATGTAATTATGTTTTTAAAATTTAATGGCTATTAAATAAAGTCATACTTTTAGATGCAAGATAATTAAAATTAACATCTAATTTACATATTAAGTTAAATATCGAGAAATGGGGATAATGTGGTACTATGGAATCATTTTTAACAGAAGTTCAAATAAAAGTATTGGATTTACGGAAAAAAGGACATACTCAAGACGAAATAGCAAAAAAGATGGGTACAAGTAGAGCAAACATTAGTATGATTGAAAAAAGAGCTAAGGAAAATGTCGAAAAAGCACGGAATACGCTAAGTATTTACAGTGATATAATCGCACCATCGAGAATAATAATTCCTGAAGGTACAGACGTTTTTGAAATACCTAAAATCGTATTTTCAAAATCTGACGACGATGAGATTCATGTACGATACACTTCTTTGGAAATCATGGAATTTATAAATCAAAATGCTAAAAAATATATAAGAAATAGGTTTGTAAAAGAGCCATTTATCGTTACTATTATGCAAACTGGGGAGATTTACATAACTTCAATAGATTCAGAACAAAATTCTGAACAGAAACTTGCATAATATGCTAAATTTAGAAATATCTAAAATTAATTTGGAGATATAATGAAAATAATAAATCAAATTCCTGAAAAAAATTTAATAAAGTTAATGCCTGAAAATTTAGATGATTTATGGCATTTATCTAATATAATACAATACAATAATGCAGTATCGGCTTTAACTGAAAGAAGAACTGAAGATAAGGGGGATAAATTACGAGCAGACCGTGGTGTGAAAAAAAAAGTATATTTGGGCGTAAAAGCTGAAAAAATATCTTTTCACGAAGATACAAATCGTTTAAGAGTTAGTGGTAAGATAATACACTGTCCTGACGATATTCCAATAGGTGCTTATCATACGATAGATATAGAACCGTTATCGCAAGTATCTATTCAAAAAAATTGGAAACCGTGGGATTTAAAGCGATTAAAGGAAGCTGAGAATTCTTCAAAAAATCCTAAGATTGTAGTTGTTGTATTGGATGAACATACCGCAAATATTTACACGGTAAGAGAATATGGGGTGAAAGAATTAGCGGAGTTAAAATCAGGACTTTCTAAGAATTTAAACTCAAAACAAAATGAACAAATGCGTTTTAGTTATTTTTCAGAAATTGCGTCTATTATATCGGAATTTTCTGGTAAAATATTAATCACAGGTACGGGCTTTGCACGTAATAACTTTCAAAAATATGTTTCTGAAAAATACAAGGAATTATCGCCGAATATCGTGGTTGAATCAAGTAATCACACGGGTAGATTGGGATTACAAGAAATTTTAAAATCTGGTATAATTGATAGGATATATGGGGAAGCGAGACTAAGTAAAGAATCTCAGTTAATTGAAAAATTACTTGAAGAAATATCTAAAAAAGGTTTGGCAGCATATGGTTTGGCAGATGTGGAAAATGCTTTAAATTATTGTGCGATTGAAAAATTACTTATAACAGATGAATATTTACGCTCTAAAAGAAGAAACATTGAACAAATGGTTATCGAAGTAGAAAATTCAAATGGGGAATTGGTTGTCATATCTACAGAACATGATTCCGGGAAACAACTTAAAGCACTTGGCGGTATAGCGGCACTTTTAAGATTTCCAATCAATTAACTAAATAATCGTATTAATAAAATAATAAAATAGTTTTCAAAAATATGTAATTTTATAAATTATTAAAAAATAATTTTTTTAAGTGATATAAGATTAATTAATATTTAATTAATTGAAATATCTTTTCTATCTCTTATTTTCATTTCAGCTAATTTTGTAATATCTTCCGTTTTTACAGGGTCTTTAACTTCAATATACCTATTTATGATAGCTTTATCAAATAATCCTTTTCCCCAATTATTTCGTATAATAATTGTTGAAACACCTTCTGGTGAACCTACATTACCTACAGATAAATCTGATGGATATCCGGTAAAGTCTTTACAATATTTACAACCAGTTCTTACGATTTGTTCTAATTCTTTGATTTTATAGGATTTTATATTGCCGTTATCCAATATAACGATGAATTTTCCTTTTCCAATTTCCATTTTTTTAATATCCCATGGATTAATGCCTTCTTTTTTCAACATTTCTATTAACGGACCGTATTTCATTGTCTCATAACAGAAAAGACCTATTTTAAATCTTATGGCTTTTTCAAAAGGTTTTAATAAATCATTATTTGAGTTTACTATTGAATTTATAGACTCCATTACACAAGGAGTTCCTACAATAGCTAATCTTTTGAGTTTTTTATCGTAAACTGCTTCTCTTAATGCTTCTAATATTGGTACATTCCAGCTGTATCTGCTACCTGACGATTTAAGAACTTCTTCTTTGGAAGTTGCTAAAAATGATTCTGGTTCCATAGTCCACTTATCTTCAAGCATAACTATTGCACCATCTATTAAATCCTCATCAAAAGCTTCGGCTAATAGTGCCGTTACAACACCGCCACTTTGAACAGAATCATTACTTTTTATGGCTTTAGCAGTTTTTATTTCTATATATTCGCCAATGGATGATTCAGGAACTTTTTTCGTTAAAATGCTTGATGAAGTTCTTGGACAAGCATCATAACAAGCACCACATTTTACATTATAATTTGTAACTTTACAAAATTCAAAAGATAATGGTGATTCACTTGATTCGAGTTTTCCACATTTTATTTGGTCGCAACCAACTCTCATAGGTTCGTCTTCCATGAAAAATATGTTATCGCAAGGACACACTGCAACACATGCACCACAGCCTGAACAAGTGCCAACGTCCCAAACTTCCTTTTTTAAATCTAAATATGATTTATTAATCATGATAACACCTTAAGGGTAATTTTATTGCATATTTTGATTTTTATTTAGTTATTAAATCTATGTCATTGTTATTTTTTCATTTATTTTTAGTATTACATTAAATTAATTAGAATTATCTTATATCTGGGGTGTATAATTTTTTAAAAGGCCTACTTGAAATCGGAGCAATTTTTGTGTATGTCGAATTTAATAAGTTATTTTTTATTTCGTTGCTGTAATTAAATTCTTTACAATAATCTTCCACATAATAAGTTATTTTTTCTAAATCTTCACTATTAAATTCTTTGATATCGGCAGCTACACCCAACTGATTCTTATCAACTTTTCCACGTATGTATATTACTCCACCATGAATTCCAGTACCTAACATAGAATTTTTTACAAATTCAGTATCTTCTGATTTCATATTTAAATTTATAATAATACCGCCAGCCATATATTCGCCTAAAAAGTCGCCTGCGGTTTCTCCAATTATTAGAACAGGTGTTTTGCCTTTATATTCTTTCATGTGTATGCCACTTCTGTAGCCCACACTCCCCTGAACATAAACGGTGCCACCTCTCATAGAGTGTCCCGTAGCATCGCCACTACTGCCGTGAATTATAACTTTTCCTTCATCTAAGGTATTTCCTGGAGCATGGTCTGCATTTCCATAAACTTCTATTCGTGGACCTTTCATAAACATTGCTAAGTCTCCGCCAGGTACCCCATTAATAATTATTGTTAAATTTTTCTTTGAGATTGCATTTCCGATAAATCTTTGACCTAATACATTATCTAATGTCAAAACTTCTAAATCAGGATTTTCTTTAATGATTTCATTAATCTGCTCATTTAGTTCTTTGTAATATATACCGGAAGTATCTATTGTTACTTCTTTACTCATTATTTCACCCTTGGATTAGGCAATAACTAAATTAGGATTTTAATATTGCAAAAATCTTTAAAATCTGGTTAATTTATTTTATCTTATGTATATTATTTTGATTTTTAGCAGTTTTAAAAATGTAAATTAAATTTAAAATATATGTAAAATAAATATAAATTAAATTTAAATCATATTTTAATCTTTATTAGTAATGATAAATATAATATAAAGAATATAATTTGATATATTCATTTATATCGTATTATATTTGGTATGTGATTATAAACCAGCTTGTTTTAATCCTAAAGCTTTTAATTCTACTTCGTTAAGACCTACTCCTCTTAGTCTGTCCCTATTTCCTCTTAAGCTTTCAATAGAGTTGATACCTGCAGCACCAAGTAATTCTTTAATTTCGTGAGTCCACGCACCAATTAAATTAGATACTCTATCCGCTGCTTCTTCAATATCTAATCTCTCAACTAAGTCAGCTCGCTGGGTTGCAATACCCCAACAACATTTTCCACCATAACATCTACCACAAACAGTACATCCCATAGCAATCATTGCAGCAGTACCAATATATACCGCATCAGCGCCTAAAGCAATGGATTTAAATACATCTGCGGAATTTCTAATTCCACCACTCGCAATAACGCTTATTTTGTTTCTGTTTCCTTGTTCCCTTAATCTATCATCTACTGCGGAAATAGCTACTTCTATTGGGATACCTACATTATCACGGAATACTTTAGGTGCAGCACCAGTCCCACCTTTGAATCCATCAATTACAACAGCATCAGCGTCAGAAGTTGCAATACCATTTGCAATAGCTGCTACATTATGCACGGCAGATATTTTAACAAATACTGGTAATTTCCATCTTGTAGCTTCTTTTAAACTTCTTACGAGTTGTGCCAAGTCTTCGATTGAGTAAATATCGTGGTGTGGTGCAGGTGATATTGCATCTGAACCCTCTGGAATCATTCTTGTCATTGAAACTTCAGCTGAAACTTTTTCTCCAGGTAAGTGTCCACCAATACCTGGTTTTGCGCCTTGACCTATTTTAATCTCAATTGCGGCTCCTTTTGATAAATATTCACTATTTACCCCAAATCTACCACTCGCAACTTGTGTAATTATGTTGTCTGAGTATTCATATAAATCTCTGTGGAGTCCACCTTCTCCAGTTCCCATAAATGTTCCACATCTTTTTACGGCTCTTGCCATAGCTTTATGTGAATTTA
This sequence comes from Methanococcus voltae, assembly GCF_024807655.1. Taxonomy (NCBI): domain Archaea; kingdom Methanobacteriati; phylum Methanobacteriota; class Methanococci; order Methanococcales; family Methanococcaceae; genus Methanococcus; species Methanococcus voltae. The sequence goes on along the minus strand of NZ_JANUCR010000005.1, from coordinate 74,584 downwards.
AGGAGATGGCACCATATGACATATGACCTATCATTATAGGAGTATCTAATTTTAAATTAGGGGCAATTTTAGTTTTTAGTTTTGTTTTTTTAACTTTTTTACCATCAATTTCTTCTTCAATATGGTCAAATTCTAATTTTTCTGGTTTTGCACCTATATATGTTCTTAATTCCATAGGTTCCCTTAGGGGGTCAATTGATGGGTTTGTAACTTGACATGCATCTAATACAATATTGTCATAGTATATAGGGTAGTCTTTTGCATTACCCATACCACTTAATAATATACAGCCAGAATTAGCCTGATTTAATACGTCCTGTCGTGCTTCTGGGGTCCATACAGGATGTTTCCTACCTTGTGATGGATTTTCAACAATTGTGATAGCATCTCTTGGGCACATTGAAGCACATCTAAAACATGAACCACATCTATTATCGTAGGTTATAATTTTGTCTTTTGATTTCCTAATAGCGTCCCAGGCACACTCTTTTGCACATCTACCACATAATATACATTTATCATGGTCAATTGTAATTTTATATTTTGGTGGAACAGTTGACGGAATCATTGTTTCACTCCCTTAAATTTTTTATTTTTAATTACTATTACTTATTTTCACATATTTTTGGATAATTATGTTTTAATATCTTTTTTAGTATGTTTATTAATCATACAATTGTTTTATTATTCTTCAAATCTTGCAATAGTCATCCTACCTGCATCAGGCATCCAAACTCTGTCTAATTCCGGATATATTAATCTAATTGCAGCTTCTTCACTTGAAATAAATAATAAATCGTCCTTTTCTGCAGCTATGAGTGGTCTTAATTTAATTCTATCGGTAAATCCTAACATATCGTTTTTATCGTCTGTTTCACCGTTTGAAAAGACTAAACCCTGGTTTGTACCTATTACAATTGCAAAAGGTCCATTCATTGCGGCTCCTGCATAAGTCATTCTAATAGCTTCACATATTTTTCTTTTTTCTTCATCCATGCCATCTATATCTTTCCAAAATCTTGGCGCTAATGCACTTATTACATATTCTATTGGTAATTTATGTTTTCTTGCCAATAAATCAAATAAATATGCTACGACTTCGGTATCCGTTAATAGATTACATTCATATCCAAAACTTTCTACATATCTTTTATTTGTTCCGTAGCTTGTAATTTCTCCGTTATGTACTACTGACCAACCTAATAAGTTAAATGGGTGAGCTCCTCCCCACCAACCTTTTGTATTTGTAGGGTATCGAGCATGGGATAACCACATATATCCTTCGTATGTATCTAATTTGAAGTATTTAGCTACTTCATCAGGCCAAGCTGCAGCTTTAAATACTCCTAAATTTTTACCACTCGAAAATATGAAGGCACCATCAATTTTTGAATTTACTTCAATTACCATATCAACAATTTTGTCTTCTTCATTTTCTGCGTATTTTTCGTCCATTTCATAGAAAAATCTCCATGAAATATACTCTTTTTTAATAATGGAGTCATCCACAGGTATTTCTTCATCTTTTACAATAATACCGTATCTTTGCAGTATTCCTTCAACTTTGGATTTTATCTGTGGGAATTCTACTGTATTATCAATAAATACGTGGATTGCGTATTTATCAGCATATTCTGGGTATATTCCGTATCCTACATAACCAGAACCTTCGCCATTACCTCTATCCCTTAAACTATCCAAAGCTTTGGCAATTTTATCTCCTTTAATTAATCTACCTTTTTTACTCATAAAGCCTATAATTCCACACATAAGAATCCTCCTTTTTTGGGTTATAGTAGTATGGATAATCTAATTTATATACATTATCAAATATGGAAATCTATAAATCTATTGATTTATTCAATATAATGTTTTGAAATTTTAGATTAAGTTTGAAAAATTTATAAGTTTAAAATTTGTAATTAATTATGACATTTATTATCTACAATATTGTCATTATTATTAATTATATATGGTATTAAGTATAATGGATATTCAAATATATATAATAATTCCCTATTATTTTAACATTTTTGATTTAATTTTTAAAAAAATTAAAAAATACTAAAAAATATCCAAAAATATTAAAAAAATAAGAATATTTTAATTTTATAACATATTCATCCATTTATGAATTTGCGGTGTAAACATTACGTCAGTATATTTGCCACAAAGTTCCATAATTTTAAATATCTTTTTTTGGGCAGGTGGTTTTATATCAAGTCCTTTTATGGGCGTTATTGGTTGAATACATAATGTAATATTACCTATATTTGAAATATCTTTTGCAATCTTTTCTATTAACTCATTAGATGTATTTTCGAATATTACAACTTTTGCATAGACTTCAGTGCCGTTTTTATATAAATTTTCAATGGTTTTAAGTTCTTTTTTATATAAATCTTCCCATTCTATAACTTTATTTACATTATCAAAATGTTCTGGCAGTTTTATGTCAATTGAAGCATAATCATAATATTTTGCATCTTTTACAGCTTCGGGAAACATACCATTACTTTCTAAAAATGTTTTATAACCTTTTTCACGCAATTTTGGTGCGTAAGTTTCAATATATTTTGAATAAACCAACGGTTCGCCACCTGTGAAAGATATTGCAAATAAATCTGGAGTTTTTAATTCATCTATGGTTTCTATTAAACAGTTCTGTAAATCTGGAACTTCTTTTATTACATCAGAACCTGAAATATATTCAACTTTTGGGATTCCTTCTGCAGTATTTGGTTCATCGCAATAAATACAGTTCAAAGGACATTTTTTGAACCTTACAAATATAAATCGTTTTCCAATATATTTTCCCTCGCCCATTATCGATGAAAAAACTTCTCTTATCATTGTATCGCCCACAAAATTTTTAAAAATATAAATTTATTGATTTATATATATTTATTGCTTATTAACTTTATCTTTTTTTATTTTTACCTTTAATTTTATTTAAATCTATTTTTGAAGATAATAAAATATAATTAATTACTTTTAAAGCTATAAATGGCCATTTTTTACAATATTTTTGATTTTGAGCAGGGTGGTTTTTAAAAAATTTAGGTTAATATATTTTACTACTTTAAATTCATACAACTATCTATATATACTATAAAGTCTATGAATTATTATTAAATCATCATGCAGTATGAATATATATATAAATTTTAAATATAGGTAAATAACATCTATAATGATTTATGATTTATAGCATTACTTCAAATACCTAGTTGCATGGTGTAAAGGTGAAAAAATGAACAGTGATAATAAAATAATACCTGTTAAACAGGGAGAACAATACAACGTAACAATCGAAGATATGGGTAAAAGCGGAGACGGTATTGCAAGAATTGATGGATTCGTAATTTTTGTTCCTGAAGCACAAAAAGGAGAAGAAGTAGCTATCAAAGTTACAGCTATCAAAGAAAAATTCGCTTTTGCTGAAAAAATTTAATTTTTTCATCTATGAAGTATGTTATAATTCAAATTACATATTAAATATGAATAAGATATTTCATTAATAACTATACTATTCATAACTAATTGTAGTAATGTTGGGCATAACATTCTTCAATATTTAATTTTTAACCTATTTTAGACTTGCTTTAGAAGTAATGTTATTTATACTGTAATTATGTAATATTCATAAGGACAATAGTCATATTATCTTAATTTAATAACTATATAAATAAATGTATTTATCGTAATACATTTGTGATATTTAATAATATTTAGTATCATCTAATTTTTAATTTTTATTTTTTATTTTTTAAAATAGTTATTCTTCATTAATTACGGATAGTTCTTTTTTCGAATTCCTAATTTTTTCATATATTGCTGGTTCTTCGTAATTTTTAATCTTAGCAACATAAGGGCAATCTTTAGGCAATGCTTTTACCAAAATAGCTTCCATCATGGATAAACAACCTTTTTCTTTGTGAAACCTGTCTTTGTATATACTACACCTTTTAGTTTCTAAATTAAGATGTTTACAATATACAACATTCATTTTTTCATTTTCGTAGTCTTCATAAGCATGTACTATGCAACATCTTCCGCATTGCTCACAAATTTCATCTGGAAAAATAGTTTCACTTATTTTTATCGAATGATTTTTATCGTAATTTATAGAACTTCTTTTTAAAACTTTTGAATTATTCAATTTTTCACCTGAGTTAATATCCTCTTAAATAATAACTATTTATAATAGTTTATTAGCTGGGGTAAAAAAGATAATTATAAACCTAATGCGTAATATAATTTTCAAAAAATACGCATTACAACATCAAAAAAATATTATTAAATTAAATTTTAAATTTAAAAAATATAATATGTATGATATTGCGGCAATAATTAATTTTCATTATTAATAAAATTACCAATTACTCATTAATTATACTCAATCAATTATCTTATTTTTTAAGACCTTCGTATATAGCAGCTTGAAGGCCGTGGAATTTAACCATTCCTACGATTTCGTTCTGGTCCATTTCTTTGTTTTCGAAAGAAACCATTTCTTCATTATAAAGTGCATCTGAGCTGTTTCTTCCAACAATTCTTAAGGAACCTTTGTATAGTTTGACTTTTACAACACCATTCATTCTTTCCTGTGTTTTATCAATAAATGCGTCTAAATCTTGTTTTAAAGGTTCGTGCCATAGCCCTCTGTATATTAAATCTGCATACATAAAGTCTACGGTTTCTTTAAATTTGATTTCTTCACGAGTTAACACAATTTGTTCGAGAGCTTTGTGGGCATTGATAAGTAAGAAAGCACCAGGACATTCATAGTTTTCTCTTGATTTTAAACCTAAAATCCTGTCTTCTATGATATCTACTCTACCGACTGCATTTCTACCTGCAATTTCGTTTGCTTTTCTTATTAATTCAACTGGTTCCATTTCTTCATCGTTTATTTTAACTGGAACACCTTCTTTAAATTCAATTTTAACTAATTCTTCCTCATCTTTAGCTAATTTAGGTGTGGTAGTCCAAGCAAAGCATTCTTCTGGAGTTTCATACATTGGGTCTTCAAGCACCCCTCCTTCAATACTTCTTCCCCATAAGTTTTCGTCTATACTAAATGGTTTTTCAAGGTCTACAGGTACAGGAATACCTTTTTCTCTTGCATATTCAATTTCTTCAGTTCTTGTTAAGTTTAAATCTCGGATTGGTGCTACAATTTCTATCGATGGAGTTTTAGCTCTCATAATAGATTCAAATCTAAACTGGTCATTTCCTTTTCCAGTACAACCGTGGGAAATTGCTGAAGCATTTAAACTTTCTGCAAGTTCTGCAATTTTAACTGCTATAAGTGGTCTTGCTAAAGCAGTAGATAATGGGTAGCCTTCATATAAAGCATTAGCTTTAATTGCTCTGAAAATATAATCTTTTGCAAATTCTTCTTTAGCATCAATTGTATGATGTTCTAAAACCCCGAATTTTTTAGCTTTTTCTTCAGGTTCGATTAAATCTTCAGCAGGCTGTCCCACATCAACAGCAACTGAAACTACGCTGTAATCGTATTTATCTTCCAATAGTTTTAAACAACAACTTGTATCTAATCCGCCAGAATATGCCAATACTGCGATTTTTTTGTTTTCATGTGCCATATAATCACCGATATCTAATAATATATATGTTAATTGAATTATAATTTTAATTTAGCTAATATGTGTATACCATTTATTTTAATTTATTAACTATTCCATTATTTTATTATATATTTATATCTTTCATTTTTTTAAATTATTTTATAATTTATTTTATACTTTTTATTTTTTTTTAGTTTATAAATTATCGTACATAAGTTTTGCAACCGCATAACTAGGAGTAGCTAAACTTACGTCTTTATCATATATTTCAGTAATTGATTTAATGGTATAATCCGAGTTTAACGAATCTATTAATATCTTTTCACCTAATCCTGTAATTATAACATCTTTTAAATCATATTTTGAAGAAACTAATGATACATTAGTTTTTATTAAATTTTTCCAAATATCATAATATTCTTCTGCAATTTTTACAGCTTCTTCTTTTGATATTTGGTTTAAATCTGTACATAATACTTTAGATATCCTAATTAAGCTATCTTCTACACTTGTAGATTTACCATCGGCAGTTTCGCAAGTATATTCATTTTCGGATATTTTATCCATAATTATGGACACATCCCCGGTTATTGCAAAGTATTCTGAGGATACATTGGATAAAACGCCTCTAAAATTAATCTGATTTGCTAAAAATGACAATGGGGTTCGCAATGTACCGACATATAATAATTCGTTGTTCATAAGTCTTTCTAAGTCATTATCGTTTGCCAATACTTTGCCATTTTTTATGGGTATTATATCCGTGGTTGTGGAGCCCATATCCACAAATATACAATTTTCGTTGATTTCTTTTACTAATTCTGCTGTAGCCATCCAATTTGATGCAGAAACTTTCATATGATTAATTTTAGCTTCATCTACGCTTATAAAGTTCCCTTCCGTATCAAAAACACTTATATTTTCAATAGGTATTTTGTTAGAATAGGCTTCTGCAACTGCGTCAAGTATTGCAATAACGCCCTCTTCCTTCGTGGCGTATGAATCTGCAAGTTCTGCAGTCATAACTAAAGCTACCTTAAAATCTGATTCTGGACAATTTTGTTTAAGAACTTCGGTTAATCTATGGTTTTCTTTCCACATTGGTAAGTAAATATGTTTTATAATATGTTTTCCGTTTTCGTCGATTTCAGTGATTTTAGTATTTGCTCCGCCAATATCTACGCCAATAATTTTAATAAAAATCCCTCTTAAGATATTTTTAATTATTTTTAATTATCTTTAATTTAAACATTTTTTATAGTTTTATACGAAAGTTATCAATATTTAATTGATTATGGTGCAAACATATGTATTAAGTAATATAATATGACTAATATAATTATAAAATATATAAAACATTATATATCAATGATATTTCAAATTTGATTATAACTACCATTATAGTAATTTAAAAAGTGTAAATCTAAGATAATATGGGAAAAACAATTAAAAACCAAAGTTTGGCTAAAAGTACTAATGACGAAAATATCGTATTGAAAGAAGTATTTGGATTATATTCTGAGTATTACAAATATGCGGTAAAAAGAAAGTGGTTAGAAATACCTAAAGACTTACCTCATCGTGAAATAGGATTTGGAATTACAAAAAAGGTTGATAATAGGAACATCTGTTTTGAACGTAGTGTCGATTACTTAAAATGGGTGCTTAATAATTCCCCATTACATTTGTACAAGTCATTATCTTATATGGAACACCCTGAAAATATGGGGGGTGCTAATCAAAAGAAACTATTTAGGCGAGAAATAGCGTTTGATATAGATACTCATAAGACTGAAAAATGTAAACACGATGAAAATTGGTTATGTGAACATTGTTTGGAAGAAGCTAAAAATCAAACTCTCATATTAATTGATGAATTTTTAACTCCATTTTTTGGATTTTCTAAAAACGATTTAAAAATAGTTTTTTCAGGTAATAGGGGATATCACATATATATCGACCCAAAAAATGAACAACTTAAGGAAGAAATTGAACATTGGGGTAAGGATGAGCGTCGATATTTTATTGAGTTTATCTTAGGAAAAAATTTAAATCTAAATCAAATGGGAAATTCCTGGAAAAAGATTTTAATTGATAAATTTAAAAAGAATAAATTTGCCACTAAATCATTTGAAAATACTAAAAATTGGGATAAGGAATTAAACAAAGTCAATAGGGAAAAATCTAAGCCTATACTACTTAATATAATCGATAAAACTAAAAATAGGCTGGAATTAGACGAAAAAGTGATGGACGATGATATTCGGCTTTTAAGGATGGTTGGCTCTTTACATGGATTTACGGGTTTTATGGCCAAGGAGATAAAATATAATACGTTATCTACCGGTTTTTTTGAACCATTGTCTGATGCCATATTTTCGGAGTTCTCTAAATCTTATTATGATATAAAGATAAATTCTGAAATAAATGACGTTATTATTAAAAATGAACGATATGATAAAGAAAGTAAAGAAGTACCCGCCAGTTTATTGTTATTTTTATATGGACACGGTGTAGATTTTGAAATTTTAGAGAAACATTAAATTTTAACTTTTTTAGTTTTTATTTTTTAAATATTAAATTATAACTTAAAAATAGATTTATTAATTTAAATTTATAAATATATATTCTTAAAATAAAAAGTAGCCCGGCGCGGATTCGAACCGCGGTCTCAGGTTCCAAAGACCCGAATGATTGGCCTCTACACTACCGGGCTATATTGCATCGAAAGAGTTAGTTTTAACTAACTTCATAATAGGAATGGTATTTATTATATATAAATGTTTCGATAGTCCAACTACCGAAAACTATATATATTTAAAATGTCTTATTGAAGTTAGATGTTAATGCCTCAGTGGCTCAGCCTGGTAGAGCGCCTGCTTGGTAAGCAGGAGGCCGCGGGTTCAAACCCCGCCTGAGGCTTTTTTTAATAAACGACGGAAATATTTATACATTTAAATATACTACTATAGTTAATGTTTATAATATATTTCTTTTTTGATAATGTTATTTATCAAATTATTTTTAAAGCTATTACTCTATTGTATATATCATACAAAACAAAATTAAAACAAAATTTAATGATTAGTATTCAAGATAGTTATATGGTTAAATTAATTTAATTTTAAATTTTTAAGTTTTTATATATTTTATTTGGAAAATTTTGAATAATTTTTTAAATCTGAGAATCCATTGCTTTTTAAAAGTTTTTTATCAAATTCATTCAATGGACACTTTTTAAATGGAGGTATTGAACTTCCAGTTTTTGAATATATGTGGCCATTTTTAGCTTTAGCTGCTAAATATTTGCCAGCATCTTCTTTTATAAGGATATTTCCATCTTTCATATCAGAGCCGGTAAAATCCGCTGTTTTTCCATTAATTATAACTGTACCTCCCCTCAATACTGCACCTGTATTTTTACCTGCATCCCCATTTACAATAACTTTGCCTTTTTTCATCAATATACCGGTACTTAAATCTACATTACCTTCAACAGTTATTATGTAGTCTTCATCAAGTCTAGCACCTATTGTATCTCGTAATATATTATCTGATATTATTAAATTTTCAGAGATTAATTTATTTGGCTTCAATAATTTATAACCTTTGGAATTACCGTTTTTTAAGAAATCGGTAATCGACACATATTTTCTATAATCTTTAATATCGCTTTCAATTTCTAGTATATTACCCATAGGTTCTTTAATCCTATATTTTTTATTTTGATATATTATGCCAGAAACCATGCTTATACCACATCTTGTGTCGATATTTCCATTAATTACAACTGTACCTACATCCGTAATATTTCCAGAGCCTCCGAAGTACATTAAATCAGCACCTAATGAACTACAAAATCTCTTTCCAACATTACCTTCGATAACTATAATATTTTCGGGGTTTTTTATAAATTCAACCAATTTTTTGTATGATATGTTAGAATTTGGCATTATTTCGTGATTTTCATCAAAATTACTTTGCCATTTAAAATTGTATGTAAAATCCAATAGGCAATTAACTGGTTCAGATAATCTAATTGTGAGTATATTATTGCTTTTGATATTTTTTAAGTAATTTGCCATAGTTTTTTTTGATTTTAAAAAGCTAAACATAATATCCCCATTATAATCTTCATATAATCAACATAGTCTACATTAGTATTATATTTCTTACCCCATATACTATTTTTGATATGGTTTTGAAGTAATATGACATAAATATTGTTAATTATGATAAGACTATTTTGTAAAATTTTGATAAAATAGAATTATTGAGCTTTATAAGTTTAAAATATTTAAACAGTCCAATTTTAATTTTTAAATTATCATATTATTAATTAATAACTGGAGACAATTAAATAGTTATATTTGAATAATTTAATGGGGGCTATTAGTATATATAATATCCAAAATAATCCCTATTTTTATAATTAATTTAGTTTAACATAAAATAGTAATTTGTCGTGCAATGAATAAATAAAGAATAATGGGGGTAAATATATGTAAATTATATTGCCAATAATAAATTTACCTTCCTAATTCCGAATGTGCTTTGGCTAAATGGCCAGCTGCCAAAGCACCGGCTAAGGATAATTCTCCTGCTAAAACTGCTGAAGCAACTATCTCTGCAAATTTTTTACTATTGCCATTGCCTGAACATCCCAATATTTTTAAACATTCCTGTTGAGTTTCCACTCTCGTACCGCCACCAATAGTGGCTATTGGTACATCCGGCAACGTAACTGAGAAATATAATCCATCTTCCTGACATTCTGCAGTAGTTATTCCCATACTACCTTCTACAACGTGTGCAGCATCTTGACCTGTGGCTAAAAATAAAGCACCAATTACATTGGCAAAGTGGGCGTTGAAACCTAATGAATTTACAATTGCAGAACCTATTAAGTTTTTATTAGTATTAACATATTCTATAGCTTTTGAAGTAGTTTTTAGATATGTATTAACCATTTCTTCGGTTAAAAATACTTCTGCCACTATACTTTTACCCCTTCCTTCTATTAAGTTAATTGCGGATGGTTTTTTATCCACACAAACATTACCACTTAACGCAACAGTATTAATTATAATTCCTTTTTGAGCCATTTCCTGCTCTAATAGTCCACATACTTTTTCTGTAGCGATTGTGACCATATTCATCCCCATTGCATCACCGGTTGTGAAGCAAAATCTTGGATAAACATTTTTTCCAACTATTATTACAGGCGATACATTTATTAATTTACCGTGTCTTGTAGTACTTTCCGCAACTTCTTTTATTTTATCAAAGTTATCTTCAATCCAATTTTTTAATTCCAATGCATCTGCAACAGATTTGGTGGCAATAATGGGTGCACGAGTCATTTTATCCCCTATCACTCGAGCTTTTGAGCCTCCGCATTTTGAAATAATGCTACAACCCCTATTTATTGAAGCAATCAATGCACCTTCTGTCGTTGCCAAAGGTATTTGAAATTCACCCTGTGCATACTCTCCATTTACAATTAAAGGGCCTGCAAATCCGAGTGGAACCTGAACCGCACCAATCATATTTTCAATGTTTTTTTGCATTGCAGGTTTTTCATCAAGGGTATAATGTCCAATATGTTCTGTTTTTACACCTGATAGTTTTTCAATATAATTTCTTCTAACTATAACTGCATTTTTTTCCCCAATTAATTTATCCAATTGATACACTTTTATTTCTTTTTTAATCAATTTTTCGACTATTTCATCAATTTCTTTAGTTTTAATTTCTTTAAATTCAACATTTTTTTCATTATTTTCCTTATTTTCATTATTATTTTTTATATTGTTCATTTTTCCACCAAATAGAGTTAATAAGTTTATCTTTGGATGTATTGCATGAATAATTTACATAATCGTGAGAAATTTTTTTAGTAATTGATTTTGAAAAGTTTTTAAATATTTCTTCGGCTTTTTCAGGGTTATTTTTGACTAAGTTTAGAGCTTTATTTAATTCCTTAACTCTAATTTCTTCTAAATAATTATTTAAATCTTTTAATATTTCCTCTATATCTAATTTTTCAAGATTTTTAAGTAATATTTCATATTCTTGAGTTATGATTTCATATACTTTTGGCATTTCATCCATTCTTTTTTGCAAATTGGTATCTGAAACTTCCCTTAAGTTATCGATTGTATACAATATAATGTTTTCGAGCTCTGAAACACTTTCTTCTACATCACGAGGATTCGCTATATCAACTATAATCTTAGCACTCACGGAGTTAGATTTTTGGATATCTTCTATATCTTTTTTATGCAATATCGTATGTGGTGATGCCGTAGCACATATGATTATATCGCTGTAATTTATGGCTTCTTTTAATTTATCAAAATTAATTGCAATACCTTTTAATTCTTTTGCAAGCCTTTCTGCACGTTCATAAGTACGGTTAGATATTATAACTGCTTTTATATTTTTTTCAGCAAGTGTTTTAGCAACTAAAGTCCCCATTTCCCCTGCACCAATTAATAATACATTTTTATTGTCTAAACCAAAGTTTTTTTCAACTAATTCCAATGCTGCACTGCCAATAGAGACACTACCTTCATTTATTTTAGTTTCTACCCTAACTCGCTGACCAACATGGATAGCCTTTAAAAAAACCATTTCTAAGTATTTACTACATTTTCCTTTTTCTTTAGATGTTTGTAAACTTCGTTTAATCTGTCCAAGAATTTGGTCTTCCCCAAGTACCATCGATTCAATACCACAAGCTACTTTTAAGAAATGTATGATTGCGTCTTTACCTTGGATAATTTGAAAATTTTTGAATTCTTCAAGTAATTTAGCCATATATTGGTCATTGTTTAGTCCTTTTTTACATTCTTTAATGCATTGGTATTGTAAATCATCAAAATATATTTCTATCCTATTGCAGGTTTGTACCAATATACAATGCTTATGTTTTTTGTAAAATTCTTCTTCATTTTGTCTTAATTTTTCTAATTCGTCAATTGAAAAAGTTTTATGGTCGGCTTTAAACAATAACATATATACACCCGAATTTTCATAATTTATTATCATTAATTTTGATTATTATCCTTAGTATTATTTTTTATTATTTTTTTAATTTTGCTATCTTGGTTATTTTTAAAATATTCTTCTATTAAATTTAAAATTTTTCCTTTAAATTTTTCATCTTTAAATGCTAATTCTAATATTTCTTTCCTATCGATTTGATTTTTAAAATTAAGGTTATCATCTGCATCTGTTTTAGAATAACTTAATGTATTATCCTTTAATAAATTTCGAATTTGTTCTTGTAGTTCTATTTCCGATTTATAATCCGACAGGTAATTTTGAACTAATTTTCTAACTTCTCGGGCGATTAATGGACTTTTGCCCCCCGTATATATTGAAAAACAAATATCGTCTTTTTTAAAGAATGCAGGAATAATAAAGTTTATTTCTGGTTCAAAAGTAGATGAAGATACCATTTTCTTTAAATTTTTGGAAATTTCCACTATTCTTTTGTTATTTTTTTTATCAACGCAGGTTATAATAATATCGTATTTTTTTATTAGATTTTCCAATTCGTATGTAGTTAATTTACTTATATTGCAAGCGGTATAACTTATAAACTCATAATTATACTTTTTAGATATATTAAACGGGTTTTCTTGAGAATATACATCAATATTTGCATTACTTTCTATTAATTTTAAAATTCTTCGTTTTGAAACATCCCCATATCCAAAAACAAGTACTTTGAAGTTTTTTAAGTCTAAAAAAAATGGAATCATAGTATCTATCTTTTTTTAATTTTATCATTAGATTTTTTTAATTTTAATATGTTTAAGAGCCATATTTTTTATTATATTAAGTTTTATTTTTTTTATTATGGTTTTATTTATTTTTAATTCCAATTTTTAATTTGCTGTTGTTAATACTTTTTAAGCTTTTATTATTAATCATTTTTGAAATAATTTTGAGAATTATGTAATTTTCATAACTTTTCATTAACTTTACAATTTGTTAATTTATGATATAATTTTAAGGTTTCTTCGGCATTATTTTTCCAAGAGTATTTTTTTGAGAGTATATATCCATTATTTCCAAATTCTGCCCTAATTTTAGGATTTTCAATGAGTTTTAAGATAGAATTTGCTAAAGAATCACTATCGCCTGATTTTACGATATAACCATTATAATTTTCAGTAATCAATTCTGGAATTCCTCCGATAGATGTACCAATCACTGGTTTTTGGCAGGCCATAGCTTCTAATAGTACAATACCCATACCTTCGGAGTTAGATGGTAAAACTAAAAAGCTACACTTTTTAATTAGTTCGGAAACTTCAAACTGGCTTTTTTGCCCGAGTATTTCAATATTGTTTAAATTATTCTTTTTAATTAATTCTTTAATTTCATTAATTTTTTTTCCGCTTCCTACTAATTTGTATTTAAAATTATTTTTAGTCCCAATTTGTTGGTTTATTTGTATTATGGAGTTAATTAATGTATTAATACCTTTTTGCCCCACAAAAGCTCCTACATATAATCCATAATTCTCGTCAGAAATGTTTTTGTTATTAAATAGTTCTAAATTTATTCCATTGTATAATTGGGTGATTTTTAAAATGTTTTGTTCATTTTGAATTTCTTTTTTTAAATATTTACTTATGCAAATTATTCCCGTACTATTTTTAATGGCGTATTTAAAAAATGGTTTTCCCACGGGGTTTTTTGACAATTTCATAACATCACTACCGTGTAATGTTAAAATATGTGGTATTTTATATTTATTACTCAATTTAGCCCCTAAAAATCCCTGCGGAAATGCGTAATGGCTATGTATTAAGTTTATATCATTATCTTCGATTATTTTAGAGCCTTCTTTATACCCATTTAAAAAGTAAGTAGGACCCCTTAATTTTTTAATAAATGGGATTTCATGGATAATTACGTTTTTAATATCGTTTTGATTTTTCTTTTTTTTATCAAAGTCTATTTTTTCCATATTTTCCGTTTTTTTATAATTTAATATGTGAAATTCAATTTTTTTATAAGTTAAATCGTCATTTTCTTTTTTATTTTCTTGAATAATTAGATTTATATTTTTAATTAAATTTTCAACATGTGTGGATATTCCACCTGGATAAGGATGATATATCGTAGGAATTAATATTTTCAAAAAATCACCGTTTTAATTGAGCAAATTACATATGGTTAATATGATATACTATGTCATAATATAATACAAATTAATACAAATATTTGTTATCAGTTTAGTATGTTATTTTATTATTAAAATATATTACAAAAGTTTTTGAAATATGTTAAAAAAATAGTATTTTAAAATTTTATATTATATTTTTAAGAATCATATTATTTGTTAATATTATTTTTCCATCTTACAAATAAATAGTATTTTTGTGGTTCTTTTAGTTCTTCTTCGATTCTTTGAGCAATTACTTCTACAATATTATGTTTATGAACTCTTTTTTCAAAATCGTCAAAGCTTTCAAATGGCTTTTTTTCTCTTTCTTCAATTATTTTCCACATTGCAGTTTTTCCAATACTGGGTAGTATTTGTAAGGAATGTAATCTTGAGCTTATTGCATCACAACTATTTAAAAAATTTATAAACCTACCTTCCTGATTAAAAATTGCTTCTTTTATTACATAAACCAATTCTAATTTAGAAGTTCTTGATAATTCTTCATATTTCAACATTTTTAAAACATGGCTTACTTTCTCACGATTATGTTTGCCAATATATAATTTTTCTGCTAATTCAACATCAATATTATTTTTTAATTCTAATTCCATCAATACAAAGTTTTTTTCACCAAAAGCCTGTACTAAGCCCCTTTTTTTATAACTGGGTCTTGTATCTTCACAATGTCCGTATGGTAAAAAATCCAATACATAAGCGTAATCTTCAAATTCTCTTTTGTAATTTTTACGGGTTTTTTGCATATTATGCCCCCATTAAGCAATTCTATGATAGTTATTTGCCGTATTTACGAATTTGATATTTTAATTTTTTAAAATAATATAATATTTATCTTTGCCGTAGCATATATATGTATTGATTTTAAAAAAAGATTGAAAAAAATAACAATATATTATCATTTTATAATTTTAAAATATTATTTATAATGTGAAAATAAATAAGCATATTATAAATGTAAATAAGCATTTAATTAACAATTAACAAAAATAGGTATTGTAAGTATCATAAAATAGGTTTGTAAATTAATTATTCTTGATTATTAGATTAATTTACAGATTGCATCCAATATATCTTCTGCATTTTCAGGGACGTCTTTTTTGTAGAATACTGCTTTTAAATCTTCCATATCAACAGGTAATATGTCTATAATTTTCATAGCGTCTTTTTTTTCCACATTTAACCCTATAAGTTCTTTGTATAACTCTTCAGCTTCTTCTTTTGTTAATACTGAAAACTTGTTTAAATAATCTAATGCACAACCATTTTCATATGACATTTCGTCAATAACTGCTCTTGCGTTCATAATTTCTGTAGCATTAGCAATTGTGGTATATTGTTCAGCCAATAATTTTTTACCAATCATTTTATTCACCAAAATCAAAAATTCGTAAATTTAAAATTGTTATAATATAATTAAAAAAATAAATGAAATGTTAATATTTATCTTTAAATATTAGTTAAATTATGCCTTTGATTCTCTCAAATGTTGAGGTCTTGCGATGATATCTTTGTATTTTCCACCATCTTTAACTTTAACTAAGTATGAACTACCTCTTTGAGCAACAACTTTACCAGTTTTACCGTGGAATTTAGGGTGTGGCATACCTTTTTGTACTGAAGGGTCTAACACAACGTGAACTGTTTCTCCTATTTTGTAAACTCTTAAAGCTCTAGTTAAAGGGAACAATCCTCTTTGTCTTGGGTGTTTTTTTAATTTATATCTTGTTTTGCTTCTAAATCCTTCGCTTTTTTGCATAGTTTCTCCTCGCTGTTTCATTATAAGCTTATTTTAATCCTTGAATTTAAAATATTGGGTCCATATTGGCGTCATATTCTAAATCTATCCTAAATTACTTTTTAGAATTTCATTTAAGATTTTGATTATTAACGAATTAAACATGAATAGTATGACCATGATTAATATATCTTTTTACATATATATTTTACATATATATAATTATTCCTATCCATTCATTAATAATTTATGATATTACGATATTTTTTATATTTTTATATTTTTATATTTTTGTCTTATAATTTTTACTAATTATAATTTTTAATATTTATATTTTTTCAAAAGATTAAATGTAAAAATTTTAGTTTTAATAATTTGCAGGATTGTTTTCATCATGTACTTCCATGACTGTAAGTAATTTACAATAGCAAGGAATGTCTAAAATTTCAGATATTGAAGGTTTAGTTCTTCCTTCGTCTCCGCTAATTAATTCCTTGATATATAAACCACCATCACAATAAACGGTTAGTTTAAATGATTTTTCATCAATAGGTTCGCACCAAGCTTTATATATGTTTCTAACTCTTACCAAATCTGCACGCCTGTGAGACACTCTGTGAGGCGTTCGTTGGTCAATTCTTAAATTTTCAAGTTTTTCAGATAATTCTACTATCTTGTCATTTTCAAAGTCGTGATTTTCGAGTTCTTCATCCACAATTGACACCAATGCACAATAAGTTTTTGTGTGAGGTTCATTTTTGAAGAATCTTACATCATTTTTCACACCATATTCTAAATCAGAAACTTCTACGCCTTCAATTTTATTTATTTCGTCCATAATTTTGAGTAAATCCATTTTTCTAACTTTAGGTTCTTTTACTTCAATAACAAATGGTCTACCTTTTCCAAGCATTTTTACATCTATATCTTCACGCCCTGCAGCGTGTAATGCTTCTCCACTACCTTTTGCGATATTCATAACTGGTTCTGCAATTATCTCCTCAACAGAGGTCGGGTATTGCTTACCTGTGAAATTACATTTTTCACAACCCTTTCCTCTACAACTTCTACAATCCCAATGACTTTGCGGAATTCCTCTTTTGGTTTTTCTGTATCGTCCTTTGATAAATATCGGGTTTATTTGTAAGTATATTTTTTGATTATATGGATTTACCATAACTACAATGTCAGGAGTTTCTTTATCCACCGGTTTTTCTAATTTTTTGGTTAAAATTTTTCCAAGTTCCCGGCCAAATTCGTTTCTTAAACTTTCCGTATTTTTTTCATTGAATGTAGTTTCTAAATCTTTTTCTAATTCTTTTATTCTTTTTGGAAGACGTGTACCTATTAAAAAACGGTCGAATTCGTATTCTGAAAGGGCTTCTACTATTTTATCAGCTATTTCTTCAAGATTTTGAATATTAAATACATCTTTACACCAGGGACATTTCTGTTCTGGTGTTAAAAATATGTTAGATTCATTTTCCTCCGATTCATTTTCCTCCCGGGTTATATCGTCTTTTAGCAATTCTTCAATTATATACTCGTTTTTAATTCCGTTTAATCCTGTTTTTCTCAAAAGTGTTAAATTTTCTTTAATTATGTTTATTTTTTCATCAATTTCCTGAATTTTTTCTTCATTACTTTGACTTTTGTCATCAGCTTTATTTTCAGTATCTTCATTATTTTTAGTATTTTCATCAATTTCTTCATTTTCATTAATATCTTGAGAATTTGAAATTATATCAATTAAGTTATTTTTTTCTTCAATTAAATCTTTAAGTTTTTCCTCAAAATTCATTGCTATGACGGTTTTTATCGAAGTTCCTCTATCTTTGTTGCCCATTCTCATTAATTTGGCATAAATTCTGCCATAGCATCTATTACATAAATTATATTTTTGTAATATCTTGTTTTCATAATCCATAATATCACCATAATCTGGTTTTAAATTGTATTGAAATCCTTTTTCTGTAAAATTTATTATATTTTTAAATCATTAATTAAATCAGTATACTTAATACATAATTATATTATAAGTTAATACAATATATTATAAAATAATATAAAATATTATACAATATAGCGAGATATTGATATATTAAGATAAGCATGTTAATTAAGAATAACTAAAAAATTAATTAAAACTTAATTAAAACTTAATTAAAACTTAATTAAAAAAATAATTAAATATTATTTAAAAACCGATTGAATCAAGTTTATAAAAAAATTATTCGTTAATTTTAAAATATTTGTGATAAAATGATAGCAAACACTGATTTACACCTCCATTCTAAATATTCAAAAGGAACGTCTAAATTTATGAGTATAGATAATATTGTAAAATATGGTAAATTAAAAGGGTTGGATATAATTGGTACGGGCGATTGTTTAAATCCAAAATGGTTAGACGAGATAAAAAACCATTTAGATGATAATTTAGTACTTACAACTGAAATAGAGGATAAACATCGAGTTCACCATTTAATAATTTTACCAAATTTGGCACAAACAAATGATTTAATTAATTATCTATCAAGTCATTCTAAAAACATAGGTTATGAAGGTAGACCAAATGTTTCGTTAGATGGTAAGGAAATAATGGATATTGTAAAAGAATTAGGTGGTTTAATAGGTCCTGCTCACGTTTTTACACCTTGGACAAGTCTTTACAAAACTTATAATTCCGTTTATGATTGTTATGGTAAAAAACCAGATTATATTGAATTGGGGTTATCTGCAGATACCGATATGGCAGATATGGTAGAAGAATTGCGAGATATACCGTTTTTAAGCAATTCTGATGCACATTCTTTTTATCCTCATAGAATGGGTAGGGAATTTAATCAAATGGAAATTTCAAACGTGGGCGATATTGAGCATAATTTTGAAGAAATTAGAAATGCAATAAAAAATAATAAAATAGTTGCTAATTACGGATTAGACCCTAATTTAGGTAAATATCATACTACGGCATGTACAAAATGCTATTTGAGGTATGATATTGAAGATGCAATTAAATTCAAATTCAAATGTAGGGAATGTGGTGGTACAATTAAAAAAGGAGTTTTAGAACGTTCTAAAGAGCTTTCAAAGGATAAAAAAGTAATCCACCCCGATTTTAGGCCTCCTTATCATAGAATAATACCATTAGCAGAAATAATATCTTTTTCAATTGGCAAAGGTGTGAATACGAAATCAGTTCAAACACTATATGATAATTATTTGCATAACTTTAAAAATGAGATTGAAATATTGATAAAATCGGACATAGGGGCTTTAAAAGCTATACACGAAACTGTGGGGCAAACGGTCGAGAAATTTAGAAATAATACTATTAATATTTACCCTGGTGGAGGGGGAGAATACGGTTATATTTCCAAAACACCTGTTAAAATCAAAAAATACGAGCAAAAAACTACTTTAGAAAATTGGATGGCTCAAAATCAGTAAATTATTATATTTTTATTTTTTTATCGAAGTTACTTAAAAATTAAAAAATAGAATTTATATTTTTACATTAATTATTATAATCTTTTAATATTACTTATTATTATATTATTGTTGTTTTATACATTCAACTGGACATACGTCAGCACAGTCTCCGCAATCATTACATTTGTTAGCGTCGATAACTGCTTTTCCATCATCCATTTCTGAAATTGCTTCAACAGCACATACAGGAACACATGCACCACATGCAATACATTCTTCAGCGTTTACAGCGTATACCATAATATCACCAATATTTACCTTGTTTTTAATGGTTAGTTTTATTTTTTATTTATTAATAATTTGTACACTATAATATTAAATACTATTTTACTATAAAAAAATAATGATTTAATTTATCTTATGGCTTACGAGGTTTTTATTCACCATATATACTTAACATTTATTAATTTTTGTAATCATTATTTTTTATCAATAATTCTTTTTATTTTTTTATTATGTGCATAGTAATTAATTCAATGTACATTCATCTTTAAAAGCCCATTTTAACAATGGAGGGGTTATCAATATCGAAACTGTAATGAATATCAATGTAGCAGCAATGAATTTTGGTATATTACCTTGGGATATAATCCCTGCATTAATTGCAACCATCAGGTTTATAAGTGCTATTTCTGCACGAGGTATTGAGCCGATACCCATTTGTAAGGATTTTTTTGTATTCCAACCCATTAATTTAGCACCTAATCCCCTACCTGCAACTTTACTTATCACCGCTACAACAGTTAGGATTACTGCTAAGCTTAAAGCATCATAGTTTCCAAACACGCCCAAATCTAAACTTGCACCTGTGTATACGAAGAATAACGGTATTAAAAAACTATAACCTATAGTTTTTATATCATTCATAACTGCTTTACCTTCGGGAGTTTTTGAAAGAATTAAACCTGCTAAGAAAGAGCCTTCAATAGCTGCTTCGAACCAGTTTTCTGCAAGAAATGAAAATATGAATAATAAAGCCAATATAAATGAAAGTATGCCTCTTTGAACATGCAATTTTTCTGCAAAGGAGATATATTTTCCGATAAGTTTCCAGCCTACGAAACCTATTATCACAAATAGGCCTAATTTACCGAATAAAGAAGTTAAATCACCCATACCTACTACGAAGATTATCAGCATAATTCCTAAAAAGTCATCCATAATACTTGCGCTTAGTGAAGCGTACCCAACATCTGTTTTTAAAACGCCTAAATCCATCATAACACGAACAGTAAGTCCAATACTCGTCGCAGTTAATATTACACCTGCAGCAAAAGCTTCCTGTGGGGGATAACCTACATACAATAGTGCAAGATAACCCATAACCAATGGAAACAAAACGCCAAATACTGTGGATACCGTAGCTATTAAGCCTGTTTTTTTAACTTCTGCAATATTTGTATCTAAACCACCTAGGAACAATAAGAATATGATTCCCATTTTTGATAAAAATTCAAATATTTCATTGTTATGTAATGTTAGGTGATGCCCGTCAATAAATCCAAAGTATATTAAATTTCCAAGAAGCATACCCATTAATATTTCACCTAATACGCCAGGCAATTTTAATTTTTCCATGAGGTGGTCGCCCAATTTTCCTGCGATTAGTGAAATGCCCAGGGTTAATAAAACCCAGCTGTAATCCATTTGAATCACCGATATCTATAAAATTTTTTATTTTTGATAATGGTTTTTAATTTTAATTTTAATTTTAAATTAGTATTATGACATAATATAATTAATAACTTCTTAAATTTTCAAATCTTTATTAAATTAGCTAATATGGCTATTAATAATCTTATTTTAAATTTAAATAGCATTAATGAATTATATCGGTGGATTAACAGGTAAATTTCTTAAAAATAACTAATAACAAAATAAAATCAAATTATAACCTGTTTATTAATGCAAACAACAATCTTATCCTTAATAATATAATGTGGGGATATATCAATATTTATGTATTTAATCTTAATATTTTCAATATTTTTAATTAATAATGCTTTATAATTACTAACTTAACAACCTTTAGGGCCTAAACATAAGTCCATAAATTGTCTTATTAAGATTTTTAAACTAATTTCTCCAACTAATTTATTATCGTCATCAACTACACCAATAATTTGAACCTTGTACTGCTCCATTTTAGTTA
Source organism: Methanococcus voltae (assembly GCF_024807655.1). Lineage (NCBI taxonomy): Archaea > Methanobacteriati > Methanobacteriota > Methanococci > Methanococcales > Methanococcaceae > Methanococcus > Methanococcus voltae. The sequence continues at coordinate 52,400 of NZ_JANUCR010000005.1, read as the reverse complement.
AAACTTCCAATACTGTGTTATTTTGATTAATAGTTAATGGATTTGGTTGAAGTATTTCTTTAACTGTATTTGCACCACCTATAATTGATTTTAAGATTGATGTTGAACTTCCCATATAAATTTTATGTTTGCTGGGCGGTAGTAAAAAATCAATTACGTCTAAATATCTGATGATACCTTCTAAATTGTTATCATTTTTTGTATCAATCACCCATACGTGATGTCTTGTTCTTAATAGATTTAATACATCAGATACAGAATCATTTATGCATACTATAGGCATATCTTCTTTTGTTGGCATTATCTCTTTGATTTGCAGGTGATGATATCTTGCTAAAGCAGTGTCAATTTCCACAATATCACCTTTATAAATAACATCTACTACATTATAAGTTGTAGTAATTAATATATTTTTATATTATGTATTTTAAACTTTCATATTAATAATACTGAATTAGTATGTCATAATTAATTTTTTATATTTGGATATATATTCATAAATTAGAATAATTAAAATCATTGTAATAAGTAGAATTACTAAATCTGAATTTTAACTTTTAAACGTAATATGTTAAAGTATATAATATAGTACATTGTAATTATTTTTTGAAATATATATTTAAAATAAATTATAATCAACTGATTAAATCAGAATATTTATTTAACAGCTATTGGTGAGATAATGAGTAAAAAACTTGTGGGTACAGACGTACTTAAAAGAGGATTTGCAAAAATGGTTAAACACGGCGTTGTAATGGATGTTACAAATGTTGAACAAGCAAAAATTGCAGAAGAAGCTGGTGCTACTGCAGTTATGGCATTAGAAAGAGTTCCTGCCGATATTAGGGTACAAGGTGGCGTTGCAAGAATGTCAGACCCTGAAATGATACTCGAAATAATCGATGCAGTTTCAATCCCTGTAATGGCAAAAGCAAGAATTGGTCATGATGTAGAAGCTCAAGTTTTGGAATCATTAGGTACAGACATGGTTGACGAAAGTGAAGTTTTAACCCCTGCTGACGAAGTAAATCACATTGCTAAAAAAGCTTTCACCGTGCCATTTGTTTGTGGTGCAAGAAACTTGGGCGAAGCTCTTAGAAGAATTGATGAAGGAGCAGCTATGATAAGAACAAAAGGAGAAGCAGGTACTGGAAACGTTGTAGAAGCTGTAAAACACATGAGAGCAATGAACGAAGGTATTGCAAGAGTTGTAGGATACGCTGAAATGGGTTTGGATGCTGAATTAGTTCAATTAGCGAGAAATGAGTTAAAAGTACCTATTGACTTAGTTTACGAAGTTGCAAAATTAAAAAGATTACCTGTAGTTAATTTTGCAGCAGGTGGAATTGCTACACCTGCAGATGCGGCTTTAATGATGCAAATGGGTTGTGATGGCGTGTTTGTTGGTTCAGGTATCTTTAAGTCAGGAGACCCTGAAAAAAGAGCAAAAGCTATTGTTGAAGCTACTTACAACTATGATAAGCCAGAATTAATTGCAGAAGTAAGTAAAAACTTAGGGGAGCCTATGGTGGGTATTAATATTGACGAAATACCTGAAGAACAATTATTGGCAAAAAGAGGAAATTAAATAAACCTTTTTTATTTTTATTTTTAATATATTTTTAATATATTTTTATTTTATATTATTTTATATTAATTTGTAATAAATACTACGATACTAAATCAAATCTCAAATTGATGCGGATATTTAAATATATATAAATTTAATTTTATAAATGATGGAAACATTTATATAGTATAATAGCGTTAGTCATTGTGCAAGTAAAATAAAAGATTGCCTCAGTGGCTCAGCCTGGTAGAGCGCCTGACTTGTAATCAGGTGGTCGGGGGTTCGAATCCCCCCTGGGGCTTGAGTTCTTAGGCAATAGACTTAAGACTTTTACTTGGGCCTGTGGGGTAGCCTGGTCATCCTTTGGGATTTGGGATCCTGAAACCCCAGTTCGAATCTGGGCAGGCCCACCATTTAATTTAATAAATATAAATAAGCATACGTAAATGTTAGGAAATAGCATATCAGAAGCATATCCAAGAATTATCCCGCGATAGTTCAGACTGGTAGAACGGCGGACTGTAGATCCGCATGTCGCTGGTTCAAATCCGGCTCGCGGGACTCTTGGGCCCGTAGCTTAGTCTGGTAGAGCGCCTGGCTTTTAACCAGGCGGTCGAGGGTTCGAATCCCTTCGGGCCCGTTTTAGCTGTTGATACGGCGGTCATAGCGGAGGTGTCCCATCCGATCCCATTCCGATCTCGGAAATTAAGCCCTCCAGCGATTTCTTAAGTACTGCCATATGGTGGGAACAAGATGACGCTGCCGATCACTTTTTTTATTATGCCCTGGTGGTGTAGCTCGGCCTATCATACAGGACTGTCACTCCTGTGACTCGGGTTCAAATCCCGGCCAGGGCGCTTTATATTTATATGAAATATAATTCTGCACTATTTAACTTATAATTATAGCATAGGTATTTGTGTACTTTTCGTAAGACTTGGGCCCGTAGCTTAGTCTGGTAGAGCGCCTGGCTTTTAACCAGGCGGTCGAGGGTTCGAATCCCTTCGGGCCCGTTTTAGCTGTTGATACGGCGGTTATAGCGGAGGTGTCCCATCCGATCCCATTCCGATCTCGGAAATTAAGCCCTCCAGCGATTTCTTAAGTACTGCCATATGGTGGGAACAAGATGACGCTGCCGATCACTTTTTTTATTATGCCCTGGTGGTGTAGCTCGGCCTATCATACAGGACTGTCACTCCTGTGACTCGGGTTCAAATCCCGGCCAGGGCGCTTTCTGTATTTTTAAGCCGTAAGGATTTATTCATTTTTTATTATTATTTTTATTATTTTTATTATATTTATTTTATTTTTTAATTAACATTATATTTATATTATTATTTTATTTTTATTTTATTCTCATTTTCTCGTTTATTAACGTCATATTCTTTGTTTTTTGTACTTTTTATTTTCTTTAAATTCTTTCTGGGAGTTTAATGCCTAAATTAAATCAAAAAACTATATATATTTTTAAAAATAACTTATTACTATGGAAAAATCAAAAATAATCCGGGACCCTATTCATAAGGATATAAAGATAAAAGAATCAGAAATTTCCATCGTGGATACTGAAAATTTTCAAAGACTTAGGAATATAAAACAAACAGGATTAACCTGTTTAGTTTATCCTAGTGCAAACCATACAAGATTTGAGCACTCTTTAGGTACTATGTATGTAGCAGGGGAAATGGCAAAAAAACTGGATAATCCAAATGTTGATGTGAATTTAGTTAGGATATTAGGGCTTTTACATGATATTGGGCATCCTCCTTATTCACATACTTTAGAGATAAATAATTATGACCATGAACATTACACCCGACAAAAAATAAAAAAGATGGATTTTGAAAATTATCAAAGTAAAGAAGTTCTTGAATCGTATAATTCTAAAGGTATTGTGGGAAAATTAATACACGGAGACATGGATTCAGATAGAATGGATTATTTAATACGGGATAGTTATCACACGGGTGTGGCATATGGTTCTATAGATATACACCGCATTATAAGCTCAATAAATGATTTTGAAGATTCTAATTCTTTAGGAATTTTGGAAAAAGGTGTTTCTGCAATCGAGTCATTACTTATAGCCCGATATCAGATGTATCCAACGGTATATATGCACCCCGTATCTCGTATAGCTGAATGTATGCTTAAAAATGCTACATTGTATATTTTAAAAGACGGAATTATAGAAAATAAGGACTTATCAGTAATGGATGACATTGATTTAGTTTCTACGCTTAGAAATTCTGAGGGGTATGGTAAAGAATTAATGAAAATGTTGGATACCAGAAATTTATTTAAAAATATTGCAACATTCCCATATCGTGAATTAAAGCCTTTGGAAATCTATAAGCTTATAAATTTAACTGAATCTAATTTAATGGTTCTTGAAGATGTATTATATCAAAAAATGGGATTTAAGTTATATTTAGATATTCCAAAGCCTCCTAAAATAGTAGAAAATAAAGTACCTGTATTGATAAATGGTAAAAAGCATAGGTTGGATGAAGTTTCACCTTTGGTACAAAATTTAAAGATTGCATATAAAAAGTCTTGGAATGTACGGATTTATGCAGAACCAAATAATATATTAAATAAAGATATTCAAACTCAAAAATACCATATTAAAAATTCCCCCTATGACTTGAAAAATATAATTTTTGAGATTATAGACGAATATAATTTGATAAATGAATTGGATTTGTTCGATAATAATTTTATAATAAATATTTTAGCCGAAAATCACACTATAAAAGGTTATTCGACATTTATGGCTCATGCAAAAAATAAAGGTTTCAGTGAGAATATTTTAGCCACAGAATTGCAAAAACTTTTGTTTTCTGGAATTGTTAAAAAAAATACAGTCCAGATGGGTGGTATTTATCGATATGATTACATATTGGTTGATGAATCCATTATAAAAAATTAATTTATGGATAACAGTAATGTATTGATTAATTTATTTATAATTAGATTATATTTTATGATTTAAACAATGGAACTTCTATATATTATTAAATAATTGTTTTTTTCAGACAATATTTTTAATTTAATCAAATCTTCTTTTTTAGTTATTTTTACATTTTCAATTATTTCAACTCTTATTTTCAAATTTGAAATCTTTTCAGAGTTATTCAATTTTTTTTGCCATATTTGATGTATCTCATAACCTAAATCGCCTGATAAATATATTGGCAGTGTTTTATTACTTAATTTATTTAATTTATTTATTTTCAAAAGCTGATTGAGCAATTTTTCTGCGTTAATTTCTTCACAAGTACAACCAAAATCCCCACCTAAACATATTATGGGATTATCAAAAGATTCAATAAAATCTTCGACTGAATTGGAAATTGATTTTATATTTAGTCCTGGATTAGTATTTCTTAAAATATTATAATATTCTAATTCCATTCTATTTTTTAATTCAAAAGATTCAATTCTCTTAATAATGTCTTCTGAATTCATCATATTTTTACAAATTTCATAACTTAAGATACAATTTGAAATATTATGTAATCCAAAAATTTTTTTATTTAACTTAAAATCATTAGTTTTTAAATTAATATTATTTTTAGGAGTATATTGAAATTCTAAAGGGTATTTGTTTATAATTTTTAAATTAGGCGGGTTGTTATCTATTATATGTATATTAGCTATGTTTAAACTTTCAATAATTTTATTATAATTATTATACAAGTCTTTTAATATGTAGCAATTATCTGCAAATTCTAAAGTGCTTAATTTTACTTTCGCACTTCTTAAATTATTTGCTATTGGGTAATCTTCTAAAATATTTGTAATAATTCCATATTTTGAAGAAACAAGCCCCAAAGATATTTCAAATATAAAATAATCATATTTGTATAATTTTTTTTCCTTTTCCAATCTATTTAACGTATTTAGAACTTCAGTCGGTGTTATTGAACCTTGGGTACTGTTGTGTAAATAAACGTTGTATTTACCGTTTAAAATGTGATTTATTAGTTCAGAAGTGGAAGTTTTACCTTTTACTCCCGTTATTGTAATTATTTTTGAAATAAAATCTTTATATTTGGTACATAGTATTTCTGAAACTGATTCATGAAATGTTTTAAATTTAACATTTATGGGACAGTGTACTGGTGCAATAATATCGCTAAATTCAGAATAATCAATATCTTCAATTTTTGAAGTAATCAATTTTAATTTTTGAGGCATATAATCCTTTAATTTATTATATTTTTTGTATATTTCTTTATCTTTATCAGTAAATGATGATGAACCTTTTAAATCATATAATTCATTTAATTTATTAATTTTTCCATAAATATCCCATAATATAACGTAATTTTCTTTTTTACCTTTTTTTAATTTTCTATTTTTAAAATCTTTGTTAAAAAGATATTCTTCTGCAATATCCAAAGCACCATGGTTTATATCTACAATTAGTATTTTTGAATTTTTTTCCATATTTTCCTTTTCTTTCACATTTAAGATTATTTCACCCCCATTTTTATTTTTATTTTTATTTTTTTATTTTTATTATTATTTCATCGTTTCATACGGTCAATCAAGCATTTTGCTATTATTTCATCTGCATTAATACCCAATTGTCTAAATCCTTTGGTCCCTGGTGCGGTATTTACCTCAACCACATTGTATTCATCATTTTTTGGCAATAAATCAACTGCCATTATATCCCCTTTCATAACTTCAGAACATTTTAATGCTATTTCTTCAACATCTGAATTAATTTTTAATTCTTCTATACTTCCGCCTTTGTATAGGTTGGTTATATAATCATTGCTTATTCTCCTATAGCCCCCTACAACTTGCCCATCGACTACCAATACTCTCATATCTTTATACAATCCAGTATTTTGGTCTTTAAAATCGATATATTCCTGTATTAGTTTGCTTTCCCACATTGAATTTTTTGTTTTTTCTTTTAATTCTTCATTGTTAAGGGGTTTGTCTACTCTCATACCACATTTTGAGAACGAATTTTTTAATATTAACGGATATTTTATGTCGTATTTTTCAATAAATCTTATCGCATCACCATAATCTCGAATTAAAGCTGTTTTTGGTACTTTTATTCCATTTTTATTTAATATTTTCAAAGTTTTAAATTTGTCTGATGAGTTGTAGATTGTAGATAATGAGTTTACAAATTTATAGTTTTCTTCTTCTAAATTTTTTAATACTTGCCACGAATACAATGTTAATCTGTCCATATAGTCTCCAATTCCACATCTGGAGTGAATTAAGTCCGTATCTATTTTATAATTGTCATCAACCAATAGATTATCTTCTGAAAGTAATAATATTTTACAAGGTTGTCCAAGTTCTTTTATAGCATTTTTTAGCGCATATATTGTAGAACCGCCTTCCGCACATACAATTGTTATCATTTTATCCCTTAAATCAATTTTTAATATGTTAACTTTTATATTTTTATTTAAAAAGTTATTTATATTTACATATTATTTCATACAATTATGATTAAGATACAATATAAATATATAATCTTTGCGTATTCTATTTACATATTATTTCATATATTTTAAAAATTTACTATAAAATGTAAATATAATTATAAAAAAATATAATATTTAATATATGAAATAAAAAAAATAAAAAATAAAAAATAAAAAATAATTTAATATTATTTAATAATGGTTATTCAATTGTATTATATAAATGAATAAATTATCACTACAAATATGAGCAACCATATTAATGAACCGATAGAATGCAACACTTTGTCATTTATTATGTATGCTAACCCATTGGCGATATGGTCAGTAATTCGACTATTTCCAAGCTCTCTTATGGTGTCCGGTAATGATATCCAAATATGATATCCATCTAATGGTATTGCAGGCAATAAATTAAATATGGCAAGTAGTAAATTTAACATAAATGACCAATAGATGGTATTTACCAGTAAGTTTACATAACCTGACGTAATGGCCATTATTCCAATTTTTCCATCCGAACCTGCAGTAATATTATATTCTAACTTTTTATCGTCTCGTATAATTATAATATTCGAGCTTACATTAGGTTTTAGCTCACTTGCTTCTTTTTGGAATTCTTGTAATGATTCAATTCGGTTTCCATCGATTGAATATATAATATCATTGCTTTTTAATATTCCATCTGCTGGATGACCTTCTAACACTTCAGATATTGTTATATCACTATTTAATGAAGCACTCCACGGCAATGCAAATAAGAATAATATTGCAAGTACTAAATTAGCCATAGGTCCTGCAGCAGCAACTGAACCACGCACCCTTTTGGCGGAATTTTGATATTCTTCTGAAAGCTCCACAAAAGCACCCAATGGTATACCCAATGCTAATAATAATCCGGTACTTTTAATTTTCTGGTTAAATGACCTTGCAACGATACCGTGAGCAAGTTCGTGAACTGTAATTCCAATACCGAGTGCGAATATACCTGCAATCCAAGGAATTGTGTTTCCAAATAGCATAATTACTGGCGTTGCAGCTTCACGCTCAATGCTTCCATTAATTATGCCCAGGGAAGACATCATATAATTTACAAATGCAAAAATACTTATAAATATTGCGAGGGGGATTGATAATGTGGATAACCACCTCCAAAATTTATATTTTCCTACTTTATCGATAAATTTTAGTCCTATTTTAGTTTTTAGGACTCCAAATACGAAATAAGTTTTTAATTCATAGTTTAATTTTAAATCGTGTTTTTCTTTAAATTTGTCTAAAATTAGTAATAGTATCCATAGTAATACGAATATTATTAAAACCATATTTTGTGATAATTCCATTTCTACACCATATTTATCTTAAATTATAGCTATTTATCTTATTTCTAATCTTTTAATCTTTTAATCTTTTTTAATAATATGATATTTTTAACTCTTTACTTATTAAATATATGTACTTTGGCATAATGTTTTAATAAGATATTGAAATTTTTAAAATAATATTATTTTAGGGTAGCTATTACCTAAAATACCTAAAAATATAATTAAATTTTATGTAAAATATATAAAATAAAAGGAATAATTTTGTGTTATTCGTTAGATAATGAATCTATATATCTTTTAAATTCCATAAATGCGTTTTTTCGGTGAGATATATCACTTTTTTCAGCAGGTAGCATTTCTGCAAAAGTTTTTTCGCAACCTTTTGGCACAAATATGCTATCATAAGCAAAACCATATCCGTTAGATTTCATTTTATAGGATATCGTTCCTTCTACCGTTCCAGAAAACGTTTTGATTTCTTTGCCGTCGTAATATCCTATAACGGTTTTAAAATACGCATTCCTCTTTTTACACGTTCCAAGAAGTTTTAAAATTCCTTCATTACCTAATGTCATTTGAACATATTTTGAGTAAGTTCCGGGAAATTCTCGCAATGATTCTATGAATAAACCACTATCTTCTACAATTATACTTACATTTTCATTAGAAATTTTTTCGTTTTTGGACATATATTCGTCATAAACATATTTAGCACCATATTTAGCTACTTCTTCGAGAGTACCCTGTAGTTCGGGATATGGTATTTTCAACTGTTCTACTTCATATTTAGAATTTTTTAAGATTAATTTAGCTTCTTTTACTTTGTTTATATTTCCCGTACCAAATAATAATTTCATATTTCCACCATAGTCCTTAAACATCCAAATCAATTAAAATATTACCATATTATACTATTCTTCCAATCTATTTAAATATTGCATACTATAAACAAGTAAAAAAATAAGTATAAATTACAAAAGGAGATTAAAATAAAAATAAAATTATGTAAAATATGTTAAAATTGGTATAACTTAGTATTAATTAGTATTAATTAGTATTAAATTTTGATTATTGTTAATTTTTAGTTAGTTTAGTAAGTTTTATTGATTATTCGTAATGAATTTAAGATTGCAAGTATTGTGATACCAACGTCAGCGAAAACTGCTTCCCATAATGAAATGCTACCGAAAATAGCCAACATTATGAATAATAACTTAACACCCAATGACAAAACTATGTTTTGGTGAACTATTTTTTTAGTGTATTTGGCGATTTTAATTCCTTTAACGATATTTAATAAGTTATCATTCATAATTATTATGTCAGAAGCTTCTATCGCTATATCACTACCTAAATTGCCCATAGCTATTCCAACATTAGCTCTTTTAATAACTGGGGCATCATTAATCCCATCACCTACAAAAGCTATTTTGTCGTTTGATGACATTTTTTCAATAATGTTTAATTTATCTACGGGTAATAATTCGTAGTAGTATTCGTCTACTTTTAAGTTTTTAGCTACTTTTTCAGCAACTTTTTCAGTATCTCCTGTTAATAATACATTTTTTAGACCCATTTTTGATAATTGGGCAATTGTCTCTCGAGATTCATATTTTAAATTATCATCAAAGCTACCGTATCCCATATATTTATCGTTGATTACTAAAAATACGTTTGTAGTACTATAACCTATATTGGAGTTAACTATGGGAATATCATACATTTTTAATAGTTTTTCATTCCCTATTAAGAATATATTTTCTTTTAAGTTCTTTGAATTATTACATTGATATTTTAAAACAATCCCTTTACCAGAAATTTCTTCAACCGACTTTATTTTTATTTTTTTAGCCAATAATTTAATAAAAATGTCATTTGACAAATAATTTGGATTATTTTTAGATAATAATTTATCTTCATAATATTTACATATTGCAATTGCTAATGGATGATTTGAATTTTTTTCAGCATTATATGCTAAATAAGCTAATTTTAAAAATGTTTCTTTTTTAAAATTTCCATCTGCAGGTATTACTTCGGATAATTCAAATTTTCCGTATGTTAAAGTACCAGTTTTATCAAATGCTATTGTTTTAATTTTAGTTAGTTCATCAATGTAATTAGAGCCTTTTAAGAGAATTCCTTCCTTTGAAAGTTTTCCAATACTTGAAAAATAGCTCAATGGTACTGAAAGTACTAATGCACAAGGGCATGATATTACAAGTAATATTAATGCTTTAGTTATCCAGGAATAATCTCCATACGCAATTATTGGGATGATTGCAATCATTATTGAAAGAAATATTACGCTCGGAGTATAATATTTTGCAAATTTTGTTATAAATTTTTCAGATTTTGATTTTTTGATATTTGCTATTTCTATTAAATCTCTTATTTTTGAAATCATAGAATGTTTATAGTCTGATATTACCTTTATTTTTAAAGGGTTTGCTAAATTTATAGAACCAGAATATATTTTATCATTTTCATACACTGATTTGGGAAAACTTTCTCCAGTAATTGCCGATGTATCAATAGTGGAGCTTCCATTAACAACAATTCCGTCAAGAGGAACTTTTTCGCCTACTTTTACAAGTATAATGTCCCCAACGTTTACAGTTTCCGGGTTTACTGTATTAACTTCTCCATTTTCATATACATTAGCATAATTGACTTTTAAAGAGACAAGTGAATCTATAGATTTTTTTGAATTATTCAATGCTTTTTCTTGTAGGTATTCGCCAATCGTGTACAATAACATTACTGCGACACCTTCAGGATATTCGCCAATAAAAAATGCACCAATTGACGCAATAGTCATTAAAAAGTTTTCATCGAATAAATTACCGTTTAAAATATTTTTTACAGTTTTGATAATTACGGACCTTCCAGTTATTAAATACATAATTATAAATCCTATAATCGCATTGTTTTGGGTTAAATATCCCGAATAATACGTGTATAATAATATTGGGAATAAAATACTTAATATACTCAATTCAATTACTTTTTTACGGTTAATTTTTTCAATATCTTTATTTATATTTTTATTTTCACTTTTTTTATTATTTTTTTCATTTTTAAAAGAATAATCATTTATTTTTACTAATTTTACACCTTTTTCAACTGAATTTATAATTTTTTCTAATTCTTTCTCGTCAAATTCTTCATCAAACATAAACAAATCAAAAGTTGTTAAATTAATGGCTGTTAGGGGATATATTTCTTTTAATTTTTGTTCTATTTTAGATGCACATGCGGAGCATTTTAATCCTTTTAAGTGATACTTTACCACCATAATCTCATCTCGGGGTTTGGCAGTCTATACCGTTCTTTTTTAATTTTTAATTTTTAATTTTAATATATTCGAGTATTTTTGAAATTTTTGAATCTTTAATGGAATAATATATAAATTTTCCATCTTTTCTATTTTTTATTAGATTTTTATCTTTTAATATCCTTAATTGGTGAGATAAAGCTGATTTTGTACATCCCAATATTTCAGATAGTTCACAAGGGCAATATTCTCCATTTTTAAGGATATATAATATTTTTAAACGATTAGGCTCGCTTAAAGCAGCGAAATAATTTGAAGTCCCTAAAATTTCCTCGTCGATGGGTAGGTATCCCATAGCTTTTTCAATATGTGTATTATCATTATCATGTTCTTGACACATTTCAACCTCTGTTTTTTCTAAATTTATGAATTTATCTTTTTTTCCGTGAGTTGACATACTATTACCTTTATTTTTAATTTTTATTATTCTTAGGGGTATATTATTTAATATATTATATCAATTGAACAATTGTTCATATATAATATTGTTAGATTTCTAATATATATGTATATATGTTATAATATGTTCGATAATACCTTCATTTGTTAAATTTTGACAAAATATATTAACTTTGATTAAATTTTTTAATTATGCTTAAAAATAGTTCTAAAAATTTATCTCGACATCAACACCAAATTTCATACTTGGAATATACCATGTCAATTGGCTAACCCTAAATGTCGAGACCAGTTTACTAACTTTTGCTGTATTATGGTCATTGCAAGCCAACGCAAACTCTCATAACTCGCCCAAAAGTTGGTTTATACGATAATATTGCTTCAAATTCGAACCCTCTATCATTGCGAGGTCATCCATAGGCTCCATGTAGGTCGGTTTATTGAAGCTATGTATTACATAATCTAAACTGTTATATATACTTATATATGCCAATACCCACTTATTTTTATAAATTAGTTTAATTTTATTTAATATTCTTTTTTTATTAATTTTCGGGTAATTAATCTATGATTATCGTTAAACTCATATATTAGCTACATACAATGAATTAAACATAATTATATTAATTATATATAATAAAAATAAATATATATTCAATATTATATTAAATGGTGAAATTATGATATATACAGTAGGACATAAGAATCCAGACACTGACAGTGTTTGTTCAGCAATAGCACTTGCTTACTTTTTAGATGGGATGCCTGCAAAACAGGGAGACATTAATCCAGAAACAGAGTTTATATTAAAAAGATTTGGTTTAATGGAGCCGGAAACAATAACTTCTGCAAAAGGAAAACAACTTTATTTGGTTGACCACGCTGAAAGGTCTCAATCACTCGATGATTTAGAAGATGGTAAATTATTGGGTATTATTGACCACCATAAGGTTGGAATTTCCACTTCTGAGCCAATAATTTATGTTTCAAAACCAATTGGTTCAACAGCATCAGTAATTGCTGAATTATACTTTAGAAATAGCTTAGATTACATCGGTGCAAAAAATAAAGAATTAAAAGCAGACATTGCAGGAGTTTTATTATCTGCAATTTTATCTGACACTTTGTTATTTAAATCTCCTACAACAACTGAATTGGATAAAGAATTAGCTAAAAAACTTGCAGAGATAGCAAACATTAAAGATATGTATGCGTACGGTATTGAAATGTTAAAAGCTAAATCTACCGTTGGAAGTATGGAACCATCTGAAATTTTAGATATCGATTATAAAGAATTTAGTTTAAACAGTAAAAAAGTTGGTGTTGGACAAGCTGAGGTTATTGATGCTTCAGAAGTTGAATCTAAAAAAGAAGAAATATACGATTTAATTCAAAAAAGAGTTAATTCAGGCGATTATGATTTAATATTATTCCTAATAACAGATATAATGAAGGAAGGTAGTGAAGTTTTAGTTTGCGGTAATAAAGAAGCATTTGAAACTTCTTTCAATGTAAAATTATCTGAAAAAAGTATTTTCATAGATGGTTTAATGTCAAGAAAAAAACAAGTTATTCCACCTTTAGAGAAATATTACAATAAATAATTACCTAATAATTACCTAATATATATCCATTTTTTTCTTTTATTTTTTAAATAATTTCTTATAATTCTTATAATTCTTATAATTCTTATAATTCTTATAATTCTTATATGACTATACTATTTATCCTGTTTTACACTTCATTATTTTAAATTTGACTCCAAATTAAACAGAAAATTATAAAAAACATTAATAAATATATTGAATAGTTTGATAAGTATAAATTGTATTAATTTGCAAGTAATAATCAAACGCCTTTTATTATTTACCAATATAGTAATAAGGCAATAATACAATAGTTTCTTAAATCTTTGCGATTATTACCTTTTTTTAAGTAAAAATCGAATAATTACTTATATAAATCATATAAAACCAAATATATATGATTAAAATAGTATTTAATATAGAAATATTGTTAAACTTATATTTTATAAAATATTCTACAAAAATATTCATATATGTAGATATTTCTAAATTGGTGTATTTTTATGAAAAACTTAGAAATTATTTTGGTTTTCGTGATATATCTAATAGTAATGCTTGGAATAGGCGTTCATTACTATAGAAAAAACGAGAATTTAAGCGATTATATATTAGGGGGTAGGAAACTTAACAGTTGGGTAACTGCTTTAAGTTCTCAAGCTTCGGATATGAGCGGTTGGCTTTTAATGGGCTTACCTGGTTTTGCATACTTGGCAGGTATGGAAGCAATGTGGATTGCTTTGGGTCTTGCAGTGGGTACTTATCTTAATTGGAAGTTTGTTGCCCGTAAACTTAGGCGATATACTGAAGTTGCAAAAGATTCCATTACATTACCAGTTTACTTTGAAAATAGATTTAGAGATAATTCTAAAATACTTAGAATTATTTCTGCAGTGTTTATCTTAATTTTCTTTATGATATATACCTCATCCGGTCTTGTAGCTGGTGGAAAATTGTTCGGGACTGTTTTTGGTTTGGATTATACTCTTGCCTTGACAATAGGGGCACTTGTAATTATATCATATACATTCTTAGGCGGATTCTTGGCAGTTTGTTGGACCGACTTTTTACAAGGTTTAATAATGGTACTTGCAATTATTATAGTTCCATTAGCTGCAATAATGAATATTGGAGGTACTGACGCAGTAATGGCAGGATTTAACGAAATAAGTCCTGAATTTGTTAATCCATTCACGGATTTAACAGGTCAACCATTAGCATTACTTGCGGTTATATCTTCGTTAGCTTGGGGTTTAGGTTATTTCGGACAACCTCATATACTTGTAAGGTTTATGGCCATTAGTTCCGAAGATAAAATACCAAAAGCGAGACGTATCGCTACTACTTGGGTAGTTATAAGTCTTGCAATGGCGGTATTGGTTGGTATGGTGGGGGCTGTAGCTTTCCAAGGTCAACCTTTGTCAGACCCTGAAAGTGTATTTATGGTTTTAATTGATGGATTATTCCCAAGTTTAATTGCGGGAGTATTATTGGCCGCAGTTTTGGCCGCAATTATGAGTACTGTAGACTCTCAGATGTTAGTTACTGCTTCAGCACTTACTGAGGATATGTATGCACTTGTAAGGAAAGAGGCATCTGAAAAAGAATTATTATGGGTCAGTAGGTTTTCAGTAATATTGGTTGCTTTAATGGCTTATGCAATGGCTTTGGATATTAACAATAAGGTTTTAGATTTAGTATCTTATGCTTGGGCAGGATTTGGAGCTACTTTCGGTCCTTTGGTTTTGTTTTCCTTATTTTGGAAGAAAACCACAAAAGGTGGGGCAATTGCAGGTATGCTCGCAGGTGGTCTTACAGTAATACTTTGGAAAAACAGCAGTATGTTTGGCGTATCTGGCGGAATATTCGATTTATATGAAATTGTACCGGCATTTATAATAGCTTCAATCTTCATTGTATTGATTAGTTTGGTTGAAAAGCCATCTGACGATATGATAGAAGAGTATGAACAAGTTTCAAATAATTAAATATTAATTACTTAATTAATAAATAGGTTAATTAACCGATAATATGAAATCTTGTGTATTTCATATTTCATATTTTCATTTTTATATTATTATTTTATTTTTATTTTTCTATTCTATTATTTTTATATTATATTCAATAAATTAATATATTATATCATAAACTATAAATTATTAGTAAAATAATTCAAATGATTTTTATACTATATTCGCTAATTAATTTTTATAATTTAATTACATTAAAATAAAGTAATGTAAAATCAGGGAAATTATGGATTATTCTGAAATTAAACTTTCTTTAAAAAGTTATGAAATATTGGTTGACAAAGGTGCATATAATATAAAGCGAAAATTTGCATTTTTACTTCAAAAGGGCGATGTTTTACTTTTCGAAGGTGATAACTATTATGCAAATGACGAAGTAATTATATTGGATAATTATACTTATTCAGAAAGTAAACGACCAAAAGAGTATCTTAAAGTTTTTGAAATTAACGAGATATACAAAAAATAAAAAATAAAAAATAAAATGGACAACATACTAACGAAATACTATGTACTGACAATATTATAATACGGTGATATCATGTCTTTTGACGTAAAAGTAGCTATTATAAACGCAATTTTTGGAATTGCATTTGGTTATTTGGCTAATTATATATATACAATGGGATTGGGCTTTTTAAGTGGAATAGCGGCATTTTTATTTTTGTTCGTAGGTTTCATAATTTCGGGACATCTTACATCCAAAGTATTTGGTAGTAAGAGTATGACTCAAAAACAATGGTTAGGCGGGGGATTGCCAATATATTTCTTTATAGCGATTGTATTTTGGGTTTTAGCATATAATAAAGTTTTCTAACTTATCATATTTTAATTATTTATTAATTATTAATTATTACTTCTTTTTTATTTTTTTTATTTTTTTATTCTTATATCTTATTTTTTTATTCTTTGTTAATAATGGTAATTTTCGTATTAATTTCCATTTTTTTAGCACATAAATCGTAAATACTATATATTCCATAAGTTTTAAAATAAAGTATTAATTTAAAAAATTATTCTATAAATTATATTAAATCGTGTTGGTGCAATAATGTATACAATAAAAACAGAAAAATCGGAAAAATTATACAATGAAGCAAAAAAATGTTTGGTTGGAGGAGTTAACAGTCCTGTTAGGGCATTTAAACCATATCCTTTTTTTGTAAAAAGTGCTAATGGATGCCATTTGATAGACGAAGACGATAATACCTATATAGATTACTGTTTAGCATACGGACCTATGGTTTTAGGGCACGCAAATCAAGAAGTATTATATAAAGTAAGAGAACAAATGGATTTGGGTACAGCGTATGGAGTACCTGCTAAAAAGGAAATAGAACTCGCAAAAGAAGTAATTAATAGAATACCTTGTGCTGAAATGGTTAGATTTGTTAATTCAGGTACTGAAGCTACAATGAGTGCAATTAGATTAGCAAGAGGTATCACGGGTAAAAATAAAATAATTAAATTTGACGGGGCTTATCACGGTGCACATGATTATGTACTTGTAAAAAGTGGTAGTGGAGCTTTAACACACGGTTCTCCTAATTCTCCAGGAATTCCTGCTGATACAACGAAAAATACTATATTATTGCCATTTAACAATAGGGAATTAATGGAAAAAACTATATATGAACAAAAAGATGAAATAGCCTGTATTATAGTTGAACCAGTAATGGGTAATGTAGGATGTATTTTACCAAATGACGACTATTTAAAATTTTTGAGAGAAATAACTGAAGAAAATAATATAATATTAATATTTGATGAAGTTATAACTGGTTTTAGGTTGTCAAAAGGGGGAGCTCAGGAATACTTTGGTGTAGTCCCTGATTTGGTGACTTTAGGTAAAATTTTAGGTGGCGGTTTTCCAATTGGTGCAATTGCAGGTAAAAAGGAATTAATGGAAAACTTTTCACCAAATGGTGCAATATATCAAGCAGGTACATTTAATGGTAATCCTGTATCTATAACTGCAGGAATTGAAACTTTAAAGTGTTTAAATGATAGCTTTTACACTGAAACTACTAAAAAAGCAACAATTTTATCTAATCACTTAAGGGACTTATCCGATAAATACAATATCGAAACAAAAGTGTATAATATAGCATCAATATTCCAAGTTTACTTTAATAAAAATGAAGTTTTAAACTACGACATCGCAAAAGAAAGTAATACCGAATTATTTAACAAATATTTCTTTGGTTTATTGAATAATGGCGTATTTATAGCACCTTCTCAGTTTGAGTGCTGTTTTACATCTATTGCCCATAAAGAAGAAGATTTAACAAATACTATGAACGCAATGGATAAAGCATTTAAGTCTTTAAAATAGATTTATAATCATTTTATTTTATTTTATTTTTTTATTCTTTATTCTTTATTCTTTATTTTCCTTATTTTTTTCAAAAATTTAAAAATAAATATTTTAAATTATATAACTTGTGAATTTTCCAATAATTCTAATGATTTTTTCTTATCTAATCCATTTCTTAAAATTGTATATCTTTTTCTTAATTTGGGGGCATTACACAACGCTTCAACGGCTATGTCTTCATCATAACCCAATTCATAAATATCAATTGGTGATTTAACTATTTTTAAGGATTTTACTATTTCACCATACACTTTATTATTTAATCTTTTTTCATTTACGTATGCTTTTGAGAATATGATAGTACCTACACCACACTGTTCGCCGTGTAGTGATTTATTATCGATTACGCCTTCATTTTTAAGTTTATCAATAGAATGTGAAAACAAATGTTCACTACCTGAAGCAGGTCTCGAAGAATGTGCAATTGCAATAGCCATTCCACTTGCAATAAGTGCTTTAACTATTTTTTTAGGGTATTCTGCTAAATTATCTTTATTTTTGGTTGTTTGCATATATTCCATAAGCTCTTCTGCAATTGTTTTTGAAAATATGGCGGAACTTTCGCTATATTTTTCATTATTTTCAATATGTGCTAATTTCCAATCTAAAACTGCGGTAATGTTTGAAACTATATCCCCCATACCTGAAGCTAAAAGTTTTTTAGGTGATTTTTTGATTATATCTATATCGCCAACAACTGCAATAGGGGGTTCGGCCATAAACGATGGAACGCTTAATGAAACAATTGGTGAAGCAATACCATCGTTTGAAGCTGTGGTCGGTACGCTAATAAATGGTTTTTTACTAATACTTGATGTGTATTTAGCTACATCAATAGATTTACCTCCCCCAATTCCTAAAATACAATCGTAATCTCCAAATGATTTTTTAACATATTTTAAATTTTCGTCAGTTAATTTATTAAATCTTTCGTACTCTACTTCATGATAATAAATAGAGTCATATCCCAATTTATTGTATTTTTGAGTGCTTTTACCCGTAATTACCAATGGATTTTTTAAATTCAATTTTTCCAACAATTCGGGTATTTTGTTAATTGCACCATTTTCAACAATTGTATATCTTGGGATTGTAATCATTTTATCCATCGTATCACACTAAGTTAGTACGTCAATTTTTATTATTATTTTTATTATTATTTTTATTATTTTATTTTTAAATTTAATATTAATCTTAATATTTTTTTATTCTTTAATTTTTTTTATTCTTTATATGTGGTAATATCTTCAGTATTTGCTAATTTAAATGCTCTTTTTCTTCTCATACAACTTTCACAAATTCCACAATGAATAAATTCCGGATTTTCGTGATAACACGAATAACTGTATTTTAATAATTCTAAACCTAATTTTTGCTCTAATTCAATTCCTTTTTTTACAATTTCGTCTTTATTCATTTTATAAAGTGGAGCTTCTAATTTTACTTTATTAAGTGTTCCATATTCATTGCATTTGTTAAATCTATCCATAAATTCCATTGTATTATCTGGGAATGTACTTGCTTCTTCTTCATTAATTCCACAGTATACATAATCTGCACAAATTGCTTCGGCAAGTCCTGATGCTATCGAGAACATTATTAAATTTCTTGCAGGTACCCATACTTTTTTCATAGTCTGTTCTGCAACGACCCTATTATCTAAATTTTCCTCTGAAATAGATGGTATGTCGCCTGTTTTTAAACCACATTCGCTTAGTTCACACATTTCGCTTAAAAAGTTTAAATCAATTATTTTATGCTCGGCACCCAATATTTCAGCTATTTTTTTAGATGCACTTATTTCATTTTTTAGGGCTTGTTGTCCATAATTAAATGTTAGGCAGGTTATATCATATCCTTTTTGTTTTGCAATCAATGATGCTACTGTAGAATCTAATCCGCCACTTAATACACAAATTGCTTTCATATTATCCCTTTTATTTTGAATAAATAATTATTTAATTTTCGTAAATTGAATTTATAGTGTAATATTGTATTAGTTTAAATAGTATATATAATATTTTAAACTGTTTTTTAAAATGAGTTAATTTATAATTTAATATATTACAAAAAAGAAATGAGTATTTAAATCAATTAATGATTAAATAATTGATTATAATCTTGGTAGATTGCTTTTTCTATCTAATAATTCTTTTTGTTTAGCACTGTTCCAATTTGAAACGTTTTGCAAGTATCCTGTAATTCTACTGAATTTTTCTACGCTTTCGCTACCGCAATTACTACAATTGTCTTTTAAACCAGTCATTGCTTTATTGCAAGCTTCACAGATACTTAAATTTTTAGTATAGGTCCAGAATCCGATATTTGAATCACATATTTTTTTGGTAATTGTCATCAATACATCAGGGTCAGCGTAAGCTTCTGCATTCCAGAAATGACCGATATGTCCCCCATTACATAATGGATGGAATTTTTCTTCGATACTTACTTTTTCACCGAGTGTAACATCTGAATTTACTTTTACGTGTGATGAGTTAGTGTAATATATACTACCCATATCGTCCAAATTACCGTTTACAACAGATTCAGTCTGTTCTTTGTAGTATTTATGGTCCAATCTTGCAAATCTTCCAGCAGTACTCTCAGCAGGAGTCTGAGTAACTGTCCATCTTAATCCAGTTTCTTTTTTAAGGCCGTCTGCATATCCTTTGATATGTCCGATTACTTTTTCACCAAATGAAACAGCATCTTTTGAAGTGTGTAATTCTTCACCCATATGATATTTTAATAATTCATTTAAACCAACAAATCCGAAAGTTTTTGTTGTATTATCATATCTATAATACTGGTCTTCATCGAATTCTTGGGTTAAGAAAGGCAATACGGCTCTTGATTCATCGTCGCCATATAATCTTTTTTCAGATATACTATGTTTTATTAATAAAGCATCCTGTACTAAATGTAATCTTTCATTTAATAATTCGAAGAGTCTTGTATCGTCCCCTTTTGCTTCATATGCTATTCTTGGCAAGTTTAAAGTGTACCATTGCATATTTCCAGTTCTAAGGGTACCTTCTTCAACACTATTGCCCCAATCTCCACTTAAACGAGTTCTACAACCCATAGCGTTAGTGTTTCCAACCTGATAATCAGCAGTCATATTGATGAAGTAAGGAAGTCCCCATTTTGCACTTAATCTATGAATTTTGTATAATAATTCATAATTTTCATTTTTAAAAGCATTTTCTCTTAATTTAAATATCACATTAGGGAATAAGAAAGGTTTTCCGTACGCATCCCCGCCCATTAAGACTTCAGTAAGTGCTTCAGCAATTATTTTTATCTCTGCATCATATTCTTCATAAGTTCCTACAATTTGACCATTTTTGATTGCAGGTTTATCTTTTAAAAATTCTGGAGCTTCTAATTCTAAGTTTATCGTACTAAATACAACTTGCCCCCCTCTTGCCGCATATATCTGGTTCATTTCGTAAATAAACATTTGCATAAGTTGTTTTACTTCTTCGTATGATAATCCTCTCATATATGGGGCTAACCATACGTTAAATTCATCAATACTCTGACCGCCAGACATTTCACATTGTGAAGCACTTAAAACTTTTGCAGCGTGTTGTATAGCTACTTCAGGATTTTTTGCAGGCTTTGAAACACTTGTATGTCTCCCAGTACCATCAACTTTTAAACCGTGCATTAAGAAAGGTCTTAAATCGTGTTGACAGCAAACGGTTCTAACAGCGGCATATTCCAAATCGTGAAGGTGAATATCTCCTTTCATATGTAAATCTGCAATATGTTTTGGGAATATTTTCATTAACGCATATTCCTTCATTGTTTCATCAGCAACCCATTTGTGTATACTTTCAGGGTTGTGCATTAAGTTAGCGTTGTCTTTTGACCCGTGATTAATTAATCTATCGATATCGTATACTGGAATACCCAACCTTGTGTGTTGGTGCCTAATATCTTCAAGACCGTGCTCTATAAGTTTGTAATTTACTACTTCCCTTATCATAGGTGCTGTAAGGTATTTTACATTCATCTTTTTAAGTTCTTTTTCTACTTCATTTGCTATTTTTAAAGCAACTGATTCATCTGCATTGGCTTCATTAATAAGTGCCTCAGCTATCTTATTTTTATCAAATCCCTCAAATTCTTTTCCAGAGGTTCTAATTTTTAGGCAATTGTCATAAAGGTATTTTTCAGAGTATTTTGATTTTCCATGTTCTTCTTCATATTCGTATAATACGTTATAAATACTTTTTTTAAGTTGTTCGGTGGTCATTCCTTCGTCTATATCTTCGTATAAGTTTGAAAGTATCGGTTCTACGTCAGAGTAGTCGACTCCAGAGTTTAAAAGTGATTTTACCAACTTATTTATATCAAATTGTTCACTATCCCCACTTTTTTTGATAATTTTTATATCGGGAACGATTTTTTTACTTGCTATCATCCAATCACCCTTTTAATAAAGATTTCAGAAAATAAAAATTGATAAACGGAATTGAAAATTGTTATTATTATGTATAATTGGAGTAATTTACTCCTTGAGTTTAAAGGAGTTATCTTTAATAAATTGCACATATGTTGCATATAATATACATATTTACTAATTTTGTATTTTTTACTTTATATATTTGTGTTTCATACGATATTAACAAAAAATATTATTAAATACTATTATATATACTATATTTCTTAATTAGTAGTAAATTATAGATATTTTTAATATTCAATTTTTTTCTAATCGTTGTCAACTACTATATGATATACACTATTAAAAGTTAGTTAATAAACTTACATCTAAAATTATTACACAAAATACTTTTAAAATTAGCATAATTAAAATCTACAATAAAATCATATTATTATATTATTTACATATACAATGTTATTTAAAAGTAATCGGTATTTTAAAAACTAAATATTATTTGAATTTACATATCCCATTATTTCTATGATGTAATATATATCCATACTATTAATATTAGTTAGTCTAATTTATAACTCGATTAGTATTAATATTATTAAAAATCAAAAAATCAAAAAATCAAAATTTAATGAATTTATTTTTTATCACTGGTGTTATGATGGCTAAAAAAACAATAATTGAAGGAAGTACTAAATTAAATGTTTCAGAAGAGCGAACCTTATCAAAAAAAGACCCCGTTTTTTACAACCCCGTAATGGAAATTAATAGAGACATTTCCATTTCTACAATACAGGCTTTTTTAGACAATTTTAAGCGAGATGAGTTTAAAATTTGTGATGCTTTGGGTGGAAGTGGTGCCCGTGGATTAAGGTATGCAAAAGAACTTGATTTTAAAGGTATTTTGGATATTTCTATAGGTGATATTAACCCAAATGCGATACGTGCAATTCACGAAAATATAAAAATAAATGAGTTCAACGATAATGTTAAGTTATCAGTTCATCATAAAGATGCAAACATATTATTGTCTGAAAATTATCGGGAGTTTAACGTAAGTGATTTGGATCCTTTTGGTTCGCCAGCCCCCTATATGGATAGCGGAATTAGGTCGACGTTAACAAAAGGTGGAATAGTATGTATGACGGCTACCGATACTGCAGTACTTTGTGGAGCTTATCACAAATCATGTATAAGACGTTATAATTCAGTTCCTATTCGTGGCGATAAAGAGTATGCAGTAAGGATATTGATTGCAAGTGCAATTTTAAATGCTGCGAAGTATGATATTGGATTAAGACCCCTTTTTTCACATTGTACTGACCATTATGTAAGGACTTTTATGATTACAGAACGTGGTGCTGGAAAAGCTGAAAAGGCAATGGAAAATCTTGGTTATGTTAAACGCCAATATGAAGACATCACTGTTAAAAATTACTTTGATGGATTTGAGAGAGGATTTGGCGGTCCTTTTTATTTAGGTAAACTAAATGACTATGATTTAGTTAAAAATACATATAAAATTGCTAAAGATAGAAATTATTCACATAGGGCAGTTGAAATATTAAATACTTTAAAAAAAGAGTCTGAATTTGAGATGGTAGGAAGTTATAATATTCATGAAATATGTAGTTTTATTAAAAAATTAGTGCCACCAATGGACGTAATAATTCAGGATTTAACTGACAAAGGCTTTAAAGTTTCAAGGGTACATTATACACCATATGCTTTAAAATCAGATGCGAAATTGTCCGATATAATTGTTTCAATTTCTGAAAATAGTTCAATATAATATAATATAATATAATATATTTAATATAAAAATGACTTATTTTTTTATTTACTAAATCTTTTTAAAAATTTAAAAAAATGAAAAAGGAGTATATTTATTTTTATTTTTATTTTTAAATTTCTTACTGATATTATTTTTAGTCCTTAACTATTAAATTCTTCAACTAATTTCCTGTTTTCTTCTTCATCTTCTTTGGTAATTGAAGGTTTAACCTTTTTCATCGCTTTTATGAATGATTCTTTTGGTATTATCTGAGCTTCAAGATTTTCTCGCAAAGTAATCATTGCTGCTTCCCTACATACTCCTGCAATATCTGCACCGGAATATCCTTCTGTTTTTTCGGCCAATTCCATTAATAAATTGTTTTTTTCTTCTTCCTCATTGTTAAGGAGTGGCATATTTGCAGTATGTACTTTAAATATCTTTAATCTTGTATCTTTATCAGGGGCAGGTACTAAAACCATTCTATCGATTCTACCTGGTCTTAATAATGCAGGGTCGATTAGTTTAGGTCTGTTTGTAGCTGCAATAATCACTAAATCTTTAGGTTCTTCTAAACCATCTAATTCCGTTAATAATTGGTTTACCACTTTTTCAGCTGCATCATTACCAAAGCTCATACCTCGAACCGGTGCAATCGAATCAATCTCATCAAAGAATATAACTGTAGGTGATGCTTGTCTTGCTTTTTTAAAGATTTCTCTAATAGCTTTTTCACTATCTCCTACCCATTTACTGAATATTTCAGGTCCTTTTACACTAATAAAGTTAGCTTCACTTTCATTTGCAACAGCTTTTGCAAGTAAAGTTTTACCAGTTCCTGGTGCACCATAGAGTAATATACCTTTAGGCGGTCTAATTCCCATCTTTGTAAATTTATCAGGGTATTTTAAAGGCCATTCTACTGCTTCAATTAATTCCTGTTTGACGTCTTCTAATCCACCTATATCTACCCATTTAATGTCTGGAACGTCCACTAATACCTCTCTAAGCGTAGATGGTTCAACCTCTTTTAAAGCATCATAGAAATCAGTTTTTGTGACTTTAAGAGTTTCCAATACTTCTTTAGGTATTTCTTCGTCAAGGTCAATCTTTTTATTGTCAAGTAATTTTCTCAATGATTTCATAGCAGCTTCTTTACATAAAACGGATAAATCAGCACCTGCAAAACCGTGGGTTTTATCTGCAAGTTCTCTTACGAATGATTTAACTATTGCAACATCTAATTTATCAATAATACCTAATTCTTTAGCTTTTTCAACCACTAAATTAGGGTCGCGTGTTGAAATTAAAATTTCTTGCAATGTTTTAGATTTGTCTCTTGCATCAATATCTTTTCTTTTGCTACTTGATAAATAACTTATTCCATCTTTTAAGCTTAATTCATCATAATCTGCCTCAAGTGGCATACTTCTTGTATGTATATCTAAAATTTCCCTTCTGGCATTTCTGTCAGGTATTCCAATTGTAAGTTCCCTATCTAATCGTCCAGGTCTTCTTAATGCAATATCTATTGAGTCAGGTCTGTTTGTAGCCGCTAATATAACTACTTGCCCTCTATTTTCAAGACCATCTAATAAAGTTAATAACTGAGCAACCATTCTTCTTTCAACTTCTCCAGTTACTTCATCTCTTTTTGGAGCTACAGCGTCAATTTCATCAATAAATATCACTGACGGAGCATTTTCTTCTGCTTCTTCGAATATTTTTCTTAAGTTTTCTTCGGTTTCCCCAACGTATTTACTCATAATTTCTGGGCCGTTTATCGTATAGTAATTAGCACCAGATTCATTTGCAACAGCTTTTGCAAGTAAAGTTTTACCAGTTCCCGGAGGTCCTGCAAGTAAAACACCTTTAGGAGGTTCAATACCTAACCTATCGAATAATTCAGGATGTCTCATTGGTAATTCTACCATTTCCCTAATTTTTTTTACTTCTTCCCTTAATCCACCTATATCTTCATAAGAAACACTTGGTACTTTAGTTTCTTTAATTTCTCCCGCAGGTTCTGTTTTTAATTCAACAGTGGTAGCTGGTCCTACTATTACAGGTGATTTAGGTGATGTGTTTACCACTACAAATTGGAAAGCAGTTCCCAATACTGCTACAAGCACGTTTGAGCCTTTTCCAACAACTTGTTTATCCAATCTACTTTTTACGTAATCTTCAAATCCCGCATTGAATCTTACAGGTCTTGATGGTGCCAAAACTATTTTTTTAGCTTCTTTGGCCTGTACTTTTTCAATGGTTACTTTATCCCCAATTCCTGCTTTAGTAACTTGTCTAAGTAAACCATCCATTCTAATTGTTTTAGTATTTTGGTCGTCAAGATATCCTCTAAGAACTGTAGCATATGTCGTTTCTTTCCCTTCAATCTGGATTACATCGCCAGGTTCTAATGAAAGTTTTTGCATAGTTACAGGGTCTATTCTTACGGTACTTTTCCCTACATCGCTTTGATATGCTTCCTCTACGATAAGTTCTACCATAGATATCACCTCATACTTTAAAAGTTTTAGTTTAATAATGATATACGTATTATAACTATATTAATCATTTGAAGTTCTATATATAGTTTTTGGTTATAAGTTATAACTTATATTTTAATATTCCAATAGCATAGTAAATATTTTAATCATTTACTATAAGATGTTTCACAAATATATAATTATCGTTTAAATTAGAATTGATAACCATAATATATTATTAAATACAAATTTACAAAGTTTAGGCCCTATTTTGAAATAATAACCTTAAATAATAAATTAATCATTTACTAAAATAATATATGTTAAAAAAAATATTTATATTTATATTATTAAATATTCGTATGTTTAGTAATTATTATTTGAAGTATTATTTTAAAATAAATTTATCAAAAAATCTATTTTTTAAAATAATTAACGTTTTGCAGGACCAACATCTTCAAATCCTTCTCTAAGTCCCATACCCGCCTGTTTTTCCAAATATTTTTGGTCAAATAGCATGTAATATATGTTTTCAGCATGTTCTACAGCTCTTCTTTTTGCAAGCCAGTCTAATTCTTTCCCATCTTTTGCTTCATCTTCATGTACAAAAACTTCAATTATATGTTTATTTGTCATTAATTGGGCCATCATAAGACCTTGTGATGCTTCATGAGCACAAACTTTGTCTTTATCTTTACCGCCCGGCATACCTAAAGCCAATACTATTTCACAACCCTGTTCTTCAATTAGTTTTTTACACGCTACAGGTAAGTCTTTCATACCTGGAACTGTGTACCTAATTATTTGTACTTTGCTTGTCATTTCATTTAGCTTTTTTACTGCAACGGAAGCCATATCAACCCTAGCAAATGTAGTATCGGTAATTCCAACTTTTATGCCCATAGATAACACCATTTTAAAATTATGAATATTAATTGAATAATATATATTTAAAAATAAATTAAATTATTTGTAATTTATTCTTTTGTTATATTATATTATTATTATTATTTTATTTTTATATTATTCTTCTTTTTTACAAAAAACATTTAAATAATAGTTTATAATATCAGCACCTGCTACATTAACGAGTTTATTTTCTTCAGCGTATTTTGCAGTTAATTCTTTGCTTAAAGCGCCCCCATTGTCACCCATCATTTCACAAATGGTTGTCATAGGATATGTTCCAGCAATTTTTGAAAGTGCCAATGATATTTCAGTATGACCTTGTCTTCTTTGTACTAATCCCTCGGTACCTCTTAGTAAGTGAACGTGTCCAGGGCTTCTAAATTCAGAACCAAATTCTTCAAATCTGTTTTCTTTGCACATATTAGCTAATTTTTCAACAGTATAGGACCTATCATTGTCTGGGATTCCAGTAAATGTTTTCCTATGATTTACAGTTATTGAAAATGATGATTTTTCATCGTATGGTATATCATCAGGGTATAATTTGTTTAAAACAGGGTATTTTTCAGAAGCTAATCCTAATATATCAACCATAAAAGGAATTCCTAATTTATCGCAATCTTCTGGCATTATGCAAGTACATATCAAACCACCTGCATTTTTTCTAAATGTCCTAATGGTTTCAGGTGTTATAAATTCAGATGCAATAACCATATCGGTTTCAGCTTCTCTTTTATCGTCATCGTAAATTAATACGATTTCTCCTTTTTTAAGTGCTTCAATAGCTTTTTTAACGTTTCCATATTCTTCCATAATAACACCATATTTTTATTTTTAGTTATCTATTAATTATTTAATTATAAATTTCTTATATTTGCGATGTGATAATATTTTTGTTTTATTATATCTAATTTGTTATTTCATTTACAGGATATGATATTGTTGATTACATTATTGGAAGATATATTAAATATCCAATTCTACAGTTATAATATCGTTATTTTTTAATTTTAAATATTTTCTAAGATTTAATGAAGATATAATCTCTAAAACAGATTTTGAATGAACTGTTTTTTTTGGAGCAACTATTGAACCTTTAATCGAGATACCAAAACGGTTTTTTATTACTATGGGTACATATTTTACCCCATAAAATTTTTTATTATTGTATTCAAAATCTTCTATAACTTTGTAATCTTCAACATGGGTCCAAAAATCACGACCTGTTTTTATATTTAGAGTTCCCAAATAGGGGGTATATCCTAAATTTTTCTCAAAAGCCAGTTTATAGGGTTCTATGCCTACAAAATATTTCCCTTTTCCTTTTCCACTGATAACTTTACCGTAAAATTTCATTTTATTCGCCATACAATGATATTTTAAAATATCAATAAATAATTTTTATACTTTAGATAATTAGTTTTTATACTTATTTTAAAATTATACGTTTATTAATCGGATAACATTCTTAATTACGTAAATATATATACTTTTATTATATTTTAATATACATAATAATACATTAATAATATACATATCGATTTGATATGACTTTGATATAATATTGAGTATTGATTAATCAATTTGACTTAAAAAAGTAGAATAAATATTAAATATTTAAATTATCAACTATTTAATGGTGTTTTTATGATAGGAATTATCGGTGGAACTGGTTTAGCTGGTCTTTTAAAAAATGGTGAAGAAAAAATAGTGGAAACTAAATATGGGGCTTCAAAAGTATTGATTGATGAAAATAAAGATGTCGTATTACTTGGTAGGCATGGTTTAAGCCATAGTACTCCCCCACATAAAATTAATTATCTTGCAAATATTTATACCTTAAAAAAGTTGGGTGTGGAACGAATTTTATCATTAAATGCAGTAGGTTCTTTAAAAGTTGAAATAGAACCTTCTTCTTTCTTGATTGCAGATGATTTTATTGAATTCACTAAAGTGAGAAAAAGTACGTATTATGACGGCGAAGATGGAAAAGTAGCTCACGTAAATATGTTAGAACCCTTTTGTAGTGATTTAAGAGGTATTTTAAAAGAAATACTTGATAAAAGACAATATTCCTACAATGAAGGCACGTACATATGTACTGAAGGTCCAAGATTTGAGACAATCGCTGAGATAAATATGTATAAAAATTGGGGTCATGTTGTAGGAATGACTGCTTATCCCGAGGTTTCATTAGCTAAAGAGTTAGAAATGTGCTATTGTTCACTTTGCAATATTTCAAACTACTGTTCGGGCATTAAAGACAGTGATTTAACTGTAGATGAAGTTTTAGACACTGTTAAATCGATGGAAAGCAAAATACTAAATGTAGTTGATGATTTCATAAATTACAAATTTGAAGAAAGAACTTGTGGATGTAAAGATGCAATGAAAAGTGCATTTATTTAATTATTAAATATTATCAAATTTAAAAATAATATAGTGAATATATAAGCTGGGGTATTATGAAAATTATTCGAAAAGGGGTAGAAATAACACTAAATGATGCCAAAAAGTACCTAAAAAATGGCGAAATTGCATTATGTCCTACTGATACCATATACGGAATCTGTGGTTATGCACTGGATAAAAATGTGGTTGATAGAATCTATAAAATAAAAAATAGAGATGAATCGAAGCCCTTTTCTATAAGTTTACAAAAAAAGTCCGATATACAAAAATATGCGAAAGTAAATAATGTTGCTAAAAAACTCATTAATAAGTTTTTACCCGGTCCAATTACATTAATATTGCCAAAAAAAGAATCTATACCAGATTATATTTGTAAGGACTATGTGGGTATTCGCATACCTGATTCAAAGATAATATTGGAGTTATCTGAAATACCAATAACTTCTACAAGTGCTAATGTAAGTGGTAGACCTTCTTCTTATTCCATATCAAAAATGGATAAAGAAATATTGAACAGTGTAGATATAATTATCGATGACGGTGATTGTGAATATAAAAAGCCTTCTACAATTGTAAAAATAATAGATAATGATATAGAATTGATAAGGGAAGGTTCTATATCTTTTGATAATATTTTAAAAGAATTAAATTTATATAATAACGAATTTAAGAAAAATAAATAATAATTATATTTTATATTTTATATTTTATAGTTTATATTTTTACATTTATTCAGATATGCGGACGTATTATATAAAATCATACTCCATTACTTCGTCAAATACGTATTCAAAATCTTCTTTTACATACATTTCAAATTCTCTTGCTGTAATAAGGGTTTTATCGTAATTTGTATAATCGTCTAACACAATACGTGGACAAGCACAAATAACGTACGCATCAACTTTATATATTAAATTTGATGGTGAAATATTGTTTAATACAATTGGAACGTATTTAATGTTATTTTTTTCACATAATTCAATCATTCTGTCGAATACTTTAGTTCTACACTGTCCTTTTTTTGTAGATAGAACAATACCTATTTTTTGAGGTGGATGTATCATTAATTTTGTAATTTTTCCAATTCTTATTTTAATCAATTTCTTAATTTCTGATTCTGTTATTTCTGAAATTTCTCTTGAAAGCGGATTATAAATTTTAACGGTTTTTTTAAACTTATATGCCATCATTAGGGGGTGAAATCGCCCTGTACCTACATATAATATGGAATCTTCATTATTCCAGTTATTTATTACCGCCCTACATCCTAATATAATATTGGGGTTGTATTCGTCAAGACATTTTTTAAATTGTATGGTACTAACGATTGTAGGATTATTAAGTTCTTTTTGAAGCTTTTCCATATTTTTTTCAAAATCTTCATCAATATTATAATAAGAATGAACATATATCACAGGAATTTCTGATTTAACATAGGAAAGCTCCTCATGACCATAATGGACTATTAAATCAGGATTTAATAATGAAACGTCCCTATCGCATAAATCACAAGCCCCAAAACAAGATTCGCCCCATATTATCATTTTTGGTATTTGTTCCTGAGGCGTATTATTTTCTTCAAATTTTTGGCGTAATTTGGATATTTCTAAATCTACGGACCTTTTTAAACCTTCCGGGGCTTGTAATATTACTTTTTTAGCTTTTGAAGTGCATATATAATTGTAAACTCGTTCTGTTTCTAAATTCCACATTATTTTCACCATATAAATTTTAACTTATTTTCTATTTTTTTATTTTATTTTTAGTCTTTAAATTCATATGTCATCAATCAATTCATAAAATAATTGACACATATATTTCTTAAATTATAATATTGTTTTAAATATATTAAGTATTTAATATTGGTAAATAAAGATTATACAATCATAATGATTAAAATAATTTCTATGATATATTTTATAATAGTATCTTATATATTCTATTTTTAAATATAATATTATATTCTAATGGTGAAATTATGACACAAATGACCGAAGCTATTAAAGGGAATATTACGGAAGAAATGAAATACGTGGCAGAATACGAAAAGATGGATGTAAACGAACTTAGAAAACTAATTGCTAAAGGTTATGTAGTTATACCTAAAAATGTAAATCGTGATACTAAACCTGTAGGAATTGGCGAAGGATTATCTACAAAAGTTAATGTAAACTTAGGTACATCTCCTGATTGCATAGATATGGATTCAGAATTAAAAAAGGTTGCTATTTCTAATAAATACGGTGCAGATGCGATAATGGATTTAAGCACCGGTGGTAATTTACCTGAAATAAGAAAACAAATAATGTCCAATACAAATTTACCAATCGGTACAGTACCTATTTATGAAGTTGGTGCAGATGCTAAAAGTAAATACGGAAAAGTTGTAGATATGGACGAAGATTTAATATTTAACGTCATAGAAAGACAAGCTAAGGAAGGCGTTGATTTTATGACCCTACATTGTGGAATTACAAAACAAAGTGTACAAGCCCTTAAAAATGACGAAAGAGTTATGGGTGTAGTAAGTAGGGGAGGAGCTTTCCTAACTGCGTATGTTATGTATCATAATAAAGAGAATCCTCTTTATCAACAGTTTGACTATCTTTTAGAGATTTTAAAAGAACACGATGTGACATTAAGTTTAGGGGATGGTATGAGACCAGGGTGTTTAGTGGACAACACTGATAGACCTCAAATTCAGGAATTAATCACATTGGGCGAATTAGTTGATAGATGTAGAAATGCAGGAGTTCAGGTAATGGTTGAAGGTCCTGGACACGTGCCATACAATAATATATCTGCAAATATGAAGATACAAAAAACAGTATGTAAAAATGCACCATTCTACGTTTTAGGCCCTTTAGTAACTGATTTGGCAATGGGTTATGACCATATTACCTCTGCAATAGGTGGAACACTTGCAGCATATAGTGGTGCAAATTTCTTATGTTATGTTACGCCCGCGGAACACGTTAGATTGATGAAAGAAGAAGATGTAATCGATGGATTACTTGCTTCTAAGATAGCTGCTCAGGCTGCAGACGTGGCAAAAGGTAGTCAAATAGCTTGGGAAAAAGAAAAAGAAATGGCAAAAGCAAGAAAAGAGCACGACTGGGAAAAACAGTTCGAGCTGTCTTTAAATTCTGAAAAACCCCGAGAAATGAGGGAAGAAATACCTTCAAAAGAAGAAAAAGCTTGCAGTGTTTGTGGGGATTACTGTGCTTTGCTAATGGTTGAGGAATTGGGTAAAAGATAATAATATGTAATCTAAATTTTAATTTTTATATTTTTTATATTTTTTATAATGTTTCGATATTACAAACTTTACAGAAATTTTTTAAAATTATGTCTCCATATTCCGTATGTGAAACTTCAGGGTGGAATTGTACTCCATAAATAGGTTTTGAAACGTGTTTCACTGCTTCAACTTCACAGATATCAGAGTTTGCTAATATTTCAAAGCATTCTGGTACTTTTTTTACTTCATCCATATGTGATGCCCAAGCTGTAAATTCTGAAGGAACTCCATTAAATAAGTCATTATGATTTTTAACTTTTATCAAAACACTGGAATATTCTTCGCTTTCTGCTCTTGAAACTTCACCGCCGTAAGCTTCACAAGTCAATTGATGACCCAAACAAATTCCTAATATTGGTAATTTGGAATTTAAAGCTATATTCTTGCAGTTTGTAGCTTTTTCAATATCTGGACCGCCACTTAATATAATTCCTTTAATAGTCTCGTCAGATTCTATTTCAGAAAGGGTTGTACTGTTTTTAATTATTTTTGATTTTACGCCGATGTATTTTAAGCTTCTTTGAATTCTATGAACGTATTGTCCACCATTGTTTAAAATAACTATCATAATTACACCTATTAGTTATCTTTAAAATAGATTATTATTTTTAAAATATAAATTATAAATTATAAATTCCAATTTTGATTATTTTACTATACATTTTTAAGTATAAAAATATTATTCCATTACCAAAAAATTAAACTAATTTAAATTAATTTAAATTAATTTAAAATAAAATAAATGTATAAAGTTTTATTAGATTATTTTGTTGTAATTTCTATTTTATCTTCGCCCATATACACAGTATGTTCACATTGTGATACCATACCACGTTCTTTTTCAACCAAAACAGGATAAGCATATAGACATCCTGCATTTACCAATGTTTTTAAACCCATTTTATATTTGGGGTTTAATTTAGCAATATCTCGCTCTGAAAATGGTAAATGGCAAAATTTATTTTCAATAATTTTTAAGATATTTCTTGCAGAAGGTAGTCTTAAAGGTCTTGAAACTATGTATTTGTAAATATATTTGCCGTTTCCGTCAGTAATGGCTCCAAATCCATCAGTGGCAAATGGTTCAATTGCTACTAAATCGCCAACGTCTATTGTGTCCTTTGTTTTTTCATAGACGTTAGGTACACTAACACCAGCATGTAATACATTTTGATGCATCACGTGGCCTGAAAGATTTGATATAGGTTTTAAATTATAGCTTTCTATTACTTCACTGATTATTTTTCCCATTTCTCCAACGTTCATTGGTAATTCTATTGAGTTTATAACCGTTTTTAAAGCATCTTCTGAAGCTTTTTTTAAATCTGAATAGCTATTTGATAAATCAACAGTTGTTGCAGTATCTGCAATGAATCCATCAATATGTGCACCTAAATCTAATTTTATTACGTCATTTTCTCCAAAAACTGACTCATCACCTGCAAATGGTGTATAATGTGCAGCAATATCATTTATAGATAAATTACAAGGAAATGCAACTTCCCCACCTAATTCTCTAATCCTATTTTCAACAAACTCCGCTACATCATATAATTTTACGCCGGGTTTTATCATATTTTGGGCTTCGCCCCTAACCTTTGAAGCAATTTCCCCTGCTTTCATAATTTTTTGATATTCTAATTCCTGATTTTCCATACTATCCCTTATTATTTTTAAATTATTATATCACATACTTATCCGTCCCAATAACTTATTAAATTAATTATTGACCGGATTTTTTAACAACAATCGATAATATATCGCCATCGCCTAAGACGTGGTCTAAACCTACCCTTTGACCAGGGTGTTTTGCTGAAGGGCCCCAAACCTGTGCATATCTGAAATTTTTAACAAAATCTCTGTGTAATTTATTACAAACGTCTTTTACCTTTGAATTTTTAAGTATAATTAACGGGTCGGTCATATCAGCTTTTTTACCTTGTGGTTTTAAGTATAATTTGATAAATCCAAGGGTATCAAATATTTTATCTTTTAATTCTTCCAAATTTATTTCTTTGTGTCCCGATACAAACACGTGAGGTCTCTCATGAACTTCACTTTCCATTATATCTAAGCTTTCCTGGTCTGCAAGGTCGATTTTATTTATAATTACAAGTGTAGGTATATATGACCTATTACCCATAACTGAATCAATCAATTGGTCTGCATCTACGTCGTCTCTTATTACAATATCTGCATTGTGTATTTTATATTCTCCCAATATTGCAACAACTGTATCTTCGTCTATTTTAGATAATGGAAGCGTTGTATTAACAGCAACCCCTCCTCTATCCCTTTTTGCTATTTTAACTTCTGGAGGTATTTGGTCTAATCTAATACCTACGTTTGATAGCTCTCTTTCAATAACGGGGATATGTTCTGGAGAAAATACGTCTACAATAACCATTATCAAATCTACGTTTCTAACTGCTGCTAAAACTTCGCTACCCCTACCTCTACCAAAAGAAGCACCTGATATGATACCCGGGGCATCTAAAACTTGTATTTTAGCGCCTTTATGTTCCATAAGTCCTGGTATTATAGTAAGTGTGGTAAATGCGTAAGCTCCTACTTCAGAATTAGCATTAGTTAACTTATTCAATAGTGTGGATTTACCAACTGATGGAAATCCTACGAAAGCTACTGTAGCATCTCCTGTTTTTCTTATGGCATACGAAGGTCCTGCAGAACCTCCTGAACCGGAAGGATTTTGAGATTCTTCTCTTAATTTTGCCAATTTTGATTTTAATTTTCCAATATGCTTTTGAGTAGCTTTGTTATATTGCGTGTTTTTAATTTCATCTTCTAATTTTCTAATGTCTTCCTGAACTCCCATTATTTCACCAGGGTATGAGCCTAAATTTAAAAATCACTGTATTTGACTTAGAGTATTAGATTTTTCAAAATAGTATAATATTTGATTATATAAATTATGTTTTATCGTATTTTTACATTATATTTATATTATCTTTATCGTACCATTATAATTTTCAATACTTTCAAACGCAATAATTTTTTAAATTCAATTATTTTAGTTTTTTAAAGCATATTTCGGCTATTTTTTAATTTTAGTGTTTTTTTAAGTTTAAAATCTACAAAAGGGATTATTATATCTCATAATTGGGATTTATCCTTATATATTATTATCTATAGTAATTTATCTTAATTTAAAATATATTTTCATTTATTACTCTTTTAATTTTGTTTAAATTATATATAAAAGTATCTTATGAATTAAAAAAAGTATGATATATTATATAAATAATATACTTTACATATTTGATTTCAATATTATAGTTTTAAGGGGTAGTACTACAATACTTAGTTTTCAAAATCGCCAATAATGTGGACCATTTCTTTGACTTTAGGGTTTACTATATAGTAGTGGTTCCAAGTACCTTCTTTTCTTGCTTTAATTAAACCTGATTTTTTCAAAATGTTTAAGTGGTGTGAAATAGTAGGTTGGGGTTTGCCCAATTCATCAATAATCTTGCATACGCACATACTTTCGTTTTCATTTAATAATCTCAAAATCATTAACCTTGTAGGGTCTGCAAACGCTTTAAATGTTTCCGCCATATGTTCATAACCTTGTTCGCTTATCATATTGTCACCATCAATTTATAGACTGTTGTTTTGTATTTTAGTAATTTTTTTAATTTTTTTAATTTTTTTTAAATAAAAAAATATTATCTTTTAGTACTTTATCATCTTATTACGTTTTCATATATAAATATTAGTATATTCAAATATATCATTGGTATCTAAAATATACATTAATGTTTAATAATATATAAAAAATAGTTATCAATTCTTTTTGGAATTTAATTTTTCATTTTCGATAGTTTTCACTACGATTTTGTTTGATAAATCGTTATTTGATTCATCATCAAAAGATATTGTAATTTTTTGAGGATTTTCGACTGATTTAAGGCTAAATATTAAACCTTTAATCGTATTTTTAATAATATCTGATACAAAAGGATTTGCAGGGATTATTTTATCGTCGGCAGTTATTTTAATAGAATATGACATTACACATCTATCCCATTTTAAATTATTTTCGCCTTTTATCATTTTTTCTACAAACTGTTTGCAGTTATATCCGCAATGTCCACAATTAAAGTTATACGTAGGGACTACAGCTTTGTCAGTAATTTCACTAATGACTTCTTTAATATCATATTTAAAGTCTTCAATAGTCATTATGACTTGATTATCTAATAAATCCAAACCCCTTTTACCTTCAACCATTAATATCTTTGGAATATTGTATTTAATAAGTTCTTCCTTAAATCCTTCAATAATTACAAGGTCGTAATCTATTTTTGATAAAATTTCATATAATGACATACCGTCGTAGTAAAAACCTGTTTTAGTACCTGTGGACAATACTGACAAGTTGGAGTTTTCTTTCATTCTATATGAGTCAGTATTTGGTGTATCTATTTCAACGCTGTGATGTGTTTTTTTTATGGTGGCGACACTAATTCCACTTACATGCTTTAAAATATCGCATATAATACTTGTTTTACCGGTGTCTTTTTTACCAATTACTCCAATTACCCTCATAATTACACTCCGTTTTACTAACAACTGTCATATCTATAATATAAGATATAATACTAAAAATTACAATTAATTATAACTTGTAATTGATTAATTTTTATCTTATTTTTAAAATAATATTCTTAATTTGAAATAAGTTTATTAATTACTAAATGTATATTGGTATATTTATATTTTACTTATTGAAATTGAAATCATGTATTTGTCATAATTAATCATGTTAAATATTTTTTTAACTTTTTTATGGGCATATATTCATTATCTGTTAAAATAAAAGCTTTTAAGAGCTATAATTTATTAGATTTTGTTATACTTTATTACACTTTATTTTTTTTATTAAATTAAGCTACACTTTGATATATTTTATTAATACATATATTAGGATATATTAATATATAAATCTATTCTTTACTATAGTTATATAAATTATTAAATTTAAGTAAGATTATACTTTAAAAATTGAATTTAATTTATAATTTATAATTTATACATACAAATCTGGTTTTATTACACTTATAATTACACTTATAATATGGTGATATTTTGGAAAATACAAAAATGATTACTAATTCAAACACAATTAAGCAAGATAAACCTAAGAAATCACAAAAAACTCAAAATTTGGAAAAAAGAATTCCTCAAATTCCTGAACAATTATATAATATTCTTAGAAAACAGCATTATCAAATTGAAGACCATAGTGCAGTTAAATTATGTGGTTGGGTAAGAAAAAGCTTTTTAGAAAATAAAGACTGTTATAAGTCTAAATTTTACGGAATAAACACACATAGGTGTGTTCAAAGTACTCCTTCAGTTATATGGTGTCAACAGCAATGTGAATTTTGTTGGAGAGTTTTACCATCTGATTTAGGTATCGATGAGCCAAACTTTAAAGAACCAAAATGGAAAGAGCCGGAAGAAGTGGCAGAAGATATTTTAAAGATGCACAAAACTATTATTACAGGATATAAAGGTATTATCGATAGAATTGGTGCTGAAAAGTATGCGGAAGCAACTGAACCAAAACACGTAGCATTGTCTTTGGCAGGGGAACCTACAATGTACCCATATCTTGACGAATTGATAGAAATATTCCATAAAAAGAAAATGTCTACATTTGTGGTTTCTAATGGGGTATTAACCGATGTAATTGAAAAAATAAACCCTACTCAACTTTATGTATCATTAGATGCAACTGATTTGGAAAGCTATAAAAAAATATGCCGAGGAACTGAGCAGAATTGGAATAGTATATTAGATACTTTAGATTTATTGCACGAAAAGAAAAGAACTTGCCTCAGAACTACGGTTATTAAAAATATAAACGATGATTTATCGAAATTTGCTGAATTGTACGATAGAGCGAATGTAAATTTCATAGAAGTTAAATCTTATATGAATGTTGGATATTCAAGAAAGAGACTTAATTTAGATGATATGATTAAACACGATGAATTAATTAAAATATCTAAAGAAATCGAAGATAAATCTGCATTCGAAGTTATAGACGATTCTCAGGATAGTAGGGTAGTTTTATTATCAAATACCTTGGAAAATAGATGTATAAATCCAAAAATAGATTTTGAAAACTTATGATATAGTAATCTAATAATTTAATAATTTACTAATCAAATACCTTAATAAATTTAAATTTTATTTTTTAAATATCAAAAAAAGAATATGAAAAGTATTGTTATTTTTTATATATTTTAAATATGGTAATTAAGCTTTATGCACCATATTTTTTAGCTAATCCCATTAAATCCATTAAGATTGGCATAATATGTAATCCTTTAATCCAGCATAATCCACCCTTATGAGCAGTGTATTCGTCAAATTTATCAACTTCGTCTACCCTAACGCTTTTACCCCACAATATAAGAGGTAATGGGTCAGCAGAGTGGTCTTTTTCTTCAATAGGTGTCGAATGGTCGCCAGTAATTACAAAATAAACTTCATTTCGGTCTATTTCTTTGAATACTTGCTCTAACATTACATCTATTTTTTCAATTACTTCTTTTTTAACGTCATAATGACCATCATGACCTGCTTCATCAGCTCCTTTGACGTTTACAAGAACAAAGTCGTAATCGTTGATTGCTTTAATTAAAGCTTTTGCTTTATTGTCAAAGTTTGAGAAAGCGTCTCCTGTAGCTCCTTCCACTTCAATAACATCTAAATTAACCATCTTAGCAATTCCTTTTATTAATCCAGTACCTGCAATACAAGCCCCTCTAAGGCCATATTTTTCTTCAAACGGTACTATATGGGGAACTTCACCAACACCACGTGGTAAAATGATATTTGCAGCAAACAATCCTTTTTCTTTTCTTTCAACATTAACAGGATGTTTATCCAATTTGTCATAAACTATTTTGATTAATTTATTCATTATTTCAGCAGTTTTTTTTGCTTCAGGCGTTTCATCTAATGGTTTTATTTCTTTTACTTTTAAACCTATTTTTTTAGGGTCTGCATCACTTATT
Source organism: Methanococcus voltae (assembly GCF_024807655.1). Lineage (NCBI taxonomy): Archaea > Methanobacteriati > Methanobacteriota > Methanococci > Methanococcales > Methanococcaceae > Methanococcus > Methanococcus voltae. Next base: position 11,966 of record NZ_JANUCR010000005.1, on the reverse strand, counting down.
TTGTCGCTTAATCCTTCCCCTCTTAGCATTAAAGCAGCTCTATACCCACCAGACTCTTTAAATATGATTTTTACGCCGTCAATTTCTATACCATCGATTAATTTTTCCAATTCTGACGTATCTTCGATTCTTCCAGCTCTTCTATCTTGAACTATGAAATTCTCATCAACTGTTGAAAAATTACATCTAAATGCTACATCTCCAGGTTTTACATCTAAACCAACACCTGAAGCTTCAAAAGGGCCTCTTCCAGTGTAGTTTATTTTTGGGTCATAACCCAATAATGCCAAGTGCGCTGTATCACTACCTGGTCTAATACCAATATCTACGGAATTCATTAACCCATTGATACCTTCCTTCGCTAATCTATCCATTGTAGGAGTTTTAGCTTCTTTTAATGGAGTGTTGCCTTCTGAATTTGGTCTGTCTCCTAAACCATCAATTACAAAAATAACTGCTTTCATAATTCACCCGCATAATTATTTTTTGATTTTAATATATTGTTTTAATAATTTATACATATTATAATATAGTTATTTTTCATTTAAAATGCTATTTATCCTATATAATCCTTTTTATTAATATTTAATGGTTTTAAATTCAAGCTAACTTTAACGATTGTAGTTATCTGTAAATATAACTTAAAATACTAAATTAACATTAAAAAAATAAATAATTAAAAAAATAAATAATTTGATTAAATTTGATTAAGGGGCATCTTTTGCAATAATTTTAACCTGTTCGATTCCAACAGTAATAGGGATTGCAACAGCGGCTTCCATTAATTCCAAGGTAATTTCTTCTTTGTTTTTGTCCACTCTTGTGACTCTTGCTTTTTCTCCTTTAAATGGTCCACCAACCAATTCAACAACATCCCCTTTGTCAATTGATTCAATGATTTTTGTAGGTGTTAGCAAGTGCTCTAATTCTTTTACACTCGATTCTCCTGGAACTATTCCTTTAACTTTAAAGTTTTGTCTTACCAATTCTTCAATAGCCCCTTTATTTGTGGCTTCTACTAATATATATCCTTTTAAGTCTTCTGTCGCTAAAATGGAGAATACTTCTAAGTTTTCTCTTTCAGCTCTTGAAGCTAAAGCTTCTGCAACGTTTTGCTCTTGTCCTGTGGTCGTTCTTACTGCGAATATCATAATTCCACCAAAATAATTATAAATTATTATTTATAACGATTTTAATTAATTTTAATAAGTAATAATAGTTTTAAAAAAGAATTACTCGATAATATATTTTTTATAAAAATCAAAGTATTACAGTATTTATGATGGTATTAATGGTATTTAAATTTAATTATCTATTAATATATAATTAAAAAATAAGAAGTTTGAATTTAGGGTTTTATAAGTGCTTTTAAGTATGTAATTGGCACGTGGACAGCAAATCCTACTGCGCCCAATAAACAAATTCCTAATCCCGTAACTTTTGAAATATTGATATATTCTTCACGTGTAGGTTTTCTTGAAACTTTCAATACTCTTTGACACTGATTTATGAAATTTTTTGTTTCAGTTTTTATTTCATCGAATTTTTCAGACATAATATCACATTTTTATTTATCACATTTTTATTTACGACCATATTTATAAAATCTATATTCATTTAAATATAAAAATTTAATTAAATATTCTTAAATTTTTGGAATGTCAATAATTACTTTATTTCTTTTAAGACTTAAATTATGGTTTACGGTTGATTTTGTACCTGTAATGATTAATAAAACTCTCAATGAGTTTTCTAATTTGTCGTCAATTGTGGTACCCCAAATAATTGTAGCATTTTCAGAAAGTCTTTCTGAAACAGTTGAAACAATATCTTGAGCTTCATCTAAACTCATATCTTCTGGTCCAGTAACGTGTATTAAAGCACCTGTAGCTCCTTCTATATCTACGCATAATAACGGACTGTTTAAAGCCATATTGATAGCTTCTTTTGCTCTTTTTTCTGAATCGCTTTCGCCGATTCCCATCATTGCTATTCCACCATCGTCCATTACAGCTTTAACATCTGCAAAGTCCACGTGGATATCTCCAGCATTGTTTACGAGTTCAACCATTCCCCTAACTGAATTCATTAAAACTTCGTCAGCTACTTTAAAAGCAGTTCTTAATGGCACGTTTCTAACGATTTCTAATAATTTATCGTTTGGAATAATAACAATGGTATCTGCAACTTCTTGCAATTTTTCAAGTCCATTTAAAGCATTGGTCATTCTTACTTTTCCTTCCATTGAGAATGGCAATGTTACAACAGCAACAGTTAAAGCACCCATTTTCTTTGATATTTCCGCAACTATTGGTGCAGAACCTGTTCCTGTACCGCCACCTAATCCGCAGGTGATGAATACTAAATCTGAGTCTTGTATCGCAGATTTAATGTCTTCTGCATTTTCACGAGCTGATTCTTCTCCTTTTTCAGGGTTTCCTCCAGCCCCTAATCCGCGGGTTAAGTTTTTACCAATTAAAACCTTATTTTCAGCTTTGGTTTTAACTAATTGCTGAGCATCGGTATTAACGGCAACTACTTTTGCACCTTCAACCTGTTCATCAGCTAACCTATTTATTGCATTATTACCGGCCCCACCACAACCTACAACTGTTATTCTTGCTTTTGAACCTTCTATTAACTCTAATAATTCTTTATCTACATCCGATAGAGTTTCTTTAGGTTCGTCTAAAAAATCGTTTTCAGCAATATTTTGTAAAAATTTCAAGGTATTACCTCCTCATATATGCCCTTTTCCATAATTAGTTCAATATTTTATTAGAATATAAATTTAATTTATTCACTGCTTTGAGTAAATGAGTATGTATTATTTGCCTATAATTATATGTATTTCATATTTATATTATTTATACTAATTCCTATAACTTTACTACATTTTAAGAATCTGTTAAACAAGTCCTTTTATTTTTGTAAATATATATTATATGATGATATAATTTTAAAAATATTCAATATCATATAGCATATAATTATATTTAAATTTATGATTTTTGTATAATTAATTAATGCTCATTAATGCGAAATTTATTGTTTGGTAAAATCTATTAGCTTGCAAAAGAAATGTACTATTGTACTTTTAAGTACATTTTATATTAACTATAATTTTTATATATTAGTTATTTAAATTTCTTTTGGTTTTAATTTTAAATCATTAATCTATTTAACTAAATTTATATAACACTTAATTCTATTATGATATTATAATAAAATTTTAGATATATTTTAATACGTTAATTTTAATATCGCATATGGCCAAATAGAATATATTGCAGTATATGTGCTATTATACGTATTATTAATCGGATAATCATAAAATAATTTAAATTCTATATCTATTATATAAAAATATAAACTAAATAGGAATTGTTGATACAACAAATGATACATTAAATATCCTATTCCTTTGGGTGAATTAGATGATAACATCAAAAGAAAGAAAATTAGCTTCTCAAAAATTACTTAATATGGCAAATCAGATGTATGATGATATTATAAGGAAAAAAAGGCCAATTATTAAATTCCCGGTAAGAAGTTTGTCTAACGCAAGATTTGACGATGAAAAGGGTACTTTTACATTAATGGGTAAGGAGAAAGAAAGAACTTTTAATGTAAATCAAGCAAAAATATTTGCCCAAACAATAAAAATGATGGAATTTTCAAAGAGTTTATTGGATACAAATGATTTCTCAACATTGAGGGAAGCATATTATGTATCTAAAAACTGGGGTGAGGCCAGATTTGATGACCAACAACCATCTAACGGCGTTATTGAGGACTTGGAGGCAGCTTCTGATTTTTTAAGGGAAGATTTAGGTTTTATGCCTGAAGAAGATGGTGCTTCTGTTGTAGGTCCGTTAAAAGTTATTGATAAAACTCAAGATGGTCAAGAAATTATAATCGATTGTACTAAATTGGGCAGTGGTGCATATAACATACCTAATGAAGTTACAAATTTAACATTGGAAACAACTGCAGAGTTTGTTTTAGCAATTGAGACTGCGGGTATGTTTGCGAGATTAAGTGCTGAAGGATTTTGGAAAAAACACAACTGTATATTAGTTTCATTGAAGGGTGTACCTTCAAGGGCTACAAGAAGATTTGTGAAAAGATTAGCAGAGGAAAAAAAGTTGCCCATTTTGGTATTTACGGATGGCGACCCTTACGGGTATTTAAACATTTACAGAACTTTAAAAGTTGGTAGTGGTAAAGCAGTACACTTGGCTGATAAATTGGCAGTTCCTGAAGCAAGATTAATCGGTGTCACGCCTCAAGATATCGTAGATTATGAATTACCTACTCACCCGTTAAAAGACCATGATATTAAGAGATTAAAAGACGGTTTGAAAAATGACGACTTTGTTAAATCGTTCTCAGACTGGCAACAAGCTTTAACGATGATGGCAAATAGTAAAGTAAGGGCAGAACAGCAGTCTTTAGCTAAATATGGTTTAAAATATGTTGTAGAAGAGTATTTACCTGCTAAAATAGAAGACCAAAAAACTTGGTTGCCATAATTAATTATTTATCGTATTTATTTTCATATTTATTTTTATTTCATTTTTATTTATTTAATTTTTAATTTTTTTACTAATTTTATATTATAATTTTATATTCTATTTTCTATTTTTATAGTGTATCATAAATTCATAGTAAATTTTAAATACAATACACATAAATAACATTAAGGAGTTTATTGAATAGTCAAACTTTAGATGTATTTTTATATTAGTACATATTATTTATTTTGTATAAATTTGTTGTTAAGACAACTATTGATATTATACAATTTAACAAGAATAATATAATAAAATAATAAATATCAAAAATATTGCAAACACGATTGAGGTGAATATTATGGCAGAACAAGTAGTAGAAATATTAGTTACTGGTGGAAAAGCTACAGCAGGTCCTCCATTAGGTCCAGCTATCGGTCCTTTAGGTGTTAACATTATGCAAGTTGTTAACGAAATCAACCAAAAAACAGCTTCATATGAAGGTATGAGTGTTCCTGTAAGTGTAATTGTAGATACTGAAAAAAGGTCATTCAAAGTTGAAGTGGGTATTCCTCCAGCATCAGCTTTAATTATGAAAGAATTAGGTATCGAAAAAGCTTCACAAGAACCAAAACACCAAGTTGCAGGTAATTTAACAATGGAACAAGTTGTTAAAGTTGCAAATATGAAATATGAAGCAATGTTATCATTCAACATCAAAAATGCTTCAAAAGAAGTTATCGGAACATGTGTTTCATTAGGTGTAAATGTTGAAGGAAAAACTCCAAGAGAAGCACAAAAAGCTATCGATGCAGGAGAATTTGACAGTTTTTTTAACTAATTTGGCAAAACGCTAAATTAGTTATTACCTATTTCTAATTAATTATGTTAATCATAGTTTAAATTAAAATAGTTGGCGCTATGGCGATAATTTATAAATATATTAATTATAAAAAACTGTATTTAATGCAATGCAGGATATAATTAAAAATATCTTATTATTATGTATTTTATTGGTTTAATATGCCCTTATGCGCGTATTTTACCCTAAACTTTAATTATTAATCTATTCATTTAAATTTATGCCCTTATGTATGAATTATGAATAACGTTATAATAGATTGGAATATGAGTTAATCATATTTTTAATGAGGTTTTGCAAATGACATGTACCATTATTGTAGGCGGTCAATGGGGCGACGAAGGTAAGGGAAAAATCGTAAGTTACCTTTGCGAAAAAGATAATCCTTCAATCATTGCAAGAGGCGGTGTAGGTCCTAACGCAGGTCATACTGTAGAAGTTGGAGATAAAAAATACGGAATTAGAATGGTTCCAACTGGTTTTCCTAATGTTAATGCTAAATTAGCAATCGGTGCTGGTGTTTTAACCGACCCTGAAGTTTTAGAAAAAGAATTAGAAATGTTAAAAGATTTCAATGTGGCTCAAAGAATCATATTGGATTCAAACAGTGGCGTAATTGAATTAAAACACAGAGAAATGGATAAATCAAACGTTCACCTTTCTAAAGAAATTGGTTCAACCGGTACAGGTTGCGGTCCTGCAAACGTAGACAGAGCAATGAGAACCTTAAAACAAGCTAAAGACGTTGAAAGTTTACAAAAATATCTCGGGGATGTATCCAAGGAAGTTAATACTGCAATTGAAAACAACGAAAATGTTTTAATTGAGGGTACACAAGGAGCTTTACTTTCTCTTTTCCACGGTAGTTATCCATATGTTACCTCTAAAGATACTAATGCGTCCTCTTTTGCAGCAGATGTGGGCGTAGGTCCAACAAAGATTGACGAAGTTATTGTAGTCTTCAAATCTTACCCTACAAGAGTGGGTGAAGGTCCTTTCCCATCTGAAATGACTGAGGAAGAAGCGGAAACGTTGGGTGTAATTGAATACGGTACTGTTACGGGTAGAAGAAGAAGAGTTGGCCATTTTGATTACGAACTTGCTAAAAAAGTCTGTGATTTAAACGGTGCAACACAAATAGCATTAACCTGTTTAGATAAATATGATACAGAATGTTATGGCATGAAAAAATATGAAGATTTGTCTGATAAATCAAAAGAATTTATAAAAATAATGGAACAAAAATTAGGTGTTAAAGTTACTTTAATATCTACTGGGCCAGAATTAAGTCAAACTATAGATATTAGAAACAAATAATATTTATAAATCTATAATTGATTATTTAATTAATTATTTCCCTTTTCATATTTTAAATTCAAAAATATTAACTTTAACTATATCATATTTATTTTTTGAGAATTATCTGAATTTTAAGACATTATTAATGTTTGATTTACATTTTACACCAAAATTTACAACAAATAACGAAGTGTACTTAATTTTAAATGTACTTTTTTTAAATTGACGTATTTTAAAAAATTTTTTGACTAATATTTAAATAATAGAATATTTAAATCAATTATAAAATATGTTAAAATTTAAAATGAAAAACTAATGCTTATGTGATATTATGATATTTGATACAATAACCGACAAAATAATAGTTACAGCGAAAGATTATGAAATGCCTTTTTCAAAAGGGCTTCTTGCAAGGTCTTTAACTACTGCAGGAATGAAACCCAGTGAAGCATACATATTTGCAAGAGGTATTGAAGCGGATTTAAACACTGATAGCTTAAAAAGAATCTCCAAATATGAATTAAGACAAAGAGTTTATTATTCTTTGATATCTGATGATTATGAAGATATCGCTGATAAATATTTAATTTGGAGAAGAATCTTAAAAAAACACTCTGTTATTATACTCGTTGGAGGTTCAAGTGGGGTAGGTACTTCCACAATCGCGTTTGAATTGGCTTCCCGTTTAGGTATTTCCAGTGTTATCGGGACTGATTCCATACGTGAAGTCATGAGACGTAGTATATCTAAAGATGTAGTGCCTATGTTATATGAATCTTCATATACTGCTTGGAGAGCCCTTAGAAATTATGATGAAGAAGATGATGAACTATATATTCAAGGTTTCTTAAGACACGTAGAACCTGTATTATTGGGTATTGAAGGAATTATTGACCGATGTTTAACTGAAGGTACGAGTGTAATTATAGAGGGTACTCACATTTTACCAGGAATGATATCTGATAAGTATCACAATATTCCAAACGTGATATTTTTAACGCTTACATTAAGCTCTGAAAATGTACATAAAAAAAGGTTTATTGCAAGAGCAAAAGTTAGTGATAGACCTTTAGAAAGGTATTTGGAGAATTTCGAAATTATAAAAGATATAAATAAATATATTGTCAAAGATTCAAATTCCCATCTTGTACCTGTAATTGAAAATGTATCTATAAGTGATACGGTCCAAGAATGTTTGGAAATCGTTACAAACAAATTTAATACATTGGATAAGGAAGAAGGTGGCGAAATGGAAGAGATAATTTAATTTATTCTTTTATTCCATTTTTAAATATTTTTATTATTATTATTATTTTTATATTTAATCAGTTTTTAGATTTATTTTATTTTATTTTAATGTCCTATATTATAATTTTTATTTCATTTTTTTTAATTACATATTTATACAATATTGAAATAAATAATAACACAGAATGATTATCTTTGTTAAATTTAATTTATGTTATTTAATTATTTAATGAGATACTAAGATAATGCTACATATAATGATGACAGATACGGAAAATAAATAAATACCTAAATATTGGCGTCATATGTAGAATAACGGAAAAACGTTTGGGATTGAGCGATATAATGAAAATATTTAAAAAAACAGATGCAACAGGTATTATGCACGAATTGGGTCTTTTAATGATGTTTATAGGCTCTTTAATGATAATACCCGGAATTTTTGCAGTATATTATTCTGAAAATTGGTTTATATTCGTAATTCCTGCACTGGCTTTTATATTATTGGGTTATTTGGTAAACCGATTTACTAAATCCATATCTATAAAATTAAAACATGCGATGGTAATATCTGCATTAGCTTGGCTTATGGCTTCAATGATAGGTGCGGTTCCTTTAATGTTAAGCATTGATTATTTTGGTTATATCGACGGCGTTTTTGAAAGTATGTCGGCATGGACTACCACTGGATTTAGCATAATCAACGACGTGGAATCATTACCAAGGTCTGTTCAAATATGGAGAAGTTTACAACAGTGGGTTGGTGGCGTTGGTGTGCTTGTAATGGTCATATCTATATTATCTAAAGCAGGAGCTTCTGCATACTATAGGGCTGAAGCAAGGGAAGAAAAAATACTACCAAGTACGTTAGGCACTGTAAAAAAAATATGGCATATCTATATTTTATACACCGTTTTAGGTATCTGTATGCTTTATATAAGTGGCTTAAACCTATGGGATGCAATAAACATTTGTATGTGTGGTATATCTACAGGCGGTATGAGTGTAAGTAATAGTAGTTTTCCCTATGGCGATGTAGCAAAACTTATTATGGTAGCTATAATGTACATTGGCGGCGTTGTATCGTTTTCAGTACATCATAATTTATTAACTGGTAAAGATGTACACGACATACAAACAAAAGCATCATTACCAATATTGTCCGTTTCTGCATTAATACTGGTTCTTTCATCTGGAATATCTCCAATAGATGCTTTATTTACAATGGTTTCTGCTATGACAAGTACGGGATTTTCAACCGTTAGTATGAATGGATTAAGTAATATCTCCTTGGCAGTAATTATTTTTGTAATGATTATTGGGGGAGCTACGGGTACTACAACCGGCGGTATTAAGCTAATGAGATTTTTAATAATGGGAAAAGCATTTTATTATAAATTAAAAGAGTCTGTACTACCTACCGGTTCAGTAGTTTATAAAAAAATTGGTAAAAATGTAATGTCGGGTAATTTAATTACTGATGCGTTTATTATCGGTTTTGGATATGTTGTTCATTATATTGCAGCAAGTATGATGTTAATATTTTTAGGTTATGACCCTTATAAATCAATGTTTGAAGCTGTTTCAATGGTGGCAAATATGGGACTTTCAGTAAATATCGTAGATAGTGCTATGCACCCATTAGCCAAATTAACTGGGATTATTTCAATGTGGGTTGGTAGATTGGAAATAATCCCAGTTTATGTGCTTTTAATATTGCCCGCTTATTTAAAATTAAAAGATATGGGTAATAATAGCAAAAATGAAGTAATTTGTCAAAAAAATAGGCGATAATCTTTTTAATATGGGAATAGTACTAAGAATAATAAGAATAATAATAATAATAAAGCATTAAATTATGATACTACGATTATGATTTAAAAATAAAATAATTTAAAATAATTTAAAATAATTATTTGTTAATTAATTTTAAAACTTCTGCTACTTTTTTACCAACGTTTTGAGCCGTCATAGTTCCAAATTCATCGTTTTTACAATCTCCCGGCTTTGAACCCCAACCAGTACCTCCGTAATGAGCTGTTGGGAATTCGTCTGCAACTACAATCATTGACTGAATGTGCATATAGTCATGAATTTGTCTAATGGTTGTTTCTTGACCACCATTTCTTGAAGCACCCACGGAAATAGCTGCACCTACTTTATTTTTAAGTTTTTGGTTTGCACGTAATGACCTTGACCTGTCCATTATCATTTTTAACTGAGATGATACTCCACCAAAGTAAACTGGAGAACCTAAGATTATACCATCAGCTTTTTCCATTGCATCTACAATATCCTCTATATCATCAATAATAATACAGTTTTCCCCTTTTTTACACATTTCACATGCAATACACGGATTTAACTCTAATCCTGCTAATGAAATAAATTCTGTTTCAAAACCTAATTTTTCAGCTTCCTCTAAAGCTTTTTTTACGAGATATGATGTATTTCCTTCTTTTTTTGGTGAACCGCTAATTCCTAATATTTTCATTTTTTCTCCCTTGTTATTTTTGAATATTTTTTAATTTTAATAATATGGTCTTAAAATTATAATATTAATATAACATATATTTTTAAAATATAATTTATTAATTCTCTGATTATCTTATCATAATATTTTATTATTTATACTCTTTTATTATTAATTATGTATTGAATATATTATTTTCATTATTATTGTTTAATTAAATTTTATTTTATCAACTTATACATTTATTCCATTATGTTTTAATATATACGTCATTACATTTTTATGTATTAACCGGCTCAATATTACAATATCGATAATATATTATAATATAAACAACATATATTTACTAAGTCATTATATGACAAGTACAACTATAGTATATCGGCACTTAATATCCCTAAAATAGTAGTAATGGTGTTTTTATGGTAAAATTCAAAAAAATTAGTACAAAATTGATAGTTTTGGCTATTGTAGTGGCTTTAGTACCTGTAGTCATTTCAAGTGGCTCATCACTATCAACTTTACAAAATAATATGAATTCACAAATGCATGAAACATTGGTTAGTGATACAAATCTTATTGAATCAATGTTAAACGACGAAGTAGCATCTTTAAATTCTTTAAGTAAATACCCTACTAAAACAAGTGGTATGGTAAATTCTATACAAGATAAAGATATAAACGGGGTAAAAACTCGTTTAATTCAGCTTACTGAAGGTTCGGATGTAGCTTATGTAGCAGTAACTGATAAAAATGGTAATTTTATTGCCTCAAATACTAATGATAATTTAGATGCATCTGGCATAGTAAATAAATTAAAGAATTCTGGAAAAGATTCTGGTATTTTGAAATTGTCTTCAACTTTTATGAATGGTTTCCCAAAATATAAAATTGAAGGAGTTTCAGAAGGTATTGGTTTGGCTTCAATCAGTGAAATATCAGACGATGGTCAAGTAATTGGTTATTTACTAATGGTTAGAATATTAAACAATAACGTAGAATTAGTTGATAAAATAAAATCCATAACTGGTAATGAAGTTACAATATTTATGGATGATATAAGGATATCTACAAGTATCTTAAAAGATGGTGCACGATTTGTCGGTACCAAATCTTCAGGAGACGTATATGCTGAAACAAGAGCAGGTAATGCATATGACGGTGAAGCAAATATTAATAATGAAGATTATGTGACCATATATGAGCCACTATATGATTTAGATGGTAAATATATTGGTATGTTATTCGTAGGAACCCCTAAATCTGCACTAACTGGTTTAATGAATCAATTAATGATACAGACTTTAATTGTAAGTTTGTTGGGTTTATTAATTTCAATAGGTTTAGCATTCTTTATTAGTAAATCTATTTCAAAACCAATGGCTTTATTGAAAGACGGGGCTGAAAAATTCAGTAAAGGAGATTATAGTCATAGAGTTGAAGTTAATACGCACGATGAAACTCACGATTTAGCAGAATCATTCAACGAAATGGCCGATAACGTAGTTAAGTTGAATAAAACATTAGATATGGATAAAGCTAAGTTAGCAGAACTATTGGAAGAAGTAAG
>NZ_JANUCR010000004.1 GCF_024807655.1 Methanococcus voltae | reverse complement strand
ATTATTTTTAATTTGATTTGATTTGATTTTATATAATTAATTTAAACACGGATTATGTTTAAATCACCAGAAAGTTGAGCTTTTCCTTTTACTTGTTTATTTTGGATATTTTTTTTATTAATATTATTATTAATATTATTATTAATATTATTAATATTGTTATTAATTTCTTCTTCAATTTCAACAACCTTGCCCACTTTGTAGGCATAACAGTCATTTTTCTGAAGTTTATTTATTAATTTATCCGCATAGTCTGAATCTACAGAAATTAACAACCCACCGGCTGTTTCTGCACCCTTACCTGCCATTAAAGCGTGACCGAACATAGAAGCTAATTCATCAGTGCCTTTTATTATTGGTAAAGTGTCAATTAAGATATTAACGCCACTTTGTTCTGCCATTTCCTGAGAATGCCCTAAAATGCCAAAACCAGTGATATCAGTCAATGAATTAGCTACTTTTACACCCATTTCATTTTCAAACTCTCGCAATACAGTGAGTGCTTTTTTATTAGATAAAGTCATCAATTCAACCGCAAATTTGACAATTCTGTCAATTTCGGACTTATCTAAATCCACCATATCCAAATATTCGTCAGTAATACGGGATAATGCCATAGCAGTTTGATTTCCAAGCGGTTTAGTTAAAATAAGTGTGCTGTTAGGTTTAGCACCAGATTTCATTAAAACGTCTTCTTCTTTACCAACACCAGTTACGGAACCCCCTATTATTGGTACGGGGTTCAATATGGTATGCCCTCCAATAATAGATGTGCCATCATCTTTACAAAAATCCTGAAAGCCCCTTAACATTTCTCTTGCAGCTTCCAAAGGTAAAGTCATAGGTATGCCCATTATTACGAGTACTCCGACTATATCTGTAAGTCCCATTGCATAAATATCACTTGTTGAATTACAAGCAGCTATTTTACCCTGGACATATGGGTCATCTACAATGGGCGTAAATACATCAACGGTTTTAGCAATTGCCATACCATTCCGCATTATAACAGATGAATCATCGCCTAAACCCACTTTAGCATTTTTAATATCTTTTTCATCGACTATACCCTTAACAAGTACTTCAAGCTCAGTATTTGGTAATTTACAAGCTCAACCGTGTAATTCTACCATTTCTGTTAACTTAACGTCTTTTAAGCTCATTGTATCAACCCTCGTAATTGATAATTATAAAATAAAATAAATTAACTGAATAATTAATTAAGTTATCGAATATTAAAGTAAAATATCGACAAATCATAGATTCATAAATATGTAAGTTATAAAATATAATAAATAATACTATTGTAAAATTTACTATATAATCGTATTTATCTAAAAAATTAGTAATTAACGATATATTTGTAATACTAATACCCATTAGGTATTTTAATATATTTTATATCAATTATATAGTTTTCTTTTTATTTTTAGGCTTGCATAATATTTCTTTTAATTCAATATCAAAAAAATTATTCATATTTGCGGGTTTTATAATTACCGCACAATCTGAGCCTTTACTTGAGCCCCCTAAAGCAATTATATTCTTTTTAGTGGAAATATAACCCGAATCTGCCGCCATAACTGTTATTTCATAAGCTACTTTCAAACCTTGCCCAAAAGTTCGTAATGTTTCGGCGATTATCTCTACAGGACCGTATCCTCCAAATTTCTTGGATATGCCTCTTTCAACGCCACTTAAAGCGTGTGTAGCCCTTACTATATTAACGCCCTTGCTTTTTAACATATTTGCTGTTTCTTCACTCATCGGGTTTATATCTTCACCAGAAAAGCCCTGATGATAAGTTATTGAAACCACATTAATTTTTCTGTCGAGTTTTGCATCTTCAAGCATTTTTACCAATTTTAAAGCTGTTTCTCCTGTTGTAGATGCTAATACAATATCATTAAGGGTTTTATCCTCTTTTAATCTATCAATTGCACATTTTAAAGTTTTTTCAGTATTTTCCACACCAGGTTGTTCAAAATACATCATTACACCTCTTTATATCATTATATATATCATTATATTCACATATTGATATTTTATTTTTATTGTAATTTTTATGTTATTTGGGGTTTATTCTTTATCTTTAATTTTAGGTTTTATTACTTTTAATTTCTTTAAATCATATTCCAAAAAGTCTTTTGCAATTTCTAATTTAAGGGTTTTGCCGTGAAGCGTTGATTTTTCCAAATAATCATTTATTTCGGATTCATATGCCTCTAAAGACCTATATCGAGCAGATATATGTGTAATAATTAATTGTTTAACTTCGGAAATTTCTGAAATTTTTAGCGCTTCCCCAAATGTAGAGTGCATAGTCTCCAAAGCATTTTCTAAAAGCGAACTGTCAAAAGTAGCCTCGTGAACTAAAACTTTACAATTCAAATCTTTTAAAAACATTGCAAACGCATAAACTGGTCTTGTATCTCCAGAATATGCAAAAGATACCCCTTCAGTATTTTTTACGAGTACGTCTTGAGGTATTATGGTTTTTTTAACAGATTTTCCATTTTCAAATGTTTCAATTTCGACAGATTTTCCATCTTTTAAATCCTTTAATTTAGAACCTATTTCAATCCCAAGATTTTTAACCTTCGCCATATCCATTTTAGGAGCTTTTAACTCCTTAAAAATATATGCAAGCGAAGGTACTGAATGATTAGTGGGATAACAATATATTTCATAGCCATTTCCCGAGTTATTGACTGAAAGTATTTTATTTGGTTTTAATTCCAGCTCTACAACTTCAATATCATAACTAATAGAATGATAGCCTATTTTTAAAATATTTTCTACTGTTTCCGTTATTTTGGGAGGTCCAAATATTTTAAGTGGCTTTTTTCGATTAGATAAAGCCATAGATTGCAATAAACCGCCCAATCCTAATATATGGTCGCCGTGCAAGTGTGATATGAAAATGTTGTTTATTTTCATAGGCGATACGTTCGTACTCATCATTTGACGCTGAACATTTTCCCCACAATCAAATAAAAAGTATTCTCCATTATATCTCAATGCTAATCCAGTGTGTGCTCTTTCTTTCGTAGGTACAGAAGCACTTGTACCCAAAAAGGTCAATATCATCTTTATCCCATAATAGTAATTTTACTTTTAATTCTATTTTACTTTTATATTTTTATTCATTATTATCTATTATTTAATTAATCTTTATTTAGTGTTTTATTTTCTTTCTTTTTATTCTTTACCGTATTTTACATTAAATTTACTTAATCCCTATCGATTAAATTTAAATATTCATCAATTTTCAACAAACCGTTATGCCCCGTAATAATATTTTTTTTCAAATTTTTAATTTTATTTAATGATTCAGTTGCCAATTTTTCATTTTCTCGCACTTTTGGAGGTAAATTTCTAAAAATATTATTTTTAACAGGTATTGCATCACCGGCAACGACGTAATCGTCGTATACTACAGCAATACTATCCATAGTATGCCCTAATGTTTCAATAATCTCTATCCCATACCTTGAAAACTCATCTGCAAACTTTTTGTAGTTATTGTAGTTTATAATAGTTGCATTTTTGAAAAGGTTATTATTCCCAACGTGGTCAAAATGACTATGCGTATTTATCACATAATCAATTTCTTCGAATTTTAAATCCAATTCTTCGAATTTATTAATTAATAATTCTTTTTTATCTTTTGTAGATGTATCCACGACTATTTTAAGTTTTTTAAGTTTTTTAAGTTTTTTAAGTTGGTTAATATTTTCAGGCTTATTTTTTGGTTCTGCTTCGATATAAGTTATTGAAGAAGATGCAGAACTTGGTTTTAAAACGTCAGAATAAGTTATATCCCCGCCATAAATTATTTTAAGCATATTCCACCAATTTTATAATTTAAGATTATTTTATAATTTTATGTATAATTTATCTTATAATTTATCTTATAATTTATCTTATAATTTATCTTATAATTTATCTTATAATTTATCTTATAATTTTATTCGTATTATATTCATATTTATATATTATAAAACCCTAATGATTATTTTATTATCTTAAAATATATCATAATATAAGTTGTTATTTTAAATAATTACTATTTATACGTCAATATTGTATTTTATATTGTATTTTGTATAATCAACAATAACCAAAAAATTAATTTTAAAGGTGTAATTATGGGAAAAAAGGATAAAAGATGGGTATTACAAAGAAAAAGAGATTTTTATTATAATTTAGCTAAAAAAAATCAATACCGGTCAAGAGCTACATATAAATTATTTCAGCTGAATGAAAAATTCAATTTTATCAAAGAGGACAATGTCGTAATTGATTTAGGGTGTGCTCCGGGAGGTTGGCTTCAATCAGCTCGTGAAATAGTGGGCGAAGATGGTTTTGTTGTAGGTATTGACCTTCAAAAAGTTAAACCCCTTAAGTACGATAACGTAGTCGCAATTAAAGGAGATATGACCAAAGAAGAAGTTCTTAAAGAAGCGTTATCCTACTTGCCAAGAAACCCTGATGTGATAATCTGTGATGCTTCCCCTAACGTTAGTGGCGTTTGGGATGTAGACCATACTTGTTCACTCATCTTAACTACAATGGCACTTATGACGTCGACAAGAGTATTAAAAAGAGGCGGAAACTTTGTAGTTAAAGTATTCCAGGGAGATTTATTTAATAAATATACGGATTTAGTTGGAACATATTTCGATAAGGTTATTACAACAAAACCGAAAGCTTCCAGGGGAGAAAGTGCAGAAGTTTACGTTATTGGTAGAAGATTCAACGGAAAATTATTCAATTTAGAATCAGAACACCCACTCGCAAAATTGCTAAAAAATAGCCTTCAAGAATCAGGTGAACAAATTACTGAAATCAAAAAAGGAAGAAAAATTAAAATAAAAGGTAATGAAGTAATTAAACTTGAAGAAAATGTGGAAAATAAAGAACATAACAATACTGAAAATAATGATGATAGTAGCAATAATAAAAATTTAATTATTAAAAAAGATGAAAAAAATCCTGAATTATTGATAAAACACATTAGGGAAATGAGAAAAAATAAAAATTAAACCAATAATTTAAAAATAAATTTTATTATTTTATTCTTTTATTTTTATAGTATTTTATTATTTTAACATTAATTTATTGGCCTATTTTAAGTTATTAGTTTATTACTCTTCAACGTGTTTAATCTCAGATTTACTAAATTTTTTAGTATCATAAAGATGATGTTTAACAAATAATAACGATACTACCAACGCAAGATACTCTGCAATAGGCATTGCATACCATATACCTTCTAACCCATATTTAAAAGGCAATATGATTATTAAAGGTATTAAAAATATCGTAGAACGAGCCAACATTAATAATATCGATATTTTGTATTTATAAACTGATTGGAAGTACGTAATACATACTAAAGTAATACCAACAATTGCAAAATACGCAGAATGTATTTTTAACCCAAAAGCGGACGCATTTACAAATGCAGTATCTGAAGCATTAAATAATTGCACCAAAGGCTCTGCAAAAATACTTGCAATTGCAAATATTATCATTCCAAATATCAAATTTAATAAAGAAGATTTTTTAAAGATTTCCCTAACTCTATGTATTTTATCTGCACCATAATTATAACTTATAAGTGGCTGAATACCTATGGAAACGCCGTAAATTATAAAAAATGCCAAACCTGAAAGATAAGAAACCGTTCCAAACGCAGAAACTTGTAAAGGGCTACCATACGCTAAAAACTGAATATTGTGTACAAATATTAACATTGCAAACGCAAACTCGCCTAAAAACCCTGAAAAACCTGCAAGAAAGATTTTTTTAACAGTGTGGATATTTTTTAAATAATCAAGTATTTCTTCTTTTTTAGAATTATATTTATTATTTAATGACGTTTTATCTAATTTTTCAAATAATTTTAGTTTTAAATTTGATTTACCACCCAAAAAGTGCTCAAGATATATAATAAATACCACAAATTGAGACAATAATGTAGCTACTGCAGCACCCATTATTCCATAACCCAAAATTGCTATGGCAATTCCATCTAAAATTATGTTCAACACCGCTCCAGTAGCCATTGCGTACATTGCTTTTTTTGGGAATCCGTCATTCCTAACTAAACTGTCAAATGATACTGTGCTTAATGTAATTAATGCGCCATATATGAAGATACTCGAGTAATTTAAGGCTTCTGTGTAGTAAATGCCTTCTGCACCAATTACTTTTAATAAAATCTCTGTTATAGGCATTCCCGTAATTGTGATAATTGCTGAAACAATTATCATATACAAAAAGGTGGTCGAAAGAATTTTCTCAGCTTCATCTTTATTCTTCATTCCTAAATTAATAGAAATTAGAGTCGCTCCACCTAAACCGAACATAATACCTAAACCATATATTGATATTAAAAATGGCCAGGCAAAAGCTACGCTTGCAATACCATAATAACCAACATAATTACCAACAAATATGCCATCTACTATGGCGTAAATTCCATTGACCATCATCCCCATTGTGGCAGGAATTGCATATTTAATGATTAATTTGTTTATACTCTCGTTTTCAAGTTTTTTAAAATCCATAAAATCACGTGATAAAATTTAGTTTATTATTTTATATACGTAAATTATGATATATATACTTAAAGAATTAGTTATGAAAAATAGATTAAATAAAAATAAGAATAAAATAAGAATAAAATAAGAATAAAATAAGAATAAAAATTTAAAAAATTTCTTCTCTACATACAACTACAACGACATTATCCTTAAAATGATTAAATTTATTATTAAGTTCTCTTTTAATTTCTTTGGAAATTTCATCATATATTGCATATTTACAATCCCCTTTGTAATTTTCAGGGATATTTGAGTTTTCAAGCTTAATTCTAAGAATGCACTTTCCGCCAGTTTCACGAATTCCTTTTTTAATCTCAAAATTTAAAATTCCCCCATATTTATGAATAGATTCGTTTTTTTGGATATATCGTATAATATCTTCACAAATTACGTTTAAACTTGCATTACTAAATTTTTTAGGAGTTAATTTAAATATATAATTGTTTAAATGTAATCGATATAACCCCCACGATAAAACATAATAAAAATCATATAGTTTATACTCTAAATATTTGTAAAAAAAAGCAAGCATAACATAATGTAGCCCATTTGCGTCAAACCTTTTGCAAACTTGTTGAGCTTGGTAGTATATATAACGTCGATGAGTTTCACGTATCATATCTAAAAATATCAAATATAAAACAATTATTTCAATAGCCAGCGTATCCATTTATTACCCCTCAATATTTGGCGAGTAGTGCATATTATAACGATTATAAAGTAATTAAACCGTAAAATTATAAAAATATATAATTAAGTTTATAATCTTAAAAATATAGTTTTAAATATAGTTTTATAAAATTACGGAATTTATAGAAATATTATAAGAAAGATTAATTTCTTAAATTATTGAATTATTAATTTAATAATTACCTTATTTATTAAATTACTTCATTTATCAAAGTAGGAATTTCTGAAATCTTTTTGGCAACTAATGCACCAGCTTCTTCGAGTGCTTTCATTTTACTTTGTGCAGTTCCTGCCCCTTTTTCAATTATGGCACCAGCGTGTCCCATTCTTTTCCCTTCTGGTGCAGATTGTCCTGCAATATATGAAATTACAGGTTTTTTCATTTTATTAATTAATTTTTCAGCAGTTTCTTCCTCAGCAGAACCGCCAATTTCCCCTATCATAACAATTGCGTCTGTTTCGTCGTCTTTTTCAAATCTTTCCAATATTTCTATGTATCTCAAACCAATTATTGGGTCTCCACCGATTCCCACACAAGTTGATTGCCCGTGTCCATTTTGCGTTAATTGATTTGCTACTTCGTAAGTTAAAGTTCCACTTCGTGAAACCATTCCGATATTGCCCTCTTTTAAAACACTCATTGGAATGATACCCATTTTCCCAACTTTTGGGGATGCCAAACCTGGCGTATTAGGTCCTATGATATCAACACCGCATTTTTTCCCGTAATTTACAATGTCAATAGCATCTTGAACTGGTATGTGTTCTGTAATGATTGTAATTAAGTCTAAACCTGCGTCAATAGCTTCAAAAGCTGCATCTTTTGCAAAAGGAGCTGGTATAAATATTACTGAAGCGTTAGCATCGTATTCTTCCACAGTTTCTAAAACTGAATCAAAAACCGGGATTCCTTGAACGTTTTGACCTTTTTTACCAGGTGTCACCCCTGCAACAATGTTGGTATTTGTTTCCAACATATTTTTAGTATGGAATCTCCCTTGATTTCCCGTAATTCCCTGAACAATAACCCTGGTATCTTCGTTTAAAAGTATCATAAGTACACCTTGATAAATTAGTATTTGTTATTAAATCATTTATAGTATTTATTATATTATTACTTATTTCTATTCGAATAAATCCGACTTAATAAGCTATTTAAATTTTAAAAATATTAAAAATATTAAAAATATTAAAAATTATAAAAATATTAAAAATATTAAATAGATTATTCAATTTTTGAAATTCCTACGATTCTAACTTTTGCACTACCATCTAATAGTATTAAATTATCGCCTTTTTCATAAACTATTGGTTTTAATAGTTTTAATTTCAAATCGTCGCCATTTTTCTCTTCCACATTACAACTTACAGATTGTAAACCCACTACAATTTGATAACCTTCGCCTGCGTTTATTTCCTTATTCATATATGGATTCCATTTCATTGAAACCTTTAATTCGTCTGAAACGTTTAACTCATCCTTTGATAAAATCATACCACGGTCTAAATCATCTACAGAAACGCCCTTTAATGCAAGCCCTACTCTTGAACCTTTAGGAGCTCCTTTAACGTCTTTATCGTGAACTTGCATACTTTTAACCATTGCCTTCTTTGTTGTAGGGTACATTATTAAATTATCGTGAACAGCTACTTCCCCCTTGTCCACCTTACCTAATATCACAGTACCAACGCTCTTTACTGAAAAGAAATGGTCAATAGGTATTTTTTGAATTTCCTCGCCTTCGATTTCTACTTCAGGTAATGCTGCCATTTTTTCACGAATAACAATGTAATCTTTTTCGATTATCTCGAAATCTTTCATTGATGTAGCACCTAAAATTGCCTTTAACTGCTCAATATCGATATATTCGCCAGCTACGATAAAACCTCGCTTAACCCCGCACATATCGAGTGCCAATAAAGTTTCAGCAATTTCGGGCTTTAATTCGTCGATAAATACAAGTGCGTAATCAGTCATATTTATTGTATAAATTAAAGGGTGAATTCTCTCAGGGTATCTTGTAGGTTCAATATATACTACAGAATCGTCATCTTTTTTGTAATTATAAAGTGTAATGTCTGTTGAAGTTCCTTTTTTTCCGATTTCTTTTCCTGCATCTTTGAAATCTCCGTATAATCCAATTGAAACGTTTTTCATAATTTACCTCACGTAATAACATTAAATTAATTTATTAATATATTTGAAAAATCAATATTTAAATTTAATGTATAATAATGTATAAATAAAGAATTTAAGTATAATAAAGTTTTCATTATATATTAAATAATACATTAAATCATAAATAATCATATATTGTATAATTGTATACTGCGTAGTTATAGTATAATGCAAAAGTATAAAAGTAATAGTGCAATATAATAACAAGACGGGTTATTAAGAGAACATCGGAAAACACAATATATGTAGAATAACGGCTAAGGATATTAGTTATAAATTGCGGAAAAACGAATAACTAATAAAAAATATATAATTACAATAATAAACTAAATAAAATACTAAAAAATAATTAAAAATAATTAAAAATAATTAAAAATGAGCGTGATAAAATGGCATTTAAAATTGTTATTGCAGACCCTAAAGAAGGTAAAACATTCCAGAAAGAAGTTGAAAGCAGAGCATTAATCGGTAAAAAAATCGGCGACGAAATCGACGGTTCAATCGTTGAATTAGAAGGATTCAAATTAAAAATTACCGGCGGTAGTGATAAATGTGGTTTCGCAATGAGACACGACGTACACGGTAATGCAAAACAAAAAATCTTATTAAGACAAGGACCTGCTTACCACCCAAAAGATGACGGTATCAGAAGAAGAAAAAGCGTAAGAGGAAACACAATCTCATTAGACGTTGTTCAAATCAACATGAAAGTTGTTGAAGGTCCTAAAGCTTTATCAGAAGTATTCGGTGCAGATGCTGAATAATTAAAAAAATTTCTATTTTTATAATTTTATTTTTACATTTTTAAACTGTTTTAATATGTTTTTCAAAAAAGAATTAATTAATAATTATTACGTACTAATTTTTATGATATATTGTAATTTAGTATCTAAAATAATAAAATAATGAGTTTATAGATATATAAATATATAAATTTATATATCTATATATCCATATATTTATATGTTTAACATTGGTGTTAAAAAATTTTGGAAGATATATACTCCAAATATCGCCCCAAATATAACTATAATAACATTTACACGTTTGTATGCTAAAATAATAGCAATTAAACCCCCAAATGTTGCCGAAGCCATACTATTTGTAGAATATAATATATTTGGAAATATTAAAGCGCTTAAAGCACAATATGGCATATATTGAAAAAATGAATTCCAAAATGGGCTTAATTTAACATTTTTTAACAATACAATAGGCAAAACTCTTGGTATATACGTTACTATGCCCATAAATAATATGATTATTAACAATGTATATTCATCAAATGTACCAGTCATAATTAATATCCCCATACCATATAATTCATATTTTGTTTTAAATCCATATTAATAATTATTTAAGTATTATTTAAAATAATATGCCTAAAGTAAGTAATTAATAATACTAATAATAATAAAAATAATAGTAATAATAATAGGAATAATAAAAAAATAAATAACATATTCTTAGCGTTTATTCGTCGTAAAATTCATTTATCTTCTGCATTGAGCGAGTAGCCTTTGATAATACTGCCGAATTTGCAAGAGAGCCTGCAATCATTACTGCGGTCATAAT
Source organism: Methanococcus voltae (assembly GCF_024807655.1). Taxonomy (NCBI): domain Archaea; kingdom Methanobacteriati; phylum Methanobacteriota; class Methanococci; order Methanococcales; family Methanococcaceae; genus Methanococcus; species Methanococcus voltae. The sequence continues at coordinate 238,444 of NZ_JANUCR010000004.1, read as the reverse complement.
TTGTTCATCGGTTAAACCCATTTTTTTACCTGCATCAATATGAAAATCTATGCAGTGCTCACAACCTAAAGCTGATACTACAGCTATCGAAATTAATTCGGCAGTTTTTGCATCAATATGTTTGTAATCATCTACCACAGCCTCATCATAGTTAACTTTAGAAGCTAAAAGCTTTGGATTATCTGCCATTTTTTCAATAATATATGGTACTCTACCATATCTCTTTTTAACCACTTTAATAATTTTATCCATATCTTTATCAGTCAATAACTCCATAATATCACCATATACGTAATATACTGCACTTTTTAGCCCCAAGTATACAAGAGCTATAAAATTAATTTATTAAATATTAATTTATTAATTAAACTAAATAAGGTAATGGATTATTAAATTATATATTATTATCGCTTAAAATTGCTTTAGTCAAAACTTGCATATGTATTCGTTAAATTAATACAATGGTGGTTATTAGGAATTTATACGTATATGAATATATGGGGATATAATAATTAGATATCTTAAATAATAATGTATATAAGCACAGTAAAGTTATAATAAATTATGTATGCAAACTAAGTAATCTAAAATTATTTAAAAATATTTAAAAATATTTAAAAATATTTAAGACATTCAACGTATACATAATCTTTATTTATACATTTAACGGTGGGAATTTGAATTATAGGACAATTAATAAAACAAAAGACGACGTATCAATTTTAGGTTTTGGAGCTATGCGTTTCCCCCTTAAAAATGGTAGGATAGATAAATTAAAAACCGAAGAAATGCTAAAATATGCCATAGATAACGGCGTTAATTTTATAGATACAGCTTTTCCATACCATTTTGGAGAAAGTGAAATATTTTTGGGAAATTTTTTATCAAAAAATCCAGAATACAAAGAAAAAATAAAATTATCTACTAAATTACCCTCCTGGGAAGTACGTAAAACAGAAGATATGGATAATTTATTAAATAAACAATTATCTAAGTTAAAAACCGATTGTATAGATTATTATTTTATACATAGCTTATCGGGAGATACTTGGAATAAACTTTTAGACTTGGGGATACTCGAGTTTTTAGACCGTATCAAAAAATCTAAAAAAGTTAAATATGTTGGATTTTCATTTCACGATAATTTAAAAGAATTTAAAAGAATAGTGGACGCATATGATTGGGATATGTGTATGGTACAATATAATTATTTAGATAGTGAAATACAGGCAGGAACTGAAGGAATATTATATGCCGGACGTAAAGGAATGGGCATATTTATAATGGAACCATTAAGAGGCGGAAATTTAGCAAATAACGTTCCTAAGGAAATAACGGAACTATTTAATGACTATAAACTCAAAGATAAAGAATTTAATAAACCTTCAGACTGGGCTTTTAAATGGGTATGGAATAATCCAAACGTTATATGTGTTTTATCCGGTATGAATACTTTAGAACAGGTTAAAAATAACATAAACTTAGCAAAAAGTATTGAAAGCCCTAATTTTTTAAACGTTGACGAATTAGAGGTTATTTCAAAAGTAAAAGAAATATTCAACAAGAGAATGAAAATAAAATGTACGAGCTGTAATTATTGTATGCCCTGTCCTGTAGGTGTTGATATACCAAGATGTTTTGAAATTTACAATTCAAAATACTTATTCGACAGCAACGCCTCCAAAATGGATGCAGATTTTAAATATACTGCACAATTAGGCGGTGTTCTTACCGAACCTAAAAACGCATCAAAATGTATTCATTGCGGAAAATGTTTAAAAGAATGCCCTCAATCATTACCAATACCCGATTTACTTGATAAAGTGGCAAAAGAATTCGAAAAACCAGGTTTTAAATACAAAGTTAAAATATTTAAAACGATTGCAAAATTACAAAAATTTGTCGAGAAGATTTTTAAATAAAATTGACTTTTTAATTAAAGGAATAAATCTTCCAAACCATTTTCTTCATTTTCTTTTGAGTTATAATTTATAATATCATACTTTATTTTCAATAATTTAGACACTGAATTAGAGATTAAATTATAATCTTTTGAATTAAATCTATTTTCTAAAAGAATTAATCCCTTATCAACCATATAATTTAATTTAACAATATCTTCTATATATTCTACGTCTAAATCAACCATTTTTAAATTATCTTCCGTACTATCGGTATTATTAGTTATATTATTATTATTTATATTATTATTTTTATTATTATTATTATTTTTATTATTATTATTATTATTATTTATATTATTATTATTATTATTATTTATATTGTCATTGGTATTATTATCCGGATAATTCCCATTATGATTCTCAATATCATTTTTTAAGCTATTTTTAGTGTTATAATTATCAATGGAATCTTTAAAATTTTCTTTAGATGAAAATGAAAAATAATCAAGCTTTAACTGTTTATATTTTCTATTTTCATCAGTCATATTTAATCTCCAAAGTATATTATGCCACATTCACAATTTAAACTATAAGGCGGTAATAATTCAGGATATTCGAAAGGTAAAAAGGATAAACCATTTACCTTAGAATGTTCATCATTTGAAATAACTATTATTCGTTTTTTCCAGTATTTTTTAATCATTGCAATGTTATAAGCCCTTAAAATATTTCTAAAGATTATATTGTACAATATATTAATTTCAATAATTTCCATACTTTCTGAATCTTCATATTGCCCATTTAAGGTTTTTGCATATGTATTAAGCTCTTTTTTAAAATTTTTAGTTATTTTATCCAATGTATCATAATCTAAAGTTTCAAATAAATTTAAAGAGTTTAATTTAGGTATTATGTATTCTAAAATTAAATTATCGCATATTTGCGACATATTATATGATAAATTAGTGTCTTTTTCTTTGTCTTTTTCTTTGTCTTTTGAAATAAAAATTTGAATTTCTTCAATTGCGTTATTTGAAATAACCTTGAATTCATCCAACAAATTAAAATAACTGCTCTTTTTAACAATTAAATCATTTTTATGATTTGTGGATTTATCGCTCTTTTCTTCCTTCTCTTTTTCAACGTAAGCATTAAAATCTATTTTTTCACAATTTTTAAAATTAACATTCGTATTCCCGTTTTCTATTTCACTTACTATATTATTTATCTCTTCAAGGTCATAATATTGCGACAATAAATTTGATTTTTCATAGGAGGCCATCATCTCACCATACTCATTACTTGGGAATATTCGTTCTATGAGTGTGGAATAATCGTGTCCGGTTTCATTTTCAGATTTTTTAAGTTCCGCCACTTCTTTTGCTTTATCTATTATTTCCGATTCAAATTCAGGGTCGGGGTTTGAAAATTTAATCCATATATCTGGGTAGCCCATTTTAGTTAATTGGTCATTAACCCATCTTTCCACATCGTCTTGATAACCTCGTATAATTCCCATTAAATTTCGATAAATTGTTCTCGAAGTGGTCAATTCCTGACCAGAAGCTTTAATAATACTTATACTTGTGCCTAATCCCATAAAAATACCTGATTCGTAATGTTCTAACATTAAACTCAATAAATCAACGGGTATGTCCTTACCTATAGAAATTGTTTCAGAATGGAATTTTTCCGGACTACAAGGTATTATTATCCTCGTACCATTCTGATAATTTGATAAACCAAGTTTAGCAGTTTTTAAAGCATTTACGTCATCAGAAACCGCTATTATAGTAGGTACAACGGATTTCTCTGCCATTTTAGGCATAATACTACAACCTAATGAATATTTATGATTAGATAACTCTTGTATGGTGTCGTGAATTGGAATTGGATTATTAAAAACCGATAAATAGATATCTGTATAATATTCGTCTGCTTCTACGTGATTCCACACATATTTAGGAGCAATTACCACATTAACATCTCCTAAATCACCATCCCACCAATTACCCTCTGCTTTTACTGCAGAATATTTCACAAAATATTCCTGCTGTTTATTCAAATATTTAAATTGATTATAAAGTTTAATTTTGTCTTTTTTTCCATAATTAGATAGATTTATATCATTATTAACCCTTAATTCAATTCCTTGGGGGTCAATTCGATTAAGCTTGTATAATATACATCTACCCCGTAATAAATAGTCAGATAATGCTTTTTTTAATTCATCTTTCTTTGAATCAATTATATTAGAAATATGGTCTATCTCCTTATTAGATAGTTTAAAGTTTGATGTAATCGTATAATTAGTAAAAACTTGTGAATATAGCTGTTTCAAAGCCATATTAACAGCTACATCTTTTGATATGTCTATAGTATGATTTCCATTTAAAATTATTGAATCTTTTTCATATTCTTTATATTTTTCGGTATTATTTTTATCGTTAACATTACCTACTATCATAGAATTCACCTCAAAATTTGTGATATTCCGTTTATCTTGATTGTCCATAAATTCAAATTTAATCACAAAATTGTAATTTCATAACTATCAGAATGTTTAGCATCGTCAAATATTTCATCTAATACTTCAGACGGTATATATTTAGAATTAGACATATAACAATTGTAAACAGAAGGAATTACGCAATCTGCAAGGTCTGGACTATTTTTACCATAATATATTACTTTATTTTCATTAATTTGATGTTGTATTATCTGTAAAAATAATTTTTCCCAAATATCTTCCCTACAATTTATTAAAAGTTCATTATTTTCCACTAATTGTTGAAAAACTTTCCAATTTTCAATATTTTTTGAAATTCTTTTCCCACCAAATTTTTGTATAAAAGCTTGACTATTAAATTGGTCAAAACTTAATTTTAAAGAAAAATTATTCTTTAAATAAGTTATAAAAGTTTCTAAAGAGTTATAATCAACTATATGATTATTTGTAGGCTTTAATTCAATTATATTTGCCACATTTACGGTTTTATGTTCTTTGTCATAATACGACAGTGCAATTCCTGTGCTATCGTGTTTGATTGATAGGTCAAAATGTACGTAAAGGTCATTGTTTTTAATTATATCATTGTTCAGCCTTTTAAAATCTAATTTAACCTTCCCTTCGGTGTCGTCATAAATTGGATTCCAACTAAAAATCGACGTACATTTTTGATTATTTTTTTGATTATTTTTTTGAGTAATCTGTTGAGTAATCTGTTGATTAATTTTTGAATTTAAATTATTTACTTGACAATTTTTCAATTTATCGGCATTTATAAAGTAATTGCTTAATTCAGGAGGTTTACACTCGTACATTTTTTTAGCAAGCACTCCATTGCGTTTATAATCATCTTCGAAATCAAATTTACTACGATGAGAGTTTACCTCCCACGTAGCTCCTTTAAAACTAAATACATCGTCTATACCCAAATTTTCAGAGTAAATTTTATAGCCTATGTCATCTAACGGGTTAGGGGTGGGAAAACGTGTCCAGCTAATTAATATAACCTTTCCATCCTTTCCCCATCTCGTTTGAACCGAAGATTTAGCTTGATAGAATATTTTCTCGGCATTCATAAAGTTTTCATCGGAAATCTCATCAATTACAATACATTTTGGATTTGTACCCTCAAAACTCGCAGAACGGCTGTGTCCACTCGTTATTTTAACCAAATCACCTATTTTAATAAATGTATTGTTAATTTTTATAGGCGATTTTTCACTGTTTTTAAACAATTTCCAAAGCTTACACCTACTAAACCATTGTTTAAACTCCCTAAAGAATACATTATGTGCCAAATCTGCGTTAGGAGCTATATTTATAAAATCTACTCTTGTATAAGGTATATCAGTCAATATTAAATCTATGAGTTCGTCATTAAATAATAATGAAGTCATAAAGTCTTTACCTCCACCCTTGCCCACTAAAACGGTGCTTAAATAGTTTTTTTTCATTTTTTTTAGTATTTCAGCTTGTTTTGGAGTAATTGTATTTAAATTCAAAAGATATTTACATCGTGTAATTATATCCATATTTTTAATCTTTTCAACAAAATCATCAAAAAATTCTTTGAAAATTTTTCTAAAAACTTCCTTAAAATATTTAGATTTAGTTTTAGATTTAGTTTTTGTTGTAAGGTTAAAATTATAATTTTTCAAATTAATACCTATTTCAGCGCCTAATTTAAAAAATTCTTGTATATCAAACGTTTTAGTAGATATTGCATAGTTTATTAAGCTTTTTAGATACATATTTCCCACCGATAACTTACCAAATTTGCAAATTAAAGATTAAGAGGTTAATTTTTGCCAAATAATTAAGATTATGTATATAACACATTTTAAGATTTACAGATGATATCTGCAATAACTTGCAAATCAAGCGTTTTATTAAATAATACGGTATGATATATATAAAAACTTAAAATTTGAACCATATAGGTATATTCTAATTCATTGAGCTGATTTTTGCATAATAAATCGTGAATTGCATCTAACAAAGTTAAATAATTTAATTCTCCGTCAACTGTGTGATTTCCAAATAAATCATCTAAAATTTTAATTAAGCTGATTTTACGTTCTCTTTGCAATATATCATCGGGATAATCTACACATGGAAAAACGTCCTCTTTAAATTTTTTTAAAGCTTTTTCAGATAAATCTTTGGATTTTGTACTTTCTAAATCTTTTAAATAAGTTTTACTATTAAACAGTGCCATATTACACCCCATTTACTACTTAATCCATTTTTTTATTTTAATCCATTTTAATAGCCGGTCAACCAATTAACCAAACAACAAATCTATTATTAAGTCTATGAAAAATTTTAACAAAGGCGTTAAAACTATGCTAAATCCATAATACCTAAAAATATAGATTGTTGACTCTTCAAAACCTTTTTTAAGTATATTTTTAAGTATATTTTTAAATATTATTGTTGAAAAAAATTCAAAAAATTCAAAAAATACCAGTGATATTGAAAGATATTTCAAGGAAAATTTATTTTTTGAATTTCCCTTAATTTTGAGTACTGGGGGATTTGTAGCTTCCCATAGGTTTTATTTTTATAACTTTAGATTGATTTGGAAATTCAACCTTTTTAGAGCTCAAAAACATAACTAATGGCTTGTAAAATGCGTTATTAAATATTTTAGTATTTTCCCCGTATTTATTGTTTTTTAGAATTTTTAAGCAATTTATTTGCATAATTTTAATAAAATTAATTATTTTATCAAAATAAATTAAACCATATACGAATAAATTGATTATGAAAAAATTTAAGAACAATTTAAAGTTATTTGAATATATAGAATATGAAATAATTGTTAAATTTATTAAAATTTGATATGCAACATTTTTAGATACATTGTTTTTCACAGAATTAGTCTTTGTATACATGCCCAGATATTTATCTTTTTGATTATGCTGATTAACATTATTTTTATTATTCATCATATCCCCCGTAGTTTAATAAATCTAATCCAAAATATAAAAATAAATATAAAAATAAATACAATTTAACCTTTTTTTAGGATTTAAATGTAATTATTTAAGATATATATGGTTTAAATTAGTATATATTCTTTATTTCGTAATTAAGAAATATAGCGAGCAGTTTTTAAAAATAAAATAGTAAACTATAAAGAGTCTTCGGTTATCTTTTCAAATGTTATCTTGATTTATGAGTTCGTCAACTCATCTATTGATTGAGATAACGCATATCAATTAAATTAAATTAAAATCAAATAAATCAAATAATAAATACCAAATAATAAAATAGATTAAGGGATAAAATGGCGTTATTTAGTAAAAAAGACGATGGAACCGAAATAAAATCAAATGCAAGAGACATTGTAAGGTCTATAGCCAGAGATGAAGCTGAAAATATGAAAAAAGACCTTAAATTTGAAGCAATTCAAAAAGAAGTTATGGAACTTAAAATGAACAAAATTGCAACAGATGTTGTTGAAAAAGACAACATATATGAAGAGTTAAAAGACTTAAAAAGCAAAAACTCAAATGTTAGAGTCTAAAATTTCAAAATTAGAGGGTAAAATTGATATAATTGTAAAAATACTTTAAAAATTTAATTTACGACCCTCTTACTAAATTTTCACATTTAAACATAATATAATACCCATAATAAAATTAAAAAATATAAAAATTAACTAAAATCAGGTAATAATATGAAAAAATTATTCTTGCCAGTTTTGAATATAACAAATTTAGACGGGTTTGAAATAACTGAAGAATGGTTATCAAAGAATTATGAAACATTAAAGGGTAAACCGGTAAATGTTGACCATAATTACGATAAAAATAGTAATTATGCAGTAGGTCATGTCTCTGAGATAATACTTTCAAAAACTAATGAACTTTATGCAGTTGTTGAAGTTTTTGAGGAAATTTATGAGCTTAAAAATAATTTAAGAGGCTGTTCGATTGAATACAATGAAAATACATCTGGTGAAGAAGGTATTATACGAGCATTAGCATTGTGCTTCGAAACAACTCCAAAAGTAGAGTTTGCTAAATCCAATGGAAATATTGACGTTGCTGAGCTATTAGCATCTATTAAAAATGAAATTAATGAAATTAATGAAATTAATTGTGAAAATTCTAATTCAATGACTAATTTTGAAGAACCAGGTGATAAATTAGATGTTATAATTTCTGAAATTGGACTTTTAAAAGATTTTTGCAATAAAAATAATTCTTTGTTGAAAATGATTATAAAAAAATCCGATGAAAAAAATGAAATTATGGCATCAATGTATTTTAATAATTTTGACAAACCTTTTGATGAATCAAATGATGAATCTTTCAGTAGGATTAGTAAAAACAGTTTAAAATCTTTTAAAAATAATATAAAAGATGAAAATATACCAAATCCCAATAATAAAAGTTTAAAATCTTTTAATATAGATTTTTAAGTCAAAAAATTGTTAAAATACCATTAACAACCTTAATAACATCCTTAATATTTAGAAATTAATTTATTATCACAAAATATTAATGATTAATATTTAGTCGTTATTACGTATAAAATCAATTTAAAGGTGATATTGTGAATGTAATTTCCGTAAAATTGGCTGAAAGCATTGAACCTAATACTTTTGTCACCATTGGTCAAACTGGCGTATTAAAAGCCAGTGGGGCAGATATAATCGGCGTATTATCTAATGAAGGTTGTTATGATACCAAAACCAACAAATTAGAAGCTGAATCTATTGGAAACATATTTGTATTGGGCGTTCAGCGTGTTAAAACTAATGAAGCCTCGTTAATACAAAGTGGCGATTATGTGATAGCAGGTACTGAAGGCTACGCAATAAAATCAGGTACGGCTACAGGTTTCAAAGTTATGCGAGTTTCAGGTAATTATGTAGACGTATTACTAAGATAATCAAAAATAGACAATTTAAAAATTAAATTATTAATTATTAATTATTAATTATTAATTAGTGAATTATTAATTATTGATAAATAATACTGCCAATGTAAAATAACAAAATTTTGATTAAATGTATTTTAATCGTTTAAAATAACCGGGGTGAGGATATGGCGAATGGTTTAACACCTGAACAGCAAAAAATAGTTAAACAAATGTTTAGCAATATTAAAGACTCGCAAGACGTCATTAAAAAAGTAATGCCTGAATCAATAATCGATTCAGCCAGTAGAAAATACATTACGGAGACTATTAACATAGATGATACTACAATATTGGATAAATCCGATATGGAAGTTGTAAACATACCCTATGGTCTTTCTGACGATGTAAAACGTATATTCGATTTAAATGCTAAAATAGTAAGACCTACAAGAATGATGACAAACGAAGGAATATCGAAATTTTCGATAATTTTGGCCAAAATAATAACTAAATCAATAAATTACCACGGTATTAATGAATTAGTCTCAAATGGAACTGAAAAAACTACTACAAATGCGTGGGACACCTGCACCATTAGTAATATTGTGGAAGACATCGAAGACAGCGCCTTTGAAATAATGGAGTACAGTTCTGCCCCCATTAATATGATTGTACCGACCAGTAGAAGAAAGTATCTCAATAAGTTAAATGAATACGGTTTAAAAGCCATCAGGGAATTAGATGGAACTATAGCCAATATATACACATCTAACTTTTTAAATAACGATACTGTGGTATTAGTACCTTATGATGCAAGTATTACAACATTTAACAAAGCTACGCCATTATCTGTCGATTTAGAAGTTTTTGAAAAGACGCAAACAAAACTAATAGCTACGCAAGCTATTTGTCCATCCGTAGATGATAAGAATGGAGTTATTGTTTTAAAAGGCATTTAATTAAAATGACATTTAATTGAAAATTGAAAATAATTTGCCATAAATTATATCTTGTGATATTATGACTGAAATACTGATAACTGACGTAATTTCCAAAATGAAAGTTTATTTAAATTTAGAACAATTTTCAAATGGTGAATTTGCCGAAGAATGTGCAAAAACCGCTATTAATGTATGTTCTGTTGAAAATCTAAACATTATAACGTTTTATGCTTGTTATTTATATATGCGACCATATGATGAAAGTTCTAATGCTTACTTAGAGATATACAAGAATTCCGTGGAAGAAATCAAAAATGGAACGATAGATATAGACAAAGGATTTAAAGAACTTACTGGAGATTGCTATAATGATTAAATACTCCAAATATTATCAATTATTACATAATATAACCATAGAATTTATTAATTCAAATATTACAGTTAAATCACAGTTCAATCCGAAAATTTCGGATTATTTATTTGAAATGGAAATATTTGCTAAACCAAATTTTGATAAAAAAATCTGGAATATTGAATTAATCTTAAAAACTAAACAATTTCACTGTATAAAATTAAACAGTTCTAAAATTGAAGATATAAATTCTAAAATAGACGTTTTAGAAAATATTTTGCAAAAATATGACTTAATATTAAATAGTGTAGAATATAATGATTCTGAACTAAATTTAATATTTAAAACTAACCATTAAACATTAAAATTAAACACCCGAATATAAATTAAGATACAAAAAGGTGAATGAATGGTAATTGCAATTCAAAAACCTGACCAAAAAACCATATCTGCGAGTGGAAAGCTTGCTATCCTGTTAGCCGATTCTAAAGAAGAAATACTTACTACAGACGGCTTAATTACTGAGTTCTCTTTAGAATCTCCTGAAGCTCTTTCAGGTTCTGAAATAATCGCCAAAAACGGATTAAAACTAACGATTGGAAACGATTACGAAATAAACGATACTTTCGGTATTTTTAATAAAATAACGTTTAATACGGCTCCTTCAAGTGAAGATGTGATAACTGTAGAATATAGCTATGCAATTAAAGGACTCGGCGGTGCAAGCGAATTAGAGGTTAAAGAAGAAATTGAAACCGAAGAGAAAAGTATTGACTTTAGTTATGCCAAAATACAGATTGAAAAAGGGAGTTCTTTAAGTGCAAGCTTCAAAGACCTTATTACACTTGGAGATATTGATACGATGGTCGAATTTGGGGGAAACCTCGAAATTACAACAAAATACCGTAAATATATAAATGGTAGCTCAAAAACTGCCACTATTGCAGTTCAGGTATATGAAGAACAAGCTGACGTTGCTTACGGCAATAACTCCCCAAAAAGATTAATTATATTAAAAAACGTTAAAAAGAAGAGTTCTGATTTAAAATTTTCAGCAGCTGAGCGTAATTTTGATTTAACCGTTCAAAAACTTGAGATAATTGACTATCTTTAAATTTAAATTAAAGATGATTTAAAATTAATTAATTAACTAAATAACCATTTAATTTAATTCAACACTTTATTTTTTCATTATTTATTTTAAACGTATAAAAATGTGATAAAATGACATTATATTATCATAAAGAGGCAAATAGCAACATTATAACTGTTAAAGTTCCTTCAATTCCTGCGAAGGGTAGTAAAACTTTATTAATAACTGAAAATAGTGAATACGGTAGTTTTAACAGTCCTAATGACGTTTATAATTATTTCTGGAAGTTTTCAGATATTAGTGCACTCGACGATTGGACGGTTGTAAGCGGTTCAAAAGATAATGCACAATTTAACGACGGAATTATGGAATTATCATCAGTTAATCAGTTTAAATACGCCTTAAACCTACCTGAATCCTATCGTTTAATATCTCGATTTAGACCGAATAATATATATTGCAGTGTTCAGCTAAAAAACGAAGCTGAAAACGACATGTTGCAAATGGGGGATGCTACATACAACTCTGGAAATTATCAAGAACAATACTACAAATTAGGTCAATATACGTACGTTCCATATAATTTACTAAATTCTAACTGGTATGTCCAAGAATTTCACCTTTCTGATTCAAAAGTATGTTTTTATGCAGATAAAAATCCCATATTTGAGCAAACTATATTATATAACGTTAGTTCATTAGATACTCTATATATTAACAGTACTGGAAGTAGCGGTTTAATTTACATTGATTATATTGCAATTGCAGAACATTTTGATAATATACAGTTGAGTTCCGTTAAAGTTGATAATACTTTGGAAATTACCATTTCTAACAACAATGACTTTGATTTGGTTAATTATCAGGTTGATATCGATGTATCAGAGTTGAATGTTAGTTCCAATAATTTAAAAATTGAAGTTTTTGAAGATATTGTGCCGATTATTATATTTAACAGTCAACAGCTTTATACAAGCCAGGATAATTTTGACGTTTATGCAGAAGTTTACTGCGATAATGAGATAAACAGTGTAAAAGTGCAAAATAATCAATATGAACCTCAAAATATGACCAAAATAGCAAGTTCACAAAATACATATGCGCTAAACGTATCACTTTTAGATTCAGTTAATAATTTAAAAGTTATTGCCACAAATGTTAATGGTGCGACGTCAAATTCTAATATAAAAATAGTAAATAAGTTAAATTCCGTTTATGAAGATAAACCTGTTGTAAATATTATTAAAAACCCTGCAATTCCTGAAATTACAAATGAAAATTACATTAATTTAAAGTGTGAAATTACAGATTATGACGAAATACTTTATGTTAGGGCATACAGTAATAAATTAAGCGGTTATATTGAATTAACAAAAGTTGAAGGAACTAATACGCAATACACTTGTGATATACCCTTATTTTATGGGGATAACCATATTAATATAATTGCTTCAGATATTGAAAGCTATTTGGGGACTTCCGAAACTATCGTTATTAGTAAAAATGATACCACCCCTCCAAAAATTGTTTTTGATACAATGGACGTCAAATGTATTGATGAATCATATAAAGCCCGTGCTAAAGTTTACGACGATGAAAGCGGGTTAAAAGATGTTAAAATAGTACATTATGGCGATGAAACTCAAATAAAATATATGGAATACCTTGGAAATGGAATATATGAAAAATTAATAAATTTAATAGACGGTGAAAATCAAATAAGAATTATTTCATCGGATAATAACAATAATGAATTAATTTCAGATGTTAAAACAATTATAAAAGAAAATAAAGAGATAATTAATGTAATTAAGCAAGAATTAACGCCCCAGTTGGATATAGTCTTTGAAAAACCGATTAATAAAGTAGTTAAATCAGATTACTTGATAGAATGCTTTATAAATACGAATTTGGATATTGATGGAATTTATGCAATATTAAATGGAAATTCTGTTCGATTAGACTGTATGGGCGATAAAAGATACGGAAAAAAGGTTAAATTAAAGGAAGGATTAAATAATTTATATTTACAAGCTAAAGGACAGGGTTTAACCAAAAATACCAAAAAATACGCAATATATTACTCGTTAAAAAACACTCTGAAATATATAAATAACGATAATGAGGTCATTATTTTTGAAAAAAATATAAATTTTGAAAAAATAGAAAATGTTGATACATTAATATTTCAAAATATAGAAGGTTTAAATTGTTCAAAAATGAATTATGAGACCAAAAATTCAAATAATGGGATAATTATTAACAATGGAACATTAAATCCGTATAATTTAAAAATAAATGGCTTAATAATTTCAAAAAATCCCGAAATACTAGAAAAAAAGATTAGCAATATATTTTCACCGACTAAATCAGGTGTTCTATATTTACAGTACGATGAAACTTATGAATGCCCTTGTAAAGTTTGCAATATTAATATAAACTCTAATCCAAGCTCTAAAACAGATACGGTTCGTGAGTTTTCTATTGAGTTAATGGCTGAAAAACCTTACTGGTTATCGAGTAAAAAAGTCGTAGACTTTTCAAAAGGCTCTTTAGGATTTACCTACCCATTATCATTACCGTTGAATTTTGGACAAGTAAATAACCGTAAAACAGTGTTAAACACAGGATATATGGAAACTCCAGTCTATTTGGAAATTAATGGACCCACGAATAGCGTTGATGACTGCATATTAATCAATAATACGTCTAATGAATTTATAAAATTGTGTAAAAAACTCGAATCTGATGAATCGGTGTATATTAACACTGAACCAGTAGATGTTATATATTGGAATAAAACTACAGGGGAACGTAAAAAAGCTTATGATTATGTTTCAATTGATAGTAAATTTTTTAATTTAAAAACTGGAGCTAATGATATCGAATTGATTACATCAAATCCTGAATTAAAGATTAATATAATATATCGACTTCGAAATTTGACAATATAACTTTAATAAAATTTTAAGTTAGATTAATTAACAATTAATATTAATAAATAAGGTGATACGATGGAATGGAGCGGATTTTTTAATGATAATAATGGTGATAGACAATACGATGCCGTAGACTGGGCAAAATTTATTACTAAATTAGTTAGTTCGGGTTTATTGTATTTGGGCGATAATTTAAAAGTAGAACACATTTCTAACTCAGATATAATGATAAAAAAAGGTTCTGCACTCATTGAAGGTTATGGTTATGAACTTACCGAAGATAAAATAATTACCTTAGATGTCGGCGGAAGCTCTACAAGGATTGATAAAATTGTTTTAAGACTTGACCGTAGCGAAGATGTTAGAAATATAAGTTTAAAAGTAATAAATGGTAATATGGTGAGAAATGAAACTATTTATGACCTATTAATCGCAGAAATAACCGTTAATGCTGGTCAAACGTTTGTAAATCCTGACAATATTGTCGACAAAAGAGATGATTATTCAGTTTGTGGCGTAGCTCACTCTACAAATCAAGAAGCACAAATCGACACTTGGTTTGATAATATTAAAGAAAAATATAGATTACCACTTGTTGGAGAAATTACCCTATATCAATCATCGGATACGGCACAAATGTACAATAATAATAGTTATACAATTCCAAACTGGCAATTATATGATAGTATCCGTTTTGAGGTTATTTGGCAAGGTAAAGAAGGGTATTATGGAAATTTACAGGTTATTTTAAATGGTGAAGAATACTATATATATACCGATGATGCAAATTGCGAATCACTCCATAAGAAATTTCCAGCTTGTGAAACTGTAAATTGGATTATGACCCCCCAATTCCCCGGTGATAGGTACAGACCTGGACAATTAGTGCAGATGCGAATAATTGGGGAGTATGGAACCAGTTTTTTAACTTAAAATTAATTTTAATTAGGTTTATGTAATTTTAATTAATTTTTGAGCATACGTAAACAATTGTGTGATAATATGTTAAAAATATTAAATAAAAATTTTGAATACATTAATGCAATAAAAATAAGCGAATTATTAAATTTAAGATGGGATAGGAAATTTTATTCTGTAGATGTATTTTCATTTAATTGTAAATATGATGAGCATATTGATGTTGGGCAATACGTGCTTTATAACGGTTATATTGGTATCATAGAATACATAAAAACAACGCTTGACGGATATATTCAGGTCAATGGTAAAAGTGCTTTGTCAATACTGAACAGGCGTATAACAATTAATGAAGATTATGTCGATAGCTTGGCACGACCCTTTAAATCGATTATACTTGAACTAATGTATACAAACTTGGTAAATCCTACGGACAATAACCGTAAAATAGACGTTATTAGCCTTTCGGATATTGTTGCAGATGGCGATACTTATGAATGTAGATGTAAAAGTAAACCCATTGGTGATGTATTAACAACCATATGTAAAGATAATAAAATTGGTCAACGAATGGTTTTTGATTATACTGCTAAAAAATTTATTTATGAGCTTTACAACGGCAAAAATAGAAGTATAAATCAAACTGAAAATGAATGGGTGATATTTTCCCCTGAAATTAAAAATGTGTATGGCCAAGAATATATTAAAGATATTAAATTAGTAAAAAACGTAGAATATGACGATAAATATAATTTATTCACTAAATCACCCTATTCCATTGAAATTGCTTCTGGAATGGATAGATTTGAATTTACCGATGACAATTTTGTTGATACCATAATTACGCTAAATACAACAGTTAGTGATAATTGCGGGTATAAAGATTTATGGGATTTGGGCGATATTATCACCTGTAAGAGTGATAAATTTAATTTTAGCGTAGATTTACCCATTATTGAAGTTTCAGAAATTATTAAAAACAATAATTTTAATTTAAGTGTTAAATTTGGGGATTTAGAGGGATTTAAATTAAATTAAATTAAATTAATATATAATATACATTAAAGTCATTGATTTAAAGATTTAAAAAATTAAAAAAAGTTAATTTTTATTTTTATTATTATTTTTATTATTTTACTTCAAATTCATAAACTATTTTTTGAGTGGTACTACCTTCTTCCCACGTTCTTAAATATTCGAACTCAATTGTAGCATTACCTGTTTTTAAGGCATTTAATTTCCATTTATGAGTACCGGAAGCTCCTATTAATTCCGTTTCTGGTGCAAAGTAGTTATCAGTAATTATTTTCACGACACCGTCGTTTTTAGTATAATTATATTCCCAAGAATAGCCTGTTGATAGGTTTTCTTCGAGTTCTATTTCATAAGTATCATTCACGCTTAAAGAAATTTTTTCGAATGTCGTTTCAACGGAAATCTCTTTTTCAGGCTTAACTACTGTTTCAGTGTCATTATCAATGATTATATCATCATTATCGTATATTTCTACAGTACTTGTAGTTTGGTCTTCACTATCTTCATCATAAATTTTTATTCTATCATCTGGAAGTCTAATTTTTTTAACAACGTCCCAGGTTTCTTGACTAATAATATGTATCTCATCATAAGAGAATGTAAACAAGTAATCATTAATGTATAATGACCTTGAAACACTGAATTCGTGTTTATCTTGTTTTTTCATTGTTATTTTGTAGTCATCAGATGATTCTGCAATTTTTAAAATGTATGCACTATCACCAGATGGGAGAACTACAACTCTGTTTTTATCGTCCCATAAGAATGCGTGAGGTTCATAAAGTGCTGTTGACCATTTTTGACCAGCTATAGAATAACTACTTAATTCAGTTGGGTTTTCTACATCACTTACATCGAATATTGATAATTTTACGTCATTATATTCATCTTTACCAATTCCAAGAACGATATCTTTTTCGAGTGGGTGTAAATATGTTGAATATCCTGGTATTTTTAAATCGCCCAATAAAGTTGGTTTTTGAGGATTACTTAAATCAATCACCATAAATGGGTCTATATCTTTGTAGGTTATTAAATATAATCTTTCACCGTCAAACCTTGCACCGTATATTCTTTCATCGATTCCAAGGTCGTTTAATTCACCGATTACTTTTATTTTATTATCATCATTATCGATATTTGTTATATCGAGAACATAAACTGAATTTGATGATTTGGTTTCAGAAGCCCAATAACCTGTTTTTGTGGTAGCAATTCTTAAATTACCGTCGTATTCATCCATTGAATACTTATTCAATAATTTACCGTTTACACTACCAGATGCTACGCTCAAATCATCGAGTTTAACTTTAATTATTCCAGTACTTTCAATTTCGTCCCATTGTTCTGACATATATTTATCAAAATTTTTGTTAAATTTATCTCTAAGGTCGTATGCTTCTTCGCTTGGAAGGCTATTGTAATACTCTTCAATTGTGCTTGTTATTTCAATATACTTAGCATAGTTCCCAAAATCCTCGTTGCGGTAAACCCTGCTAATTTTATCAGTAATTTCTACTGGGAAATATATATCTCCACTATCTAAAATATACTGAATCATTGCTTTGCTGTAATCTGGTGTAATATAGTATGTAAAGTAAAGATTATCTTCTGAGAAATAAGCTGTTGAATCGTATGTACCTGCAACACTGATTGATTTTTCAATATCTCCGGTGTTTGCATCCATTTTGGTGATAATATAGTTTGTTTCATCATTATAATCTACTATTGGAGGTAATACGGGATAATACATATTTGAATATTCTAACTTATAATTTCTGTAGACAATTGGGTAGTTGTATCTTTCTGAAAATATCATATACAATTTTCCATCAATTATTCTTGAATCAATGTATCTTGTGTCATTTAAATTCTTTGTCCAACTTAATGAAGGGTTTTTAATATCTTCCACGTTGTAGCAAGAAATTTTATCATATTCTATTATCAATAAATTATCGTCTTGAAGGTATAATTCACCACTTTTTCCAATTTCACCGATTAATTTTGCGGTTTCAGGAGGTAAGGCGTCAATCATATATGTTTTACCATAATAACTGTTTGGCGAATAATATATATTTTTACCATCTGTTTTAACGATATCTGCTTCATCTACGCCTTTTACCTGAACGTTTGTTTCAGAATATCGTGAAGAATCTGCCGATTCACCTGTACCGACTGCGGAATCCATTGAAGTTTTGGAAACAGCCGTATTTTCTACGGCATTATAACTAATTGCATCGTTAGTACGCAAACCCATTTCATAACTACTCATTTGAGAATTTTTTAATTCAGTCCTCTGCTCTAAAGCTTCTTTTGAGCCGATTGGAACCATTTCAAAGGTTAAACCATTACCATTATTATTAAAATTCCAATCTTGTAATGAAATAATATCAAGATTAGTATCTTTGTAGTTTTGGCTATTAAAACCTATAATTATGGCGCCTAATGCTACAATTATAAATGCAAGTATGGAAAACTTTTTTAAATCCATTTTAACACCCCTAAATAGTTATTTAAGATATATATTTAAATTTTGATTAAATTGATTAAATTGATTAAATTGATATTTAAACTAATGAGTTATAAATTTTAATGACATTTTTAATTAGAAATATAATAGCATATTAAATATTAGGCTATTAAAATATAAAAAATATTATAATTTGTAAATTACATATGAATCCACAGTTATAATGGATTTCATATGTGTAAATATCCTTTAAATTCGTACAAAAGTACTGACATTTAAATTTGGAGGTTTAGTTTTTATACAACCATTTTTTAGTGAGTCAGTGCTTTAACTCACAATATAGTATATAAATATACTTTATTAAATCAATAATTATTATGTAAGGTACTGACCGAACATTATTTAAGCGTACTTAAATTTAAAATAAATAGATATGAAAAAATGATATTATATGTATATTTATATCTCTAAATAATCAGATTTATATATTATGTGTAATAAATAGTATAACTTGTCAAAATTACCAAATTAATTGTTTTAAATCGAAAAAATGAATTAGAAATAAAAAAATAGATGAAAAATAGATGAATTTTGTTTTAAATTAAATTTTGAATAAATAAATTAAATTTATTTGAAAATAGGAAAGGTGAGTAATATGAGTTTGTTAACACTTTGGGATTTAGAACGCAAAGATATTTCCAAACTTATGGAATATGCAGAATATTTTAAACAAAATAGGTATGGGCACGATGTTTTAAAAAATAAAAACATTGCATTAATATTTGAAAGTCCATCTACAAGAACCAGAATCAGCTTTGACCTTGCAGTAAATGAATTAGGGGGGCACAGTCTAACATTGAACCATAACGAGATACACCTCGGTAAAAAGGAAAGTATTGAAGATACTGCCAGAGTAATGGAAAGATTTGTCGATGCAATAGTTGCAAGGGTTAAAAAACACGATACACTTGAAGAATTGGATAAAAACAGTAAAATTCCGATAGTAAATGCTTTAAGTGATTTAGCACACCCTTGTCAAATATTAGCAGATATACTAACCATTAAAGAAACAAAAGGATTTAAATCAATTGATGAATTCAAAGGATTAAAACTTTCATACTTTGGAGATGGAAACAATATCGCTAATTCGTTAATAATTGCAGGTGCAATTCTTGGAATGGACGTATTTATCGCAACTCCTCGAAGTTATGAACCTAATGGAATATTTGTAAAAAAAGCACTCGAAATAATCGAAAAATATGGTGAAGGTAGTCTTACATTGACTAACGATGCCAAATTAGCTGCAAAAGATGCTGATGTTTTATATACTGACGTTTGGATTAGTATGAGTGATGTAAACAAAGATTTAGAAACTATTAAAAAAATATTCCCGCCATA
Organism: Methanococcus voltae; assembly: GCF_024807655.1. Taxonomy (NCBI): domain Archaea; kingdom Methanobacteriati; phylum Methanobacteriota; class Methanococci; order Methanococcales; family Methanococcaceae; genus Methanococcus; species Methanococcus voltae. The sequence continues at coordinate 218,010 of NZ_JANUCR010000004.1, read as the reverse complement.
CCAAATAAACAGCAGTTTAATGGAACTTGCAAAAGAAGACTCAATCGTATTACACTGTTTACCGGCTAATAAAGGTATGGAAATTACGTCTGAAGTATTTGAAAGTAAAAATTCATACGTCTTTGACGAAGCAGAAAATAGATTACACGCTCAAAAAGCAGTTTTAAAGTATTTATTTGAATAATTATTGTTTAAATAATTATTGTTTGAATACATTAGTTGATACATATTAAAAAGTATATTATAAGATACTTAAAATTATTATTAATTTAAAATATCTTACTATTTTCTTTATTTTTAGCCAATATTAAGTTATTACTAATTTATTAAGTTATTATACTACTATTTTATTATTATGGTTGTATTATTAAGAATTATCATATTTTTCATAACCTAAATCTGAAAAATCATTATCTTTTAAAATAACAACGCCCGATTTAGACGAATATCTACACATATTCTCATTATTTAAATAATAGTTAACATTTAATTCTTCATTTTCATCTAATAGATGTTTATTTTTTAAAGCACTGTTTAATTCTACACCTATGTTATTAGCAAGAATTTGTTGTTCTAAAGAAGATTTCTGAAGCCATTCACTTGACAAAAATACATTTAAAGTCTTTGGATTTTTATCAAATTTGATTTGTGAGATTGTATGATTATAATTACCAGTGATAAGTCCTAAATCATAGTCGATGGTATATTTGGGGGTATAGGTTGGTATTACATCGTATGCAGATTCTGAAAAAATCATAAACAATCCGATAATTAAAAAAACTAAAAAGTAAGATAAATATACCTTAAAACGTTTTTTGGAGACGTTCAAAGAAATCCCTCCGAATGATTATACTATATACTTGATACTTATATTTACCACATATGGGTGTATTGTTTATTGGATTAAAAATATTAACAATTACATAGTAATTCAACATAAATTATCTTGTATGTTATAACGGTTTTATTTATTAAATATTCGCCATTTAGTTAATTAACCATTTATATGATGCTGTTTACCACATAGTATGCCATACTACTGTTATACTGTTATTATTGAATTTATTAAATAAGTACTCATATAATATTCATAAAATATTTGTGATTATTATAGTATATAGTATTTTCGATATGTTTTATCGTCCTTATCATATAGCCAATATATTAGTACTTGTATGTAAAAAAGTAATATTAAATAATAAATAAAATATATTTTTTAATAAAAAATAATACTAATTTTATATATTTATAAAAAAAGTACGATAAATAAATTAATTTAAATTTACCCGATTAAACTAACTAATATGATAAACGTTAATAAAATAGTATTAACAAGGTTAATATTTACCATATTTGTCATTTGATAGGGTATTTTATTCATTTACTGAATTATCTACTGAATTATCTACTGAATTATCTAATGATTTATTTAAACTACATAAAACTCTATAACCAGATTTTATTTTAACAATTTCCACATTTCCGTATGTTTTTTCCATAAAGTCAGTTAAAGACTTTGCACCGTGTTTTGTTTTAATAACCACATATATTTTACCATTTGGCTTTAAGAAATTTAAACCTTCAGATATTATCTTATGAATAATAGCTTTACCTGCTTTTATTGGAGGGTTTGAGATTATTGTATCAAATTTAGCATCTTTTGGTACTTCTTCGTACAAATTTCCTTGAAATATTTTTATATTTTTATTTTTCACGTGGTTTAACTTTATATTTTGTTTTGCTAAACTTACAGACCTTTTATTTATATCAGTCATAATTACCGAATTAACGTCATCTGCTAAGGATATGCCTATAGCACCATAACCACAACCCATATCCAATATATCATCTTCTTTTTTAAATTCAGAGTAATGTACAAGAATTTGAGAACCTTTATCCACATAATTTGGGGAAAAAATCCCTGCATCTGTGTTAAATAACAGTACTTTGTTATTTATGGTGCCCCTTATAGTTGTTTCATTGTGTTTTGAATTTGGATTTTCTGAAAAATAGTGCATAGTTTTACCTTTTGAAATTTTAAGTTAATTTAATAATATATTAACTTAATTTAATTTAATTTAAGTAATTTAGAATTATTTAAAATTAATAAGTAATTATAGTATAAAAATATTTTATAGAAATTATTTAATTTTACTCTTTCGTTTTTCAGAATAGGTTAACAAACCTACAGACATTAAAACCAAAAAGGTACCTGAAATCATTGAAATATTTAAAGATTCACCCAATAGTAAAACTCCAATAACTACACTCACAATTGGCTCCATAGTACTTAATATAGCTGCGTTAGAAGCTCCTATTTGTCCTACACCCCTTAAGAACAATATTAAAGAGATTGCAGTTGAAAATATTGCTATAAATGCCATAGCACCCCAAGCCATAGGTGTTAAATTTAGTGCAATTCCATTTGTAAGGAATCCATATATCAAAAGAATTGCAGATGCTGAAACCGTTAAGTAATAAGATGATACAATAGCATCTGAACACGTTAATTTACCTTGCCCTGCTGCTACAATGTACACCGCATACAATACTCCAGATATTAAACCTAAAAATATCCCGTAAGGGTTTAAAATTCCACCCTCGCCATTTGCTAATAATACTACACCGATTATAGAAAGTAAAAGGCAAAATATCTTTTCAGCGATTACTTTTTCTTTAAATAACGCCACCATAATTATTACAACAGAAGCGGGGTAAACAAAGTGTAAAACTGTTGCGGCACCTGTTGGTATGTAATAATATGCCATAACTAATGATAAAGCCGCAGCTACATAAAATAACGCTCCATAAAGTGCTATATCAAATATTTTGGTTGTAGTTATTTTTTTATCCACTTTTTTTATATTTAAGTATGCGCCCAAAAAAATGGCTGCAATTAAAAATCTGAACAATATAACCGTTGTAGCATTAGAACCGCCATCAAAAGCGATTAGTGCGAAATAAGGCACCATACCATAAGAGCCTGAAGCCAATAAAACATAAAGAATTCCTTTTAAATTAGATGAAGACATTAAATTACCTTTTTTATTTTATGAATTGATTAAATAACGTTTATAGGGTTAAAGATTATAAATTATATATAAATTGTAAAAATAACTGAAAAATTCTTAATTTTAACGAGTGTTAAAGATTTTTAACTTAACAGAGGTTAATTATCAAGATTAATCAATAAAAAATAATATTCATTCGATATAATCATACGAACCATCCATTTAGATATATGATATCATATCTGTAAAATATTAACAATATTAAATATTACTAATATTACTAATATTATTAGTATTAATAAAAGGAAAATAATAATTTAAATTTAAATTAATTTAGTTATTTAATATAGTTATTTAACTTAATATTAACTTAATTATTTAACTTAAATTATTAAATTTATTGTTGTCCTTTTGTTATTCTTCTGAAGATGTTTGTCCATCTTAATCTTCTTCCTACTCTACCGAGTTTGAAGTTTTTTTCACATTTTGATGAGCAAAAGTGCATAATTGAACCATCTTTTTTAACGTATTTTTTTCCGCATCCTGGTTCAATTTCACCTTCACAAAAGCTACATGTTTTCCATTCCATTTTCATCACCAAGTCGGAATTGTCAGTAATTGAACATAAACAATTGGTAAACATATTAAAAATATTTAATGTTTATAGTTTAACTACTGTATGATATCCGATTATAAGAATATGTTAGGATTGTTATCCACTTATCTTCTTCTTTTTCCTAAAGGTTTTGCTTCTCTCTCGGTTTCTCTTAACATAATAATATCGCCGAGTTTAACTGGACCTTTAACGTTTCTTGTTAAAATTCTACCATTGTCTTTTCCACCTAAGATTTTACATCTTACTTGGAAAATTTCGCCAGTAACTCCTGTTTTACCATTTACTTGAATGATTTCAGCAGCTACTGCCTCTTTGTATACCATTTCATCAGCCATTGCTAATCACCTAATTTGTGCTTATGCTTCGTGTTTCTAATTAATATAGATAAATTCATAAAGCAAATCTAAATTAAATTAAATTAAATTAATTAAATTATGCTTTTAAAGCGTTAACTTTTTCAACTAACTCGTTTAATCCTTCAGCATCTTCGGTTTCGATAATAGCAATTGCTGATGTAGGAACTTCTAAGTTTGCAGCTTTTCCTAAATCTTCTTTTGTAGCGCAATATGTGTATGCGATACCTTTTTCTTCACAGATAGCAGGGATGTGTGCTACGATTTCTTCAGGTTGAACATCTTTAGCAACTACTACTAATTTTGCTCTACTTCTTTCTACTGCTTTGGTTACTTCGTTAGCTCCTTTTTTAATCATAGTAGCTTTGGAAACTACTTCAGCAGTTTTCTCTTCTAATTCTTGTGGTACTTCAAATTTTACATAAACAGCCATATTATGACCTCCTTCACTATTTAAAAAAATTTTTTTTATCCGGATGGCACCCACTCGTATCATCATGGTATTATTAAAAGAGTGGTACACTACTATACTATACAATAGTATATAATATTTACGGTCAAAAAGTTAAAAAATAGTAATAATTAGAAATAATTAAAAATAAATAATGGTATTAATTGGTATTTATCAATACTCTACATATATTTAAGAAAATAAATTATATAAATCAAAAAAATGTTTTTAATCGATTTTAATAGTATATTCTTCTTATTATTTTATTATTATTTTATTATTTTATTATTTTATTATTTTTATTATTTTTATTATTTTAATTTAAAAAATTATCCAATAACTCTTTTGATTGATTAAATAACTCTTTTGCAACTTTTTCATCCTTTGCTTCTACCCTAATTCGAATGTAAGGCTCAGTGCCGGACGGTCTAATTAAAACCCAAGCATCTTTATCTTCGAGGTCAAACCTTGCACCGTCAAGGGTATTTGGTACACAGTTAAACAATTTTTCGCCTTCTTTTGCAACTTTTTGCATTACTTCGCTTTTTTTATCATCACTACAACTTATTTTTTCACGCATATTATCATAAGCGGGTATTTCATCCATTATGTCACATAATTTTTTATTAAAGTGCTCCATCATTTCCAAAAGTCTTAAACCGGACAATATCCCGTCAGGGGTCATATGTATTCCACTGTGTATCCAAGTACCGGAAGGTTCTCCCCCAAATTGAACATCTTCCCCGTTTTTAGCTAATTCTTTAATTTTATTCGATACAGCAACGTCTCCAACTTTTGTACGCATAATTTTTATAGATTTACCTTTTGAATTAGCGTTTACATATTCATCGAGTGCAATAGATGCATCAATTGTTGTAATTATGCTGTTTGTATCCGTTGTTTCTACAATAAATCGAGAATATGCGGTTAAAAGTTTATCAAAATCCGTTATACGTCCTTTTTCGTCAATTGCTATCATTCTGTCGGCATCACCGTCGTGTGCAATTGCGATATAATCTTTATTTGGAACCGAATTTAACCCTTTTATCATATCCATTGTTTCAATTAAGTTCTTTTCGTTTGGTTCGGGCATTCTACCAACAAAACGACCGTCAAAGTGTGAATTTATAGATATTACCTTACAACCCATTTCAGTAAATAAATATGGCGATAATTCGCAAGCTGCAGCGTTGCTACAGTCCACTAAAACGTTATGTTTGTAAGTTAATGGTTTCAAATTGTTTATTATAAATTTGCAATATTCAATTATTGAATATTTGTCTTCAACCACTTTGCCTATAGTACTCCAATTAGTTCGCTCATAATCCTTATTTTCAATTATGGACTCAATATGATGCTCTTGTTCTTCTAAAAATGCAGTACCATCTTTATTAAACAATTTTATACCGTTGTACTCGGGAGGGTTGTGGGAAGCTGTAATCATAATCCCCATTTCATAGTTTTTTGAAGCAAAACCAAGCACTGGTGTGGGTACAATACCTAATTTGCTTACAGTAGCCCCTCCATTTAAAAGACCGGTGATTATAGCACTTTCTATTAATTCGCCGGTTGTTCTTGAGTCCCTACCAATTACTACGTTCTTATAGTCTTTTGCGATTGCAAAACCTACATTATACGCTATTTCGGGGCTTAAATTTTTCATTCTGATTCCTGATGTTCCAAATAATTTCATAATATCCCATTTTTAAAGTTTTATTGCAAAATTTATTAAATCTTGTAAATTATTGTAATATATTGTAATATATTGTAATATATTGTAATATATTGTAATTATTACATTATTTTATATATTTGTATTTATTTAAATTATAATATAGAAAGATAAAATAATAAAATAATTAATTTTAAAAAATATAATATTTAAAAGTTTAAAAATTTTAAAAAGATTAAAGGTTAAAACATGTATAAAATTCTAAAAATGGTTGAAAACATGGAAGATAACGAATTAAAGGATTTTGTAGATGTACTATATCAATATTATATCAATAAAGAAATTAATTTATCTGATGGAAAACTCAAACAATACGGTATTTTTCGAGAAGTTGACGAACTCTTAATATATGATAAAAAAGGACCATTATATATAAGTTTACATAATTTTAATGAAATACCACTGTTTAGAACTGAAATAGAATCTATAGAATATATTAAATCTATGAAACTAACTCCAGAAACGCCATATGATGAATTAACGGAATTTGAAAAGGGGATGCTTACAGAAAATCTTATACAAAAGGCTAAAAACAAAGTACCCATAGGGTACAAAAAACTCATAGAAGATGTTTTAATGGGCAATGATTATTGGATAATCAATAAAAACGGTGAAAAAACACATTTGTGCAAATACGTCGCATATTTAAATGCTTTATGCAAAATAGGAAAATTAAACGAAGCAAAATACGCATTAAAAACTAAAAGTATGGAAAATCATATGGAAAACCTAAAAGATTATAGGATACTTTTAGCAAAATCCATATCAATTTTTGATAATTTAATCCCTAAAAACATCAAATATGCAAATATAGATTATAAATTTATGGGTAAAAGACGAAGACACGAAGAATATAGTATGCTTTGTCAATACGTCCACGTAAATAAGAATTTATCAGAAACGATAATGTCAAAATTGGGTTTAAACAATAATTCGCTCTTAAAAAAGTACTATCCTGTTTTAGTACATACTGCATATACTAATCCAGATATAAGTTATTTAATGCCTTTCTTTATATTTGATGGCTTTGAAAATGTTTCAGTTTATGCTAAAATACCTAAATTACTGAAATTAAAGTACAATATTGACTTTAAAGGTATGGATTTAACTGGAAACAATATTTATTTTGGCAATTGGTCTAAAAAACAATTAAAATCATATTTAAGACCGGGGGAAAGAGTTTAATTTGAAAAATATTAAAATAAAAATAATATTAAAATAAAATAAAATAAAAATAGATTAGAAATAGTTATGTACATTTTCTAAACATTTTATAATTAATTTAGTAGTATTTTCTAAATCTTCGATTTCAATAACTTCCACTGGTGTGTGTATGTATCTTGAAGGTACTGAAACTACTCCTGTAGGTATACCATCTCTTGTTAAGTGAATAGCGGTTGCATCAGTTGTTCCACCGTCTCCCACTTCATATTGAACTGGTATTTCAGTTTCAGTTTTTCCTTCCACTACTTTTTTGTTGATTTCTCTCATCATTTTTAAAACTTTACCACTAACGAGTATGCCCCTTCCGGCTGCATCTGCGATTGTAATAACTGGCCCTTTACCCATTTCGACAGGTGCATCCTCTAATTTAATTCCCGGATGGTCTCCACAGATTGTAACATCTAAAGCAAATGCTACATCAGGGTTTATTCCAAATGCGGATGTTTTAGCCCCTTTTAAACCAACTTCTTCCTGTACAGTTCCTACTGCATAAAACTGGCACTCGATTCCATCTTTTTCGTTTGATTCTGAAATCTGTTTCATAGCTTCCAAAAGAACGGCGCAACCTGCCCTATTATCGAATGATTTACAAGTGATTCTTTTATCTCCAAGCGTATCGAAATCAGTTCTAAATGACATAGGCGTACCTATTTCAACACCCATAGCCTCAGCTTCTTCTCTGTTTGAAGCTCCTACGTCGATAAACATTAAATCGGATTTTATTAATTTGTTTCTTTCGCTTTCATCCATTTTGTGAGGTGGTTTTGAACCTAAAACACCGATTATATCCCCTTTTGTAGTGTGAACAACTACTTTCTGGTTTAATAACATCTGGTCGTTTATTCCGCCGATTTTAACGAATTTTAAGAAACCTTTATCATCAATGTATTTTACCATAAGACCAATTTCGTCCATATGTGTTGCAATCATTATTTTAGGTCCTTTTGTACCTTTTTTTGCAATTAAATTTCCAAAATTATCTTCGTAAATTTCATCAGCGTATTTTTCTAATTCTTTTCTCATGTAATTTCTTACATTGTCTTCATTTCCTGAAATACCTTTTTCAGTTGCTAAATCTTTTAAGTAGTCTAATGTAGACACGTTTTCACCTTCATATGGCGGATTATTAATAATAGCTTTTGCTATTGTTTTATTTATATCTATTATTTTAGTGATAATTTATAAAGATATCTTTTTTAATTTGTGTTTCGCAATAAAATATACATAAACTAAAATTAAAAATAATAACTAAAAAATAAATAAAAATAATAACTAAAAATAATAAATAAAAAATAAAAAATAAATAAAAAATAAATAAAAAAATTAATTATATTAAATAATGTATATTACTTGAGTTTATATCCTTTAAACCCACCTATTAACCGTTTTGTTTTAAAACCCATTAATTTTAATAGCGTTGCTATTGTTTGGCTTCTCATACCGCCCCTTGCACAATAAACGATTATTTCCTTATCTTTATCGAGTTTTAAGAACTCATCCACTAATCTTGGAATACCTGTCTTCATATAATTGCCTGCAAGTTCGATAGCTCTTTCTTTACCTTCCTTTTTAAAAGCAATGCCTATATTTTTATGTTCATCATCCATAAAAAGCGGAATGTTTATGGAATGAGGTATCCTTTTCTCATTGTACTCATTTGGAGCTCTTGCGTCAATCAATATGTAATTTTCCTTGAAATTGTCATAACCATCAATTATGTCATTTTCGGTTTCAATATATTCCGATACTCCATTGTATGTGATGTCTAAATCAGATAAAATATAGCTTAATTCCTCATTTGTTATTAAAGAATCGTCTAATTCTCCACCGATTGATTTTAAGAAGGATTTTATATCTATAGGTTCAAAATAAATTAATTTATTTTCATCCTCTATTTTTTCAAAAGTATACAATTCTGGCTTTTTAACATTCCGATTTTTAATATCTTTCGAAGTTTTTAAAATAAATGAAGCTAATTCACCATTTAATTTACCTGCGAGTATTTTTTCCCCATCAGTTATCACTTTTGAACCATTATGTAATATTATTACCAATATCACATCTTTTTTAAAGGTTAATAACCTTGAAAGTATTTCTTCATCCATAAAATCACATTTTATTAGTTAATAATGCCATTCCTACCATTTTTAATTTTATTCTGGTTATTAATTTTTATTTAAAATTTAGAATTAGGGTTTTAGATTATTTTCTTTTAAAATTACGTTTATATAATCCACCACTTCGTTAATTGAATCTTTTGAATCAACGTTATTTATCTTTAAATTACAGTCAACTTTTTGAATATGCCTTAAATAATGGTCTGCATAAAGATGTTGTTCAATCATTTGCGAAGCTTTATAATATTCATCATTTATAATTAATTCTTCAATCTCTTTAAGAACGTCTACCAATTTATTTTTAAAAAAACTTTCCAATAGTTTAATTTTATTTATTAACATCTCTTTTTCTTGTTCGTTTTGAGGTTCATACCATTTTAAAAGTCTTTTCATCTGACAGTCATATGGGCAGTCAATCAAAATATTGTGTTTGTAGTTTTTTAAGTTTGAATATGGTTCGGGAATTTTAACCTTCTCCTGACCTCCAATATACCTACCTTCAAATTCTACGATACAATAGCCTTTTTTGAGTGCTTTATCGTGTTGTTCACTTAAAAATTTATCAAAAATTTCCTGATTGTTCTGTTTTAAATGGTATAAATCACCTAAAACACTTCCCTTAGTATTTGCGCAACCTTCTATATCTACTACAGAATAGTCTTTTTCTTTTAGTAAATCCAATATTTCGGTTTTTCCGCAACCCGTTTTTCCAAATAGTCCTATAATTATCATTTACGCACCTATGTAATCAATATACTTAATTTATGCTTAAAAAATCCTAATTTCTTAATTTAAGATTTTAACTTTTTGAATATGATGATTACATATGACGTCGTAGTATAAAAACCCTATTAAAAATCTAATACCTATCGGAAAAACTAATTAATTAATGGTATTTCAAAAGTACATTTAAATATAAGAATATAAAAATATATAAAATTATAGGACTATAAAATTATACGCTGTACAAATATTATAAAAATGAATATTCAAAAATAATATAAAATAATATAAAATAATGTAATTACTAATAATTTGATTTTATTGGTTTAATTTATCATTACATATACAATTTGGATTTTTCTTGACTTTAAACGTTAAAAATTCGTTATTTTTTAAATTAATAGATAATAATTTATTTTTCAGTGTTTCACCGTATTCTGTAATGTACTTTATAGCTTCCCCTACTTGTATGGAACCAACAACCCCCGCAGTAAAGCCTAAAACTGGTACTTTATCCTTATTTTCCTTTGTTTTAAAAATACATCTTAAACACGGGGTTTCGTTTGGCACTATTGTACTTACTTGTCCGTGTAAACCTTCAATTGCTCCGTGTATTAGTGGTTTATCATATTTTAAAGCCAAATCATTTAAAATATACCTTGCTTCAAAGTTATCGAGGCAATCAACTATCAAATCACTTTTTTTTATAAATTTTAAATCCGAATCAGGTTGATTTTTTTCTAATTTTTGATTAAAAATATTTATTTTTACATCGGAATTTAATTTTTCTAATTTTTCTTTTGCAGATTCTACCTTTAAATGTCCCAAATTAGTTTCATTATGGATTATTTGCCGATTAAGATTTGACAATTCAATATCCTGATAATCCAATATATTAATTTCGCCTATTCCTGCAGAAGTTAGATATTGCAAAACTATTGAACCTAAACCGCCAGCTCCGATTACTGATACCTTTGAATTTAGTAATTTGTCTTGCGAATCTTTTCCAAAACCTTCTAAATTAATCTGTCTTGCATATCTTTCATAACTATTTTGATTTATTAACCCCATAATTTCACCAAATTTTCCGAAGTTGTAAACTGATATTAAAATATTGCATTATTTATATATAAAGTCCCTACAATATATTTATGGATATTACGACTATATTAGGGCTTGTGATACTATGAGATGTTTTTTAGCGATTGAATTAGATAATGGGATAAATTTAAAAATTAACGAGTTTAAACGTGAATTAAATACTAAATTAAATAATGAAGATACTAAATATAATAAAAATACTAACAAAAACATAAAATTTGTAGAAGATGAAAATTTACATATTACTGTGAAATTTTTAGGTGAAATATCAGAAAAACAGCTTAAAGACTTAAAAAAATTGAAATTAAGTATTAATAAAGATATAATAGTTAGTGGATTAGGTGTTTTTCCCAATAAATACGAGCCTCGAGTTTTATGGGTTGGAATTTCGAATTTAGAAGACGAATTCAAAGAAATAGATAAAAAATTGTCAAAAATCGGTTTTAAAAGAGAATATGGTGCAAATTACACTAAAAAAATAATTGCACATCTAACTATTGCAAGAATTAAAAATGTGGATTATGAAACTAAGAAAAATATACTTGAAATTGTTAAAAATAATAAATCTTTCGAATTTGGAAAATGTAATATAAATAAAATTTCTTTAAAGAAGAGTATTTTAAAGCCAAACGGACCGATTTATGAAACAATTCACGAATATACGAATTTATCATAAAATAATAATAATAATAATAATAATAATAAAATAATAATTAAATATTAAAAATACTTATTTATTTTAGTATTATAATTAGTATCATTTTATTATTCTACTATGTAGGTCATCCATATTGTTGATTAAATTTAATAATTTAATTAGTAGTACTTGAATTATTTTAATTGTTCAAGGATGATTGCAGGACATATTTTTTTAATGCCTTTAATAGTGCCCAATTTATTAAATAAGATGTCAGAAAGTTCTTTACCGTCTTTTGCCCATATTTCAGTCATAATCATGTGGTCGCCAGTTGAAGTGAATACTTTTTTAATTTCTTCAAACTCGCATAAACTTTGTGCAACAGATAAAAAGTCTTCGGGGTTTGTATCAAAACCAGTTAAAGCAACTACACCATAGCCAAGTTTTGAGGTATTTATATTGGTTGTGTATCCCTTAATGACCCCTTCGTCTTCCATCTTTTTTACTCTTTTTCTAACAGAACTTTCGCTTGTTTTAAGCTTCTTTGCAATTTCAGTAAATGCCATCCTGCCATCATCCATAAGCATATTTAAAATATCCATATCTTTATTATCCAAATTATCACCCAAACCCGTTGGCATATAATTTTTTGATAAGATTGAAACAATTATACCCATATTAGACACGTGTTTAACAAGTTTATAAAATTAGTAATAACATTAGTAATATTTGTTAAACCCTTATTTCTAAAATTTTTAAATGTAGTATAGTATATTTTGATTATTAGCAATCAACTATTAATCAATTATATATTATTAATGTATACTATATATAGTTATTAATTTAATTATTTGTTAACTTATTAATTATAAATTATAATCTACCTTAAAAAATATAATTAATATTATTTTTCTTATTATTCGTATTATAAATTATTCTTATTATATATATTATTAATTTTATCAGTTATTTATATGATTTTAAGACTTCCTCTTTTAGACTATCGTATATTTTTTTCTTATAATCTAAAAACTCCGGGCTTATCCTACTTCGTGGTCTTTCGATGTTTATGTCGATGATTTCTTTAATTTTACCCGGTCTTGCGCTCATAATAACCACTTTGTCAGATAAATATATCGCTTCATCCACGCTATGTGTGATAAATAAGATTGTTTTTTTATCTGTTTCCCATATTTTCAACAAGTGATTTTGAAGCATAGACCTTGTTTGTGCATCTAAAGCACCAAAAGGTTCATCCATAAGTACAATTTTAGGGTCATTTGCAAGAGTTCTTGCAATTGCAACTCTTTGTTGCATTCCCCCACTCAATTCATAAGGGTAAGAATTTTCGAATTCTTCTAAACCAATCATTTTTATGTATTTTCTTGCAATAGACAATCTTTCTTCTTTTGGGATATTTTTAACTTCGAGACCAAATGTGATATTTTGAAGCACAGTTCTCCACGGCATAAGCGTGTACTGCTGAAATACCATTCCTCTTTCTGCATTTGTACCGTCTACTTTTTTACCATCGAATATTATTTCTCCACCCGTGATGGTTTCAAGACCTGCGACCATTCTTAAAAGTGTTGATTTTCCGCAACCACTCGGGCCTACGATTGATATAAATTCACTCTTACCAATTTCCAATGAAACGTTATCTACTGCAAGTACTTCATTTTTACCAGTATATTTCTTTATAATGTTTTTTATCTGCAAAGTCATGAAGTACACCTATTTATTTTGATTTACGTTATTTTTTATTATATTATTATTTTTTATTAAATTAGTATTTTATTATTATTATTATTATTATTATTATTACTATTATTACTATTATTACTATTATTATTTTATTAAATTATTTAACCATAGATTTCCATTTAAATTTCTTATCTTGAATATATCGTAATCCCCTATCTAAAACTATGCCAATTAGCCCAATTACAATCATAGCTGCTACAATAATGTCCATCCTACTCAAAGAATAAGCATACATAATTAAATAGCCCAGTCCTGAATCACTCCCAGGCAACATTTCCGCTGCAACAACACACATCCACGCAATGCCTGCCCCGACTCTCAAACCGGTTAATATACTCGGAGAAGCTGCGGGTATGATTACTTTCCTTAAAACGTTAATTCCAGTACATCCCAAAGTTTTTGAAGCCTCTACCAAAATATTTGGGACTTCTTTAACACCTGCTACAGTATTTATCAATATCGGGAAAAATGCACCTATAAAAATGATAAAAATTATTGAAGTACTACCCACACCAAACCAAGCCAAAGTAAGGGGAACCCAGGCAAGTGGGGGAATAGGTCTTAAAAGCTCCATAAAAGTATCAAATATATCATTTACGGGCTTATAATACCCCATCATAATACCTAAAGGAACTGCTACTGCAAAAGCCACCAAAAACCCTGTTAAAACTCTTGTAATACTAATAATCGAATTATCTATAATTGTACCAGTACCCAATAAAGTCATTGTAGGGTTTAACAATACTGCCACTATTGCCTCTAAACGAGGTATTACCGTTGGTTTACCCAAGTATATAGCAAAAACTTCCCAAGCAATTACTACTAATGCAGGCAATAACATACCTTTCAAATTTTTCACGAATGACACCTGTTCATTATTAAAATTAAATTAAAAAGAATTAAACACGTTATTATAATATAAACTATGTTTAATTGAATTAAAACTAAGTTTAAATGTATTTTAAATAATATAATATGGAATATAGTATATAAAGATTAAACATTACGGGAAAATTTTTAACATAAGTATAGATTATACGAAAACTAAATTTAATAACAGATATTATAAGAAATATGTAATTAACATTAACATAATATGAGCTAATTTTTAGAATAAAAATACAATTTGAATACAAAATAATAATTTGATTGTAAGCATATATTTGAATATATAATATAATGAATATATACTTAAACAATTAATTTTAAAATAATAAATATGGTTTTAAAACCATAACCCAAATAGAAAAATGGGTAAATTATCTATAAAAATGGTATAAAAAACATTTGGGGGGCTAAAATGGGAGTAAAATATCAAATAAGTATAAAAACAGAAGATAGGCGATACGCTGGTACGGATTCTAATGTATTTTTAAAAATGTATGGTGAAAGGGGGATTAGTGAAACATACAGATTAAATAAATACATTAAAGGTAATGCTTTTAAAAGAAACGCTACAGACACTTTGGAATTAGACGTTGGGCAAGATATTGGAGATATTTATAAAATAAATATATCTACAGATGGTAGATTTGCAGGTTCTGGATGGATGCCCGATTATATTACAATCAGCAATGATGGTTCAGAAAGAATGGAGTCAAAATTCTTTATTAATCAGTGGCTTGATGGAAATGAAGTTGAAAGAAACGCTGTAAATTACAATAGCGCTTCAGTTGACCCTATTGAACAGAATTCCATATCTGTTGCAGGTGAAACTAAAATATTCGACAATAGACAAGGTAATGAGTCAATAGATTATAACTTTAGGTTTTTAAGTAAATTTACATCAGAAATGGACTTTTTAGAAAAAACTGCTTCGACAATATCGACAGGCACTGAAATAAAAGGTTCATTTTTAGATTACTTTGAAATGTGTGTAAAATTGGAAGCTACAGGTGCCGTTGAGAACCAGATTGAGAAAAAAATCGGTACTGAGGAGTTAATTGAGGAAAGCGTGGCTATGACAATACCTGCAAAAGAAATGATTGAATTGACGCCCTATTGGATAACCAATTATTATAAGGATATGGTTAGTATGGGGGACAGCTCTATTGAATTACTTGTCCCATATCAAAAAGAATTTGGTGGGTATAAACTAACAAGAATAGATGCTGAAAATAACCAAAACGTTATGGTTTCAAACAGTAAAAAACTAATATAAAATAAAAATATAAAATAAAAATATAATTTTAAATTATTTCTTTTTTTAAGTTATTTATTTAAAAGTTATAATATATAGTACTCTTCAAAAACGCATTTGCACCAACATAACTGTTGTTATATTCTGCAATAGGCTCACATTTAACTTTAAATATATAATATATGGGCTTTGAACTACTATTTTCATCTTTAGTCAATTCATACTCTGTTAAACTTTCATAGTTACCCATACCTTTTGAAATAACTATGTCTGCACTTTTAAATTCCTGTCTAAATTCTTCTGAAGATTCTTCGAATCTCGTACCTATTACATCAGTACCACTCGTAATAACCTTTGTAATGTCCGTAATTCCTGCTTCGATAGCATCTTCCATTGTCGCATCATTTAATATTGGTTTTCCCTTAACTGATACGATAACTTCTGCATAATTCATTAATTCTTCAATAAATGGTTTATCGAATACAATTTCGCCCGCATTATCACATATATAGATTATTTTAAGTTTTTCACCGTTATTTTTTGCTTTTGCTTTTGCCTTTTCTTTTAATTTACCCTTTAAATCATTTAATAAATCCTTTGAATAATCAATGTCCAAAATTCCTTCGAGTGTTTGCTCAACTTTTTGCTCCATATTATCTTTTGTACCATAAGGTCCAAAATCGATTACATTTCCAGCTATTGCCAATTTTGCTTTACTCTGTAATCTTTTTAAGTCGTCTCCTTCGTTTACTTCATCAATTATAGTTTTTGTAAGGTACTGTTTTGCATATTTATTTGCATTCATCTTTAATTGCTTATAGGGGTCGTCAGAATTGCTAATTTCTTTAATATGCCTATGCACGTGAGTACCCATCCACGCCGGAACAGCTTGAGAGCCGTAAACGTCTGTTATTTTTTGCATAGTTGATTTTATTAATTCGAATTTTTTTTCGTCATCGTCAGTTATTTCGTTTATTGCGTCCACTATTTGTCTACTTATACATATGGAACAGGATGGTTTTATTTTCAAAGTATCACCGTTGATATACTGCATAAAATAAGTTTAATAAATTAATTTTGATTAAGCCACATTTGTGAAATAATAAATTAAATAATAAAATGTAATAATCATATAAGTGATTTATCCTAAAATAATATTTGAATATTGGAATTTGAAATAATATAATCTATATTTAAAAAAAATGATTTAATAAATAAAGTAATTATTGGTTTTTTAAATTATTTTAAATTATTTTTTTAAAACCTTTACTTTTTTAGAGTCATTACCTACGAGTACCTTATCACATTTTGAGAAAATACCGTTTTCTACAACTCCTACGATGTTATTTAATTCTTTTTCCTTTACATCAGCTTCATCTATTTTAGTGAATACATCAATTATCATATTTCCATTATCTGTAATAACTGGACCCATTTTACCGCCTGAAACTCTAATGGATGGTGCTGTATTCATTTCTAATAATGTGTTTAAAACTGTTGAATATGCAAATGGCAATACTTCTAAAGGTACCGGTGTATTTTCCCCTAATGAAGCTACAACTTTGCTCTCATCAACTAACACTACAAACTCTTTAGCAGAGTAGTCGATAACTTTTTCCATTGTATGGCAACCACCACCACCTTTAATAAGTGATAAACTTCCTTCTTCTACTTCATCAGCACCATCAACTGCAAGGTCGATTTGTCCAGCTTGGTCGAGTGAAACTAAAGGTATACCACATTGACTTGCTAACATTTTAGCATCAAAAGATGTAGGTACTCCGTAAATATATAATTCCTCATCTACGATTCTTTTACCCAATTCTTTGATAAACATGTTTGCGGTTGAACCTGAACCTAAACCGATTACCATTTCATCTTTTACTAATTTAGATGCTTCTTGTGCTACTTTTAATTTTAAATCATCTTGTGTTTCTGCGGATTTTTTCTTAGCCATTTTTTCACCATAATATGCAATAAATTTTACTTTTAAATTTACTTATAAGTTTAATTTTAAGTTTAATTTTAAGTTTAATTTTAAGTTTCAATTATAATTATTATAAATGTACTAATTGTTATAATAAACAATTATTGAATTAAATCATTTTGGTAGCATATAACAATTTCATAAAACTTTTAAAAACAAGATTATCTTTAATTTTGAATATATTACTTATTTAATTAGTCTTTATTTATTTACCTATTTTAATAGTTATTTTAATAGTTATTTTAATAGTTATTTCTTTAAAATACAATTAAAATTAATTAATGATAAATAATTAATCATTAATTATAATTCTTCTAATAATTTTATTGTAAATACTAATGTTTCTCCTGCTAATTCAGGGTTAAAGTCAATTACAACTTCTTCCTCTGTAACTTCTGCAATAATTGCTGGCGGGTACATTTCTCCTAACATAATACACATTCCTTCTTCGGGTTCAAATTCTGCATTTTCGAATAAGTTTCTTGGGATTTTTTCAACTAATTCATCGTTTCTTTGACCGTATGCTTTTTCAGGTGGTAATGTAACTGTGATTTCCTCACCTACTGCAAGGTCTAAAACAGCCTCTTCAAAGCCTTGAATCATTTGTCCTTCGCCAACTACAAACTCTAAAGGTTCGTAAGGTCTGTTTTCATCGTATAAACCTTCTTCTTTAGCTACTGCTTCAATAGATGTGTCGAATATACCGCCATCTTCAAATCTGCCTATGTAATCTACTTTTATTTTACTTCCTTTTGAAACCATTGTATCACTTGAATTTTTTGATTTAAGTTTAAGTTTAAGTTTAAGTTTACTTATAAGTTTAACTATTTACTCATTTCAGTTGAAATTAGTATTTAAATTTGTATGTTATTAATTAGCGATTATAGTGTAAAATTACAAAATCATAATAATTACAAATCATAATTATAATATCTACAATATTATGATACTCATATGAAAGTATCTTGATTCAATATATTTAACATTATTTAAAATAAGTTCAATATAATAAACTCATGTACACTAATTATTTTTATACCTATTGATATATATGTCGAATTAATCGAATTATATACATATATCCGCATCATTATATTATATATATTTTATTATTTAATAAATTTTATAAAAGCCTTGACATAAAAGAATTAATTATAAGATGCTAAAGGAATTATTTAATGGTTCAATTATCATTAATCATCATTTTATAAAGTTGTAGATTAATATAATATTAGCATATGTTAACGTTTCATTAATAATTGTTTTATATCGCAAAGTTTTTAAAATAATTTTTTTTAAATCAAATCAAAACATATAAAAATTAAAAGAGATTAAACTTTAAAAGAGTAATCTTTACAGAGGTAATGTTTAAAGATTATTTTTCACAGGAATTTTATTATCCTCATATATTTGCATAGCATATATTGTACATAGTACATATTATACATAACCACATTAACCTAACCCATATCGATATTAACCACAAAGGTGAAAAAATGATTAGTGTAAACAAAGCATCATTACCTATCGTTGAAAAAATGATGGAAAATGCTGAAGAAATGAAAATTGACGTTTTAAAATTAGAAAACGGTGCTACAGTTTTAGATTGTGGTGTTAACGTTGACGGTAGCTTTGAAGCTGGTAAATTATTCACAAAAATTTGCTTAGGCGGTATTGCTCACGTTGGTGTAAGCATTACAGGAACTTTAGATAATGGTATTGTATTACCTTGCGTAAAAGTTAAAACTTCACAACCTGCAATCGCTACATTAGGCGCACAAAAAGCTGGATGGAGTATTAAAGTTGGCAAATTCTTTGCTATGGGTTCAGGACCTGCAAGAGCTTTAGCAAAAATGCCTAAAGCTACATACGAAGAAATTGACTATGAAGATGACGCAGATATTGCTATTTTATGTTTAGAAGCTTCAACATTACCAAATGAAGAAGTAGCTGAGTTTGTTGCTGAAAAATGTGGCGTAGCTGTTGATAAAGTTTACTTATTAGTAGCTCCTACCTCATCAATAGTTGGTGCTATCCAAATCAGCGGTAGAGTTGTAGAAAACGGTACATACAAAATGTTAGAAGCATTACACTTTGACGTGAGAAAAGTTAAATTTGCAGCAGGTATTGCACCAGTAGCTCCTATTGTAGGGGACGATATGAAAATGATGGGTGCTACAAACGATATGGTTTTATACGGCGGTAGAACCTACTACTACATTGAAAGCGATGAAAATGACGATGTAGAAGCTTTATGTAAAGCATTACCTTCCTGTTCAGCTGAAACATACGGAAAACCATTCTTAGAAGTATTTAAAGAAGCAGAATACGACTTCTACAAAATCGACAAAGGAATGTTTGCTCCAGCTGTTGTAACAATTAACGATATGAGAACCGGCAAATTAGTAAGTGCAGGTAAAATGAACGAAGAAGTTGTTAAAAAATCATTAAAATACGTAGAATTAGAATAATTAATAATGTATAATAAAATAACATAATAGTATTAATAATATAAAATAATATTAATAATATAAAATAAACTTTTTTTCTTTTTTAAATATTGTTAATTAACTATTGTTAAAAATAAAATTTATATTCAAATTAATATGAAACATTGATGTAGTGTAATACCCGAACATGTTTATCTTTTTTAGATTTTTGTTCTTTTTTGGCACCATTAACTTTTGAATCTTCGATTCTTAAAACTTCATTTGCAGGTCCTTTTTTTATAATTACTTTTAAGGATTTTTTTGAGTTCATAACTCATCACCCCTACGATCCATAATTTTTAAGAGTATTTTAAGCATACCCCATATTAGTATTAATATTAAAACTATTGTTATATAATTACTATATATTGCATTATATATATAATTTCCACATAATGTATCTATAACTAAAGCCAAAATCAAAAATATAACCACATATTCTAAGCGTATTAATTTATTTAATTTTCGATTTGATGTAATCATTTTTGATTCCAAAAAATCATAGTACTCGATGACTACTAAATAATAATCTTCTATACTTTCAGAATCTTCAAAAATAGGTTTATTTTCCCCTCCAAAAATTGCCAATGGTTTTCCATGATTAAATATTTCATATAAAACCATTAAAGCCGAAAGAATCAGTGCCAAACTAATTGAAGTGCAAATCGGGTTAATGGATTTAAAACAATTTTGAAATACTCCCAATAATGTCGCAAATATGACATATATTGTCAATATATTAGTTGTATGATTTTTAAGATGGTTATGTTCATCCAATTGTATATAATAAGATTTCTCCAAATCTTCAGAATATTTTTTTAAAAGCTTAATACGTTCATCCTTCATATTTTCACATATGTATGTATAAATTACCTTTTTAACAATTAATTTAATAGCTTATTAATATATTATTCCACCATATTTATATTTTATTAATTTCTTTTCTTTTTTAACCACGTGTTTCAAATCAAAACATATAAAAACAAATTACAATAAATTTATTTTGTGTGTTAATTTAAATATATTAAACATATATACCTGTGAATTAAAATTCCAAATCATATTAATCTACATATACCAATTAAAAAGTTTTATATAGTTGGTATTCAAACGTTTTCAAAATTACTTATTTGGAGGTAAACAATGGAATTTGGATTATTATCATTAGTTCCGCCTATTGTGGCAATTGGGTTGGCACTATTAACTAAAAGAGTATACGCATCGTTATTTTTGGGTATCGTAGCTGGTTCATTAATATTTAATATGAACAATTTGGGCAATGTACCTATGCATTTAATCGATAGCTTTTTAGGAAGTCTTGAAATTACATCAATTACAGGTATTTCGTCATTCACAGAAGTCGGTAATTTATGGAATTTGTTAATTTTGTTATTTTTATTTATGTTAGGTTCTTTAATAGCTTTGATTACCCGAGCAGGCGGAGCTCTTGCTTATGGAAACTGGGCTACTCAAAAAATCAAATCAAAAGAAGGAGCTTGTGTTTCCACATCAATATTAGGTTTATTATTGTTCATCGACGATTACTTCAACTGTTTAACCGTTGGTACGGTAATGAAACCAATAACTGATAAATTTAGCATTTCAAGGGCTAAATTAGCTTATATTATAGATTCAACTGCAGCACCTGTATGTATCCTTATGCCTGTTTCAAGCTGGTTTGCTGCTGTTTTGGGTAATTTAAAAGATTCTGGTGTTGGTAGTGGTGCTTTAGCCAATATGACACCTTCAGATGTATTTATGTCTGCGATTGCTTTTAACACATACGCATTAGTTGCTTTATTTATGGTTATAGTAGTTATTTCGAAATTAAAATGGGATTTTGGACCTATGAAAGACCACGAAAAAGTTGCAGAGGAAACTGGAGACTTATTCCACGGTAATGAAGATATAGCTTCAGCAGAATCAGAAATCGAACCATTAGGAAACGGAAAAGTAAGCTATTTAATTATTCCAATATTAGTATTAATTATTTCAATTGTAGCAGCTATGCTTATATCCGGTGGATTATTAACCGGTGCAAGTTTATTTGATGCAATTACCGGTATTGATGCTTCTTGGGGTTTATTCTGGGGTGGATTAGTATCTTTAGTATTTACAACAATCTACTTCATAATTACAAAAGCGGTACCTGTTGCAGAAACTGGTAAATTATGGTTAAAAGGTTCAAAATTAATGTTGCCTGCTGTATGTATCTTAATTTTAGCTTGGACATTGGGTTCAATCATTAAAGGCGATTTAAACACTGGTGCATTCCTTGCTTCAGTAATTCAAGGTTCAATACCTATAGAAATAATTCCTGCATTATTATTCGCAATCTCTGGATTTATGGCATTTGCTACAGGTACATCTTGGGGTACTTTTGGTATAGTACTACCTATTGCTGTGCCTATTGCAGTAAGCTTGGGCAATTTAGACTTAGTTGTTCCATTTGTGGCTGCTACGTTAGGTGGTGCGATATACGGGGACCATTCCTCACCTATTTCAGATACAACAATTATGAGCTCTGCAGGTGCGGGTACAAACCACGTTGACCACGTTAACACACAGTTGCCATACACAACATTAATCGGTGCTTGTGCATTTATTGGCTACTTGTTAGTTGGATACACGATAAATATGGGATACTGGGTTTCAGCACTCATAAATTTAGGATTTGTAGGTTTAGCAGTGTTAGGACTCTCATACATACTCCATAAAAAATTCTAATTAATTCTAATTAATTCTAATTAATTCTAATTAATTAAAAATATAAATTCTATTTTCTTTTTTTATTTTATTTTATTTTATTTTTTTATTATTATTACTTATAAATTATAGTTAATACACTAATTAATCAAAAAATGTTTTTGTTGAACCTTATTAAATATATATTAATCGTTATTAAAATAGTTAGTAAGTAATATATAGCACGATATTTAATATATTATAATTATTAAATTAATCGAGATACTATTATACTGTAATAAAATGGTAAATACCGTAATTAAATAATATTAGGATGGTAAATAAGGATGTGTGTATAGATTGGTGGAATTGTGCAAGATAATGATGAATATTTGTCCGAATTAAAATCCATAAAGGAAGAATTAAAAGCACTTAGGGTATGTTTAATTGAATATATAAACAGTAATATTAAAAATTCTAATTCAAAAGAAGAACGAAGTAGTTTTGATAAGTTTAGTGAAAATAGGGGCAGTGATAGCAATTTTATGGATTATACTAATTACGAAAATTATGATTTAGAAAATCATTCTTTGGAATTTGAATCGAGTACGTCAAATGAATTCCCTACTCCCGGCGAAAATAGTGAAAATGAATTAAACCATACAAATCACAATCAAAATACAAAATACAAAGAAGTATCTGAAATGGAATTAATGGATGTTCTTTTTGAACCACTTTCCAATAAACGAAGATTATTGATTTTAAAAGCACTTTTAATGTCTAACCGAACATATTCTGAATTATCCATAATTACAGGAATACGGGGGGGCAACTTATTGTTTCATTTACGAAAACTTCAAAATTCCAAGTTAGTATCTCAAAATAGGGAACGAAAAGACTATTATTTAACACATAAAGGAAAGACAATTTTAAATTTGATATATCAAGTATACTATATAATTAGTGAAAAATGAAATAAACTTAAAGAATTCTGGAATAATTTTTTAATGTTATAATTATCAAAATTTAAAGTGGTGTTATAATGATTAACTTAAAAAACATCGTTAAAAAAGACGTTAATAAAGCATATATTGCTGCCACATTAAACGCCACATTAATCGGTTTAACATTTTTATTTACAAAATACGCATTGGTTTATATAGAACCTTTCGAAGTTTTATCGCTTAAATTCGTTATAGCGTATATATTTTTAGCTATTGTGATAAATTTGGGTGTTAAAAAGGTTAATTTTAAAAAATTATATGAATTTAGAAAAGAAATGTTAATTTTGGGGATATTTCAACCAGTCTTATTTTTTGGTTTTCAGGTTTTTGGGCTCAATTATTTACCCATTGCACAAGTCGGGATATTATATTCAATAGCGCCAGTAGTTACGGCCATATTTGGAGTATTATTTTTAAAAGAAACCATAAATTTAAAACAAACAATTTTTATGATAATTTCAATTATCGGAATAATTTATATATACGTTATGCGTAGTATTGGCGGTTATTTTGACCCTGCAAACGAAACAAGTATTATGGGAGTCTTATTTATCGTAATTTCAATACTTGCCACTTCTATGTACGCCGTATCGAGTAGAAAGCTTTCTAAGAACCTTGACCCGATTACAATTACTTACGGTATGATGTTAATCGGTGCATTTGTATTTACACTATTAAACATCGGGATTTCTGCATTTTATGGCGTTCCAAATATATTTGTTAAATTATATACTGTAGGGTCAGATTTATTAAATATTAATTTCATATCGTCCATACTTTACTTAGGGATTGTAGTATCTGTTATTACATCATTTTTGGTTAATTACAGCTTAAGTAAAATAAAAGCTGCAGAATATTCCATTATTTCTAAACTATCGGTTGTAGTATCAATATTGTCCGCAATCATATTTATGAACGAGACTGTTGCGTCCTATCAAATCATAGGCGTTTCTGCAATCATATTTGGGGTAATTGGAGCTAATTATTATAGCGATAACCATATTAAAAGTAAAAATGCAAATGATGATAATGGTAAAATAAAATAGTAAAATAAAATTTAACGGTGAAATAATGAATAAGGGTAATAATAACAATAATAACTTAGGAAAACCATTAAATGAAAGTAATTTATCAGATAAACATATTTATGGGCTTATTAAGGGGTTAAAAAGTTCATTTACTAAAAAAACTTTAGGAGAACTTTTAAACGAAGATAAACCCGTAGTTATGGTAAATGGAGAAAGACATAGGATAAAAAGAAGAGAATTAGATTACTTAAAAGATATTGCTTCAAAAGATTTAAAAATACCAATAGTTTTACAAGTTGATTCTAATTTAAACGAGGGTACTGTTAAAATAGAAGGAATAGATGAAGTAAATGTAATTTCTAAGATATTATCTAAAGAAATTAACAAATTTGATGAAAATAAATTATTATATATTTATAAACCTGAGTTAAGGATTGTTAGACAAAAATTACCAACTACGAC
This sequence comes from Methanococcus voltae, assembly GCF_024807655.1. Lineage (NCBI taxonomy): Archaea > Methanobacteriati > Methanobacteriota > Methanococci > Methanococcales > Methanococcaceae > Methanococcus > Methanococcus voltae. Next base: position 192,486 of record NZ_JANUCR010000004.1, on the reverse strand, counting down.
GACTTATTTATTTAGAATGGGGTTAGATTAAATCGCTATGATTAAATAAATAATAAATAAATAAATAATAATTAATATCTTTGTAAATTAAAATTATTCTTCATATAAAAAAATCTCTTCAATTTTTACATTAAATAATTTTGATAATTTGAAAGCAATTATTAAAGAAGGGTCATATTTGCCTTTTTCTATCGCCGAGATAGTTTGCCGAGTAACACCTATTTTTTTGGCAAGTTCGTCCTGTGTAAGGTCATTCATAGCTCGAAAAACCTTTATTTTATTTTCCATAGTATCACAATCATAATTGTTTAGTTTTATTATTTTCCCACATTTTATTTATTTTTTTGGATTATTCTAAATTTTTAATTAATCACATCTCCTTTGACGACCTAATAAACCATACTTCCTACCATAATAGTATTTAAAACCAACAAATGAAATTAATAGCGCCATAGCTGACCAGGAAAGCGTTATGCCCATATTTACATAACCTTCCCAAGGTTGTGCAATAACTGGTTTTCCATCTATTAAACTAAGTATAGATACTATATTCATTAGTATTAAACCAGCAACTGCAAAAGCAATTGTACATAGTGCCATTGACGCATTTGCTGCTTTTTCACTTACTTTTAAAACTAATTCATCGACAAGAACTTCTTCTTTATCTAAATTTCTTCTTAATAAAAACATAAATAGCATTCCTGTTAATACTGCACCAAATACCACCAATACTTCTTTTGAAGTAATTCCATAAGAGGTTAATAGTGCCACATAAGCTATTACAATTAATCTGTATTTTTTGTACGTTTCATAATTCATATTATCACCGTATTTACTTTTATTCCACTTATTTTAAAGTTAAAATATTAAAAAATTAAAAAATTAAAAAATTAAATTAAAGTAAATTAAGTTATATCAAGTTAAATTACATAGATTTTAAATTTAAAGATTTGTGTAAATTTATTGTTCCATTTTGTAGACTATAATTTACAAAATGTAAAGTATAATTATAATAATGTAAAATATATTTTACATTTTATTATATTGTGTATGTACTATATAAAGTTTTTGGAATTGCATAAAATAAATATTTGATTTGATATACTTTATATACAATCAAGATAATTATTAATTAAAATGTAATTATGTGTGAAATTATGAAAAATAACGACGATTTATTAATTCCAATTTATATTATGCGAAATAAAATATTTAAAAAATATATGGTTCCAAGCGATTTAACTATCATAGAAGCCTTAGAATATTTAAATAACAATGGTTTCGAAATAAAATATCGTTCATCCTGTAAAGCTGGTCAATGTGGTAGTTGCGCAGTTTGTGTAAATGGTTTACCAAAATTAGCTTGCAAAACCAAAGTTGAAGAAGATATGAAAATAGAACCGCTTAGAAACTTTGAAATAATCGAAGATTTAATCGTAAATAGGGACGAATACTACAAAGCTCAGAAAGAATTTGAAAATTGGATTCATAAAAAAAGTGATGAAAATACTAAAAGTGATGAAAATGATGAAAAAACAGGCGACAATTTAAAATTGCTTAGTGATGAAGATTTATTTTCCACTATTTCAGATATTGGAGAAGTTAGAAACTGTATTGACTGTATGAGCTGTATGTCAACCTGCCCTGCTCGTATGTACTCCGATTATACCGGACCTACATTTATGCGTTTATTGGCAAGATATGCCCGAGATGCCCGAGATAACAAAGATAGGGTGAAAGAAGCCTTTGAAAATAACTTGTACAACTGTACAACCTGCGGAAGATGTGTTAAAGTATGTCCTAATAGTATTGATACCGTACATAATGCCGTTGAAAAATTAAGGGAACTTTCATTTAAAAAAGGTCTAAATTTAAAGAATCATCTCGAAGTTAGGAAATTTATTAATGAAAATCCTGCTAAAAGGACAGTTGCAAGACCTAAAGCTCCAGAAATTCCGTTGCTTGAAGATATATGGAATAATCCGGAAAAATTTAACACAGAATTTACTGAAAAAATTGTGATTGAAAATAAAGACAACGTTAATAAAAGTATTGAATATATTGCAAAAAACGCAAAAACCACTGTAGCTTTATTTACCGGCTGTTTAATGGATTATAGGCTACAAGAATTAGGTAAGTCTGCTATAAGAGTGTTGAATGCTCATAAAATATCTGTAATCATTCCGATGAATCAGGTTTGCTGTGGTTCTCCGCTTATAAGAACAGGACAAACCGATGTGGCAAAAGAATTGCGAAATATCAACCTTGAAATATTTGATAAAGTATTCCTCGATAAATCACTTGATTGTATAGTAACGTTGTGTGCCGGTTGCGGTAGTACTTTAAAAAATGACTATAAGGAAAAGAAATTCATCGTAAAGGATATTACAGAATTACTTGTCGAAAAAGGTTTATTAAATTACAAACCTTATGATATTACAATCACTTATCACGACCCTTGTCATTTGAAAAGAGGACAGGATATATTTGAGCAACCACGTATTATATTAAACAGCATTCCTAAATTAAAGTTCGTAGAAATGGAAATCCCCGACCAATGTTGCGGTGCCGGTGGAGGCGTTAGAAGTGGAAAGCCAGAAGTAGCGTATAGTATCGGCGAGAAAAAAACAGAAATGATACTCAATACAAAAGCTGATTATGTGATAACGGTTTGTCCATTCTGTAATTACCATATTGAAGACTGTCTTAGCAAAGTTTCAAATATCCCCGTTATGAACATTGTTAAATTGCTGGATAAGGTTATTTAATTGGTAATTCATTAAAAAATAAGAATAATAAAAATAATAAAAATAATAAAAATGTACAATTGATTAATAATTATAATTATCAAAAATATAAAAATATAAAAATATATATGGTGAAATTATGGAAAATATTAAAAATACTCAAGAACTTACACACGTTGACGAAAACGGCGTAAAAATTGTAGATATTTCTAAAAAGAATGACGTATATAGAGAGTGTACTGCTAAAGGACTTATAAAATTAAAGCCTTCGACAATTAAAGCAATTGTAAAAAATGAAATTGCAAAAGGGGATGTTTTAACTACTGCACAAGTTGCAGGTACTATGGCCGTTAAAAATACATCAAATATGATTCCCATGTGCCACCCCGTGCCTATTACGTCAGCAAAAGTTAGATTTGAAGTTGATGAAGAAGATAACACAGTTGAAGCTATTTGCAAGGTAAAAAGCACTTATAAAACAGGTATTGAAATGGAAGCACTTACTGGCGTTAGTGTTGCCCTTTTAACTGTTTGGGATATGGTTAAAGCCATAGAAAAAGACGAAAATGGACAATATCCTAATACAAACATCTCTAACATAATGGTTGTTGAAAAAATTAAAAGAGATATTGAATAATTAATAATTGAGTATTAATTATTTTTATTTTTTATTTATTTTTTATTTTTTTATTATTATTACATAATTTACAAGATACATCTGTAGGGTATTCGCCGTTTAAACAAGCTAAACATAAATCTTCCCTACCGATAGCCTCTATTAACCCTTTAATGCTTAAATATTGAATAGAATCGGCGTTTATTGACTCAGCGATTTCTTCATCTGTTCTCGAACTTGCAATTAACTCATCTTTGGTTGCCATATCAATACCATAGAAACAAGGCGATACAATTTTAGGAGAACCTATTTTAAAGTGGATTTCTTTAGCACCGGTTTTTTTAACCATTGTAACAATTTTTTTAGAAGTTGTGCCCCTTACGATACTATCATCGATTAAAATTATCTTTTTATCCTTAATCATATCTTTTACAGGGTTTAATTTCAATCTAACGGCTAAATCCCTCTCTTCCTGGGTTGGGAGGATAAAAGTTCTTCCGATGTATCGGTTTTTAATCAAAACTTCTTTATAAGGAATACCTACTTCTTCAGTATAACCTTGTGAGAAAAGGATACCGGAGTCAGGAACTGGGGAAACTACGTCTGCATCAGTGTTATTTTCTTTTGCGAGGATTTTTCCGATATTTCTCCTTACTTCGTGAACGCTTATTCCGTCAATTGTAGAGTCAGGTCTTGCAAAGTAAACGTATTCAAACATACAGGTTGAAGATTTTTCCGCCTTATTTGGCAAATCATAAGATTTTACTTTATTTCCTTTTACAACAATCATTTCTCCGGCTTTGATATCTCTTTCAAGGGGTACATCTACGATATCTAAAGCACAGCTTTCAGAACTAAAGTATATTTCTCCGTTTTTCATTCCCATACACAATGGTTTAAAGCCTTTTGGGTCCCTTACAGCTATCATCATATCATTGTACACAATTAACATTGAATAAGCTCCATTTAGCTTTTCAGAAACGTTTTTCATAGCTTGGACAATGTCATCGGTTTTTAATAGTTCTCTAACCAATAATTGAGCTATAACTTCGGAGTCAGTTGTAGATATGAAAATATGTCCGTTTTTCTCCAATTCTTCCCTTAATAATGCCGAATTTACAATATCGCCGTTATGAGATATTGCAAAATTCCCAAAAGAGCTATTTACAACGAAAGGTTGGCAATTGTCTATGTTATTCCCGCCTGTTGTTGAATATCTTACATGACCAATACCGATATGACCATAAAGATTTTGGAGTTCTTTGTTTGTAAAAACTTCTGGAACTAATCCAACACCTTTATAACTACCGATATTTTTACCATTTCCTACTGCAATCCCTGCACCTTCCTGACCTCGGTGTTGCAAAGCATATAATCCGTAGTAGACTTTTTTAACGATATTATTTTTAGTTGGTGAGTATATACCAAATATTCCGCACATTTTATCACAAAATCGATTTAAAAGTATATTTTCTTTTAATCTTTTTCTTTTAATCTTTTTAATTTTATAAGCGTATAAGTTTATAATTTACTTATTGAATAATTCTAATATAATAATGTAAGATAATATAATGAAAATATGAATATTAACTATCTGATATATTAAAATATCGATGATTTGAGTTAATAATTTTAAATTTATATGAATGTATACTGAAAACAAATATATAAATTAAACTGAAAATATGACTAAAATAATATAAAAAAATAAATAAGAATATAATAATATATTAAAATTGAATAAAGATTATATTATAATTCGCTTATTAAATCCCTAATTGACTGTTCAACGTCTTTTGCTTTTACTACACCCGAAGCAAGCAAAACACCTTCTGCTCCGAGTTCTAATGCTGATTTAACGTCTTCCCCTTTAGAAATACCTGCACCACAGAGTACTTTCACATCTTTGTTAATATCGTGCACTGCACTAACCGTTCCTTCTACAACTTCAGGGTTAGCTTTTGAAACCGGAATACCTGAACCTATTAATTCAGGTGGTTCAACTGCAATGTAGTCAGGCGATAATGCCGAAACAGCTTTCGAAACGCCGATATTATTTGTACAAACTACACTTTCAAGTTTTAGCTCTTTTGATTTATTTATGATTTCTTCAATGTCTGAAAGTAATAAACGCTTTTCAGAATGGTTTATAAGTGTTCCGAACGCACCAGTACTTTTTACAGCCTCGGGCAAAATTTTACCGGTGTTGCTACCTGGTTTTATCGCATCCATATGTTGAGAGTAAACTTTTACATTAGTTTGCTCTACGATTGTTTTTAAATCTGTGAACTGAGGGGCTACAGAAATCTCTATACCGCTCTCTTCACTGACTTTTTCCGCACATTTTGCTATATTTAGTCCTTTATCGCTAATACTTTCCATATATGTCTTGTAATTAATTATAACAACTGGTTTAATAATATCACCAAATTATTTTACATAAATATGTCGATATATCACTTATGTAGTTTATTTTTAATTTTAAATTTTAATTTTAAATTTTAATTTTAAACATTTTTCTTTGTTTAAATTTTATTTCATAGTATTATAATGCTTCTTATGTGTTTTATATTATTTATATATGAACTAAAGATATTTAAAAAAATAAAAAAGATAAATATATAAGACTAATAAAATAAAAAATTAAAAATTAAAAATTAAAAAGATTGAAAAATATTATATGATTATTCTTCCGGTTTTATTTCTTTTAAGGCTTCTTCGACACTTACTTCATCGTGAACTATCCTACAGATTGCTCTTGTAATTCCGCTTACATCCCTATGTTGGAATACATTTCTACCGGAAGCTACACCGATTGCACCCGCACTTATCGCATCTTTAACCATTTGCAAGAATTCTTCGTCAGTGTTTGTTTTAGGACCGCCTGCTATTACAATAGGCACAGGACATCCTCTTACAACTTCCCTGAAAGAGTCTATATCGCCCGTGTAATTAGTTTTAATAATATCGGCACCTAATTCAGCACCTAATCTTGCAGCGTGAGCTACATATTCGGGGTCTCTTTCGTCAACCACTTTTTTACCTCTCGGGTACATCATTGCGATTAATGGCATTCCCCAGTATTCGCAAGTTTCAGCGATTTTTCCTAAATCTTTATACATTTCATCATCAGTTTCTGCACCCACGTTAACGTGCACTGAAACAGCATCTGCACCGATTCTTAGTGCTTCCTCAACAGACGTAACGATTACTTTTTTATTTGGGTCGGGTGAGAGGGACGTACCAGCGGACAAATGAACTATTAGTCCTATATCTTTACCATATCCCCGATGACCGTATCTAACAATACCCTTATGTTCCAATACGGCGTTTGCGCCACCTTCTGCAACTTTATCTACTGTACTGGGCATATCTTTAATACCATCTAATGGACCAGATGAAACACCGTGGTCTAAAGGTATTATAACCGTCCTTTCGCTTTTTCTATTGAATATGCGTTCTAATCTGATTAATTTTCCAACATTTTTGAGGTTTCCGAATCTTTCCATAATTTCACCATTATCATTATTATCGTTTTTTGTTTTTGTTTTTCATATAATTTATATTATTTGGTTTTAATTTTCCTAAATTAAGCATATATTTTATTTATATCCAATTAAAAGATATATTTCAATAATTCATTTATTTTATTAAATAATACTCATTTTTAAGCTAATTTAAGTCATTTGATTAATATATAGTAATAATTGTTAATAATTGTTAATATATTCGAATATAATTATATTCAAATATTATATAGTTCCATCTAAAATATCAATATATCTATATGAACGATATTATGAATATCACTAATCAATACAGCCCATAAAATACTTGATAAATTAACTATGGTTAAAATTTATTAAAATCCATTAAACTTTATTAAAACGCCATACCGCAAAATTGAATTTAAAATAACAATAATTTATACTCGAATTACAATTTATGACCATATAAATCTATAAACTTATAAATCTAAAATTCACAAATTTACACATTCGTATATGTATATACACAATAACATAGGATATCATACTATAATGAATATAACACAGTATACGGCAAAAATACGGAGTATAACCTTATTTACCAATATAAATACAACAATGCACGTAAATTACGCATCAATAAATACACAGAGATACAATTAATACCACTGGAAGCTAAAATAACTAAAATAACTAAAAATACCAACATTTGATTTAACATTAACAATACTATCTTCTATATTATCCACTAATTTGTTTATGCTGTTAGCTAAACTCATCTTGCTAACTTTACTATCGTGTAGCATACACCTGCTATTACAACTATTTGCAAGGTTTTTCATTTTTATTCACCTTTCATTTGGTTTAATTTATTTGTTTTGTTTCAATGTTTGTTTTTAATGTTATTTTATTAATTTATAATTATTAACTTATCAATATGCTATATATAGTTTATGTATTTTTTAGGATAATTTTTTGCATAATCATATTGTTTTGAAATATTTATATACCCAAAATAATAAATTTACTTATATATTACATAAAAATTACATAAATACTTCATTATCATTTTTTTATTTAAATTATAGGGGTTATTTAGCTTATTTACTTGTGTTAATAAATTAATTAGATTTGATTAAATTGTATGAGGCGAAATATGAGAAATTTATGCGATAAAAATAATAAGAATAATAAGAATAATAAAAATAATAATAAAAATAATAAAAATTTGATAAAATACTTCTTCATACTATCGATTATAGCATTTAGCCTTCAATTAGCAATCGCTGAAAACGAAATATGTGAAGATATTGAATCCATCTCTCGTGAATATATATGCGTTGAAGATATGGATGAGTATGAGCTAATTAATAAAGAAAATATTCTAAATTCAATGAATAATGAAGAATTTAACAGATTTACTTTCATAAAATATAATATTTCAAACAATATGTCTCAAAAATCTAATAATACGACAATTTCAGTCCAAAGTTCGGTGCGAATGGTTAGAAAAGTGATTGAACCCATAAATAACGAATATTATCTATCAAAGGAAAATTTCAGTGAAAATAAAGATTATCCTTACGTGATAAATAATCCCGGCAAATATTATATTACTGAAGATATCGAAAAATATCCAGGTATTTGTTTAAATACCAGTAATGTACTTATTGAGGGAATGGGGCACTTAATGACAAGCAATCGGTCAAATGCAACGATTGCCAATGCAGGAATTACTAATTTATGCGGAGTATCAAATATTACCATTCAAAACTATCACGTTATGGACAATAATGCAGGTTGTGCCATTAGATATGGGGTTTACAATATAACATTTATAAATTGTAGCACTATTGATTGCAATACTGGATTCTTATTTCAAGGTGCGGAAAACTTAACTTTCATAAACTGTAATGTAAGCAACTGTACTAATTACGGATTTGCAGTATCAACCACATCACATTTAGATTATGAAAATTGCTACTGTAATAATGACTATAACCAAGGATTTATGTTTTTATTAGTCGATGACATAAGCGTTAAAAATAGTCTAATTAAATATGGAGGGGCAGGTATTTACGCAGCCTATTGTGAAGATTTAGTGATTGAAAATTGTAAAGCCTTGAATGGAAGTAGTGGAACGTACATACTTCGAACAGAAGACATAGTAATTGATAACTATGATATTAACAACTATTTGGAAGCAGGTCTTTTATTGATTATTACCGAAAATGTTTCCATTAAAAATTCTGATTTAAACAATAATTCCATAAACGCACACTTAGCTTGGATGGAAAATGCTAAATTAGAGAATAATACCTTTAATAATGGAATAAGGGGACTATATAGTGATATAATTAATGGACATGAAGATACTCATTTTAAAAATATTACTATTGTAAATAATGACTTTTTCAATAATACAAGATATGCTTTAAGTTCAGAAGGAACTTCAGAAAATAATTGGGTCTACTTAAACGAATTTTATAACAATAGCAGACTATTGAATACAATGTTTATGATGGGCAATTATATGAATTCACCAGTTATTAATTATACATATAACAAAAAGGATTATACGGGACATCTTGGAAATTATTATTATGATTACACATCAGAGTTTAAAAAATCCTCAAACGGTATATATCAAAATCCTTCATTCGTATATTCCGAAATTGACCTATAATAATTAAAAAATAACATATTCAACTAAATAACCATAAATAATAGAATGATTAGATATTTAAATACAATATTTATTCAATATTGAACTAAATTCCAAATTTGGAATGTAAATACTAATGAAATTCATAATAAAATAATAAAATAATAATAAAATAATAAAATAATAATAAAATAATAATAATAATAATAATATCAGTCATTCAAATGAAATACAATATAATACTTTAAACAAATATTAATAAATGGAAAAATAAATAATTAAAATATATGAATATATAATCTATGAATATATTAATATCTAAATATATGAATATTTACTAAAAAATTAAAATCAGTATAATTATAATTGTATCGAATAATGGATACATAAAGAGGTTAATAATGAAAATACAAAATTCAAGATATATACTATCATTGATGGTATTTTTATCATTGATATTGTGTTGTATTGGCGCATGTAGTGCAGATAACCCATACATACACGAATACGATAGTGAAAATAACACTGTGATTAACAGTAGCTATAACCTTACACATGGTCAAGGTTTTGGATTAATAGCTTCAAGTAATATTACACTTGATTTTGAAAACAATACATTAAATTCATTGAATGAATTTTCAAAAGCACTTGTAAGTTCAAATGAAGATAATAACTATACCAATATTACCATAAAAAATTTAGTATTAACTAACTTCACAGAAGGTATATATTTAAATTATATTGATAATTTAAAGCTTGTTAATGTTAAATCCATAAATTCAACAAATCCTATATACATATCAAATTCTGATAATTTAGTTGTTGAAAACTGTGAATTTATAAATTGTTCAACAGGTTTAAAAATAAAAAATATTTCAAATTCCGAAATTAAAAACTGTTTATTTAACCTATCAAAATATGGTTTAAATAACACTCTTGATTTAAATAATTCTGTGATTGATTCCTGTGTTTTTACAAACGGCGTTCTAGGAATTATGTTTGAAACAAATACGATATACAATATCACAAACAACACTTTTAAAAATAATAAATTTATAAATAATTCCGAATATTCTATCTATTGTGATGAATTTAAGGAATGTGAGAATAATACGTTAGAAAATAACGAATTTATAAATTGTACATATTATACGGTTGTATTTATAGGTACGGGCGACTCATACTTTAACCATAATGATATTAAAAATAATAAATTTATGAATATTTATAACTTAGAAAATTCGTGGAACGGTTGTGCTATTAAAGTAGAATCTACAACCATTGAAAATATGGCCATTACTAATAACACCATTAATAATTGTAGTGATTGCGGTATGTATATATGCGAAGAGTGTATCGGTACTAACAATACGATATCACAAAATACGATATCTAATTGTAGGGATGGTATTTCATTAGAAACTACTGGCGTACATATTTATTTAAATAATCTTCAAAACAACAGATATGCTATTTCACCATATTCGGTATCTTCAAACTATCCACATTCGCCAATTATGACTTTTGCATACAATGGTAAATCATACACCGGTAGACTTGGGAATTACTATGGTGAAGATTTAGGCGATAGTAATAATGGTATTTATGTAAAACCACAAGGCGGTATAGGTGTAGTACCTAGATAATAAGGGGGTGAAAAATTGAAAAAATCAGCATTATTAAGTTTAACCATATTGTCTCTTACACTATTTGTTTTAGGAACTTGTAGTGGAGCAATAATGACATTTAATACGACAATAAATGAATCTGGAACATATACGTTTGATGAAGATTTGATTATCGCACAAAACTACCAATCAGGTATTTTAATAAATGCAAGTGATGTAATAATTGACGGAAATAATTTTAAATTAACTACAAATGCGTCTGAACCAGGGTTTGGTATTTACGTAGGAGAAGGCTATAATTTTACAAATATTGAAATTAAAAATTTAAATATTTCAAACTTTGAACGTGGTATTTACATATGTAATGCCAATAGAGTTTCAGTACATAACTGTGAATTTCATAACATTAGTGAAAATATATTTGCAATAGATGGTGCAGAATTCTACGCATATTTAAATAAAATAAATAAATCTGAGCGTGGTAGTGTACGTTCGGGTCCTATTGCATCACCAAAAGTTGTTTATGAATACGATGGACAAGAATTCACATACAGACTTGGAAATTACTATGATTTAAATGATTCGTACAAAGATGACGACAACAATGGAGTTATAGACTCAGTAATTAGTATTTCTCGTATGCATGACCCATATCCATTAAAAGAAACTCCTGATAACTATGTTATTAAGGAATTATACTACCCAACTGTTGAAAATCTATCAAGATATGAAAAACCTATGATAGTTGATATATTTGCTTTAACAGATGAACCAAAATACTATATGGGCGCAGTTAAACCTGAGCCAACTCCTGAACCTGAACCAACCCCTTCAAAAAGTAGCGTAGGAACAATCGTAAAAGAAGAACAACAACAAGGTACTAAAGAAGGATTCGGTTCACAAAATATAAGGGATAGGGTCACATTATCAAATGTAATTGCTGACGACCCATTAGATGCGAAATTAGCAAGAGAAGAATTAAAAGATAACGTATTGGGCTACAAAGACGATATGACATTAAATGAAGATGCAGTCGTTATAGGCGGACCAGTTTCAAACGCATTCGCTAACAAGTACAATGATATGTTTGAAAAACCTATTTCAAATGATTACCCTGGTGAAAACACCGGTATAATCCAAGTACTTAAAGTACAGGAAACATCTGGTTCAATTGTTCAAACACATTACATAATTTATATAGCGGGTTCCGATAGATTTGGAACAGAAGCTGCAGTCGAATACTTTAAAACACTTACCGAATTACCAGAAGAGCCTATTTTAGTTAAATGGGTTGATGGTAAGCCAGTTTTAGTTGAATAATCGTATAAAGTATGACTAATATTATTCAACTAATCTATTTTTTTTATTCTATTTTTAGTATAAGATTATGTTTATTTATTTTATCTATTTTATTTATTTTATTTATTTTATTTATTTTCATATTCATATTCATATTTACTTTTTAAAATTTTGAAAATATATCATATATATTATAAAAACAATAAACTTAATAGTAATAAAATCTATTTTAAATTTGCAATTATATTTTAAAGTAAATAATAATCCATTATGTAAATCATATATAAATTTATAAGAATTTGGTGGAATTTTGATAAAAAAGAAACATCTTGAAATGGTATTAGATAATTTAAAGGCTCATCCTAACCCAAAAGTAGAATTGGAACAATATTCCACAGAGGGAAACCTTGCAAGCGAATTATTAATGTTTGCAAGAGATGATATACAAGACAACATTATTATTGAATTGGGCTGTGGAACTGGTCGATTTTCAATAGGTTCTTTACTACTGGGGGCTAAATTTGCTTATGGGGTTGATATCGACGAAGAATCAACTAAAACGGCAAATTATAATTTGAAAAATATGGTAAATATACTTGAAAAATTTAACTTAAAATATGTACTTGAAAATAAAAATATTAATAATGTTGAAAATATTTGCATTTTTGAAACTATGGATATAAAAGATGTTTCAAAAGAAAATATACTCAAAAAATTGGAAGATTTAAAAAATAATGAGGATATTAATAATTTTGAGTTAAATGGGAATGAAAAAATTATCGTAATTCAAAATCCACCATTCGGAGCTCAGACTACAAATAAATTTGCAGATAGGGTTTTCCTTGAAAAAGCTTTGGAAGTTGCAGACGTTATTTATACAATTCATAATACTCCGTCTCGGGAATTTATAAAAAAGTACGTTTCAGACAATAATCGAAATATTACCCATATTTTCCAGGCATATTTTAGAATTCCTGCAATTTACGAGTTCCATAAGAAAAAATTCGTTAATATACCTGTCGATATATACCGAATTGAATAAAAATTATATCAAAACTATATCAAAACTATATCAAAATTTGATTAGTAATTTATTAACAAATCCTAACAATTATTAACAAATTATTATATATTAGATTTTACAAATAGTTTTTATAATTTTTAAGGCTGAATTTTATAAAATTAAAAGTACAATAAATATAATTTAAAGATAGTGGTTATATGTTAAAAGGAATAATTAATGGAGAAATCGAGAAAAAAACCATAACTCAGATATATGGACCTCCCGGAAGTGGTAAAACAAATATTTGTATTATTGCAATGATAAAATTTGCTAAAAATAATCAAAAAGTAATATACATTGATACAGAAGGTAGTTTATCCACAGAAAGAGTTAAACAGATTTGTCCACAAGATAGTGAAGGTATTTTTAAAAATACACTACTTTGCGAACCATACACTTTTGAAGAGCAATGCAACGTTATTGAAAGTCTTGAAGCAGTTGAAAATATTGGTTTGATAATTGTTGATGGTATTTCATCATTATATAGATTGGAATTATCAAACAATGTGTTTCATAACACTGAATTAAACCGTAATTTAGCAAGACAGATTCATATATTAAATAAAATTGCTAAAAAAAATGATACTGCCGTCCTTTTAACTAATCAAGCTAAAGACAGTATCGGATACAAATCAGAACCGCCTACAGATTATAAAAATAAAGACTTTAGCGAAGAAAATGAAACAAACGGAAAATACGGAAAATACGGGGATTTGAAAAGTAATAAAATTAGCCCTAAAAATTCGTATGATGATAGTTTTGAACCTACTGGCGGGAAATTATTAGCTTACTGGAGTAAATCCATATTAAAATTGGAAAAATTTAAGAATTTTAGGAGATTAACTCTTGAAAAACATAGATTTCATAAAGACGGGGAATACATAGATTTTCAAATTGTTCAGCACGGATTAGAAGAACTATCAGAAAATAATGAATCTAAAGATTTTAAAGATTCCAAAAATGATATGAAAAAACAAATTTCATTAAAAAATGATTCATAAAATTTATAAAAATTAAAATGCAGATGCTGACCAATATACTGGTTTAAAGTGAGAAAATGGAAGTTACTGGAAAAACTCTTGAAATTATGCAAGCAATAGAAGGCGTATGTACAACAAAAGATGTAGCGGGGAAATTAGAAACCCATCCTAAAAATATTGACCGCCACATTCGAGTACTACGTGATTTAGGACTTGTAGAAACACGAAAAGGTAAATTCGGAGGCATTTGCCTTACAAATGAAGGAAAATATTTATTGAAGAAAAAACATATTAATTTAATAAGTATTAAAGTTAGGATTGTTGCAAATGATAAAATAGGACTATTAGCCGAAATTACATCTATAATTTCTGAAAAAGGCGGTAATATATCAGCCACTACCTTAGAAAAAGAAGATGAGCGGGTTGTAGTTTGGTTAAGTCTTGAAAATTTAGATTATGAAGATTTAAAAAAAATATTAAAGGACAAAGTAATAAAGGTGTCATTGGTATGATAGAAGTTGAAATAAAAGTTTCTCTTGAAAATAAAGATATTAATAAAGTTATATCCGGTTTAGAAAATTTAGGGTTTAAAAAATCAGGTATTAAGGAACAAATCGATGTATATTATAATGGTATTGATAGAAATTTTAGAGAAACTGATGAAGCTCTTAGAATTAGACGTTCTGCTAATTTAAATGACGATTTATCCGTTATTGACGAAAATACGTATATAACGTATAAAGGTAAAAAATTAGATAAAATTTCTAAAACTCGTGTGGAGCACGAAACTGAAGTCGAAGATATCGACGTTATGGACAATATTTTTAAAAGTTTAGGGTTTAAAAGTGTTAAACCAGTTCGAAAAGTTAGGAAATTGCTTAGAAAAACCATAGGTGCGACTGAAGAGGAATATATCGAGGCATCTATTGATTCAGTTGACGATGTAGGTCAGTACTTAGAATTGGAGATTACTGTGGAAAGCTTGGAGCAAAAAGATGAAGCTCTTGAAAAATTATTTTCAGTTCTTGAAACGATTGGAATTAACAAAAATAATCTTGAATTAAAGTCATATCTTGAATTAAGGGATGAAAAATTAGGTATTAATTAAATACTCAAAATATCCGAACCATACGATTAATTAAACGATTAATTAGATGATTAACCAAATACTTAATTACTTTTTTTATTTAAAAACTAAAATTAATATAATAAAGTATATATATAAAAAACTTTAAATATTAAATAATTATATTAAATCTGACTTTAAACCCGTAAAAATTAAAAAGCTAATTATACACTATTTGGAGAGGATATTGTGGATAGCAGGAAGTTAGTGGCAATAATTGTTGGCTTAGCAATGATAGGCTCGACGATACCATTATTTTTAATGAATTTCTAAGTGCCATAAAAAATATAAAAATAAAAATTGTATGTCTTTAAAATACGTAGAATTGGGGAAATAATAATTACTTAACAACAAAACCGTATTTTTGATGATAAAGTCCATTAAATCGCAATAAACCTATTTAATGCCAATATATCATCCAAACTTTTTTAATTAGATTATTGAATAATTGATAATTTACTAATTTATTAAATTATTAATAGTTAACATATCACAGTCTTTTAAACATAATCCTGTGTATTATGTTTATTATACTCATTATGTTTATTTTTTACCAAATTAAATATTTTATACCACAATCATAAAAAGGGGGATAATATTAAATTAATATCTTGGAATGTTAACGGAATTAAAGCTATATTGCAGAAGGGATTTGTTGACTTTGTAAAACAGGAAAATCCGGACATACTGTGCCTACAAGAAATTAAAACTAATAGTCCATCTCAAATTTTGGATTTATCCGAATATAAACAATATTGGAATACTGCCTCAAAAAAGGGTTATTCGGGAACTGCAATATTTACGAAACAAAAACCTAAAAATATTACCTATGGGATGGATAATTTCCCTGATGAGGAAGGTAGGGTCATTACCGCAGAATATGACAATTATTATTTAGTAAATGTGTATACGCCAAACTCTCAACGGGGTTTAACTCGATTAGATTATCGTATGAAGTGGGATACCAAATTTTTAGAATATTTGCTTAGTTTGAATGAAAGTAAACCCCTAATTTTTTGCGGGGATTTAAACGTAGCCCATAAAGAAATTGACTTAAAAAATCCTAAAACGAACAAAAAACACGCCGGTTTTACGGAAGAGGAACGTATGGGCTTTGACAAATACGTTGAAAACAATTTCGTGGATACTTTTAGATTATTCAACAAAGAATCGGATAATTACACTTGGTGGTCATATATGCACAATGCACGAGCTAAAAATATCGGTTGGCGTATTGATTACTTTTGCACTTCTAATTCTATTGTAAATTATGTAAAAAAGTCTGTAATATTGGATAAAATTTATGGTTCTGACCATTGCCCTATAAAATTAGAATTAGACTGCTAATTAAAATCAAATTGACAAAAAAGAATAAAATATTAAAATATTAATATTAAAATATTAAAATAATTTAATCAAATAATGATTAATTAATCATTAATTATTCAATTATTATTTTTTCAATTATTACATCTTCTACAGGCCAGTCTTGGAAATAACTTTTATTCCCAGTTTTAACTTTAGCTATTTCGTCTAAAACTTCAAAACCTTCTTTTAATTCCCCAAATACTGCATAACCGTAGTTCATATCATTTTGGTAGTTTAAAAATGCGTTATCGATGTGATTTATAAAGAATTGGCTTGTAGCTGAGTCTACAACGTTTGTTCTTGCCATTGCTAAGGTTCCCCTTTTATTTGACAAACCGTTTTTAGCTTCGTTTTTAATTGGAGCGTGGGTTTCTTTTTGAACTCCGTCTGTTGTGAAACCGCCACCTTGAACCATAAATCCGTTTATAACCCTGTGAAAAATAGTATTATTGTAAAAACCTTCTTCAGCATATTTTTTAAAGTTTTCTACCGTTATAGGAGCTTCTTTTTCAAATAACTCTGCTTTCATTGTACCTTTATTTGTAATTATTGTTGCAATCAAATTTTCACCATGTATTAGTGTTTTATAGTATGATAAAATTTATAAGTATTTTATATACTAATCATATACTAATTATTTCTTTTATTATATATTATTTCTTAATTTTGTTTTTTAGAGTTTAAAGGTTATTTAGTAAATTTTTACGCAATTTATTTTTTATATAATTTATTTTTTATATAATTTAATTTTGAGTCCCAATAATTATACATCTCACAAGTTTATATATTTAGATACCGGACTATATAAAATAGTATTGCATTTAAAATTTATCAATACGACAATATGCCCTCCCTTAAAGGTCATATATATAAGTTACAGGTTTAGATTTTATGAAAAGTATATAATATGATAAAAAACATATTATATATTATACAGTTATATGATATCTGAGGGGGTGCTAATATGAAAGAACTGTATGAAAAAATGATAAATGAAGCAATGGCAGCACAATGGGCTGATGTTGAGGTTATCAAAGCCAAGAGGGGTACTAAATACAAATTAACAGATGGTAAACCATATGTTGATGCAGTTCAAAAAATGGAAGCAATCGGCGACCAATGTAGTGAGGTATTTGATTTACATAAAAATTCAGTTAAAATCCATTACGATACGTTGTGCGATTTAACCGATACGGTACGTCCAGAAGACGACCCATTCGTAGAACATTACCAAACTCCAGCAATATTGGAAATACTCTATAATGAAGACCCTAAATTTAGAGAAGCGGTTGAAAAATTCATAGATTCAGTTGAAAAGAACAGTGCACTTATTGGTAAAGAAGTAGTCCGAAGATACGGCGGATTTTACGGTCCAACCTGTGTAGTTGACTTTGCACTTATACCGGGTAGCACGAGCAATATCGTAAACCAGATACTTAGAAAGACAGACATTTCAGAACATTACAAACAGGCAATATTGGCATCGAAATCTTGGGGTATGAATACATCATATGGGATAGGCGATAAATTCGCCCACGCGGTAGAAGATGGAAAAACACTTGAAGAAGCAATCGACGAAGAAATAAAAACCATAAAAATGATTTATGATACACCAATACAAGCTCAAGCTAAATTAATGGAAGAAGCAGGACATACAAGCTTTGATGTATTAAAATATATGCAAGACTATAAGAAAAAAATGGAGAGCACAGTTAAAAAAGCCATAGACGCCGATGTAAACTATGCAAACATTGTAACAGTACCGGCTTATTGTGTAGGGGATATTTCTCACCACATTGCACAATCTACATACAATATGTGTAAAGACGATGTTATAATGGCCATAATAGAAGCTACATCAAAAGTAATGGACAATACATTAAGAAATAACATAGATAAGTACAAATCAGAGTTTGATGTATTATCTTTAGCAACTGGCTCTACTGCGGCTGCTGTTGAATATATATTGGAATTAGATGGATTTAACGCTCCAACAGTTGTACAATTGCTTACAAGAAGATTCCACAACTATGTACAGTTATATCCAAAAAGAGGAGCTGCTGCAGAATTGCACAACTGTGATTTTATGGATATGATATACAGGGGTTGGAAAACACTTGACAAAGCAAGAAGAATGAAAAATGGTTCTGGAACTAAATTAATGCCTATGGTTAATGATATGCCGGTAGATTTAGACCCAATTGCCGAAAACGAAGTAATAATGAATCCACAAAGATATGCGTACCCAGCGTGTGCTATAACGGTTAGATTCTCATCATTAATGAGATTGTCAGACTATCCTTGTTTATTAACAAGTGAACCAGTCACTGCTACAATGATGACTAATGCTATCGCATTACACAAAAATAACCCTGGAGCACCTGCAAGAGTATGTAAAAAATGTGCTTCATCTTGCTTAGTAGATTTCAGACACGAATACTGTCAATGGAGAGAATCAGTTTAAATATCCAATAAAAAATAAATAAATAAATAAATAAATTAAATATTTTCATACCAACTCTAATTTTTTATCAGTTATTTGGATAAAATAAAAGGAATTAATCAATTCAGAAGAAATATATGAATAAATTAAGAAATAATAATATATTAATAACTAATATATTAATAAATAATATATTAATAAATTAAAAATTTATAAAAAAATAACTGATAATATATTGATTTTTTAATAACAAATGCAAATGAGGGGGTATTATGAGCATTGTTAAAAAATCTATTGCAGAAATGATAGGAACTTGCTTTTTAGTGTTTTTTGGTACGGGTTCTGCAATTATGGCACTATTAATATCAAATAGCTTAGGTATGCCAGGTATTGGAATACTTGGCGGAATTGGTGAATGGCTGGCAATTGGTTTAGCATTTGGTTTAGCAATTACTGCCTCAATTTACGCTGTAGGCGCTGTATCGGGTGCACACATCAATCCAGCTGTCACAATTGCCTTATGGGCAACTAAGGAATTTGACACAAAAGAGGTCTTACCGTATATATTAGCTCAGTTAATCGGTGCTACACTCGGGTCAATACTATTGATAGGTTGTATCGGTGCTTCAGCGGCTACAATTGGCGGATTGGGCGCTACAGCTCCATCTGCAGGATTTACATATATGCAGGCTATGCTTGCTGAAATAGTAGGTACTTTCTTATTGATGATAACAATTATGGGTGTAGCGGTCGATAAAAAAGCTCCAAATAAATTTGCAGGGCTTATAATTGGTTTGGCAGTTGCGGGGATTATCACGACGATAGGCGGTATCTCAGGAGCTTCCCTTAACCCAGCAAGGACTTTTGGACCTTATTTAATGGATATGTTCTATGGTATTGACTTATGGGTTTACTTCCCAATATACGTAATAGGTCCAATTTTAGGGGCATTAATCGGTGCTTTCATCTATAAATACATACGAGAAGAGTAATTAAAATAAATTCTTTCTTTTTTACTTTCTTTTTTTTAAAAATTAATAAAATAGTATTTACTGTTATTAAAATAAATTATTAAAAACTTATAAAAAAATTAAAAAAAAATTAATAAAAATTATCTAAGTAAATAGATAATATTTTCCTCAATTTCATCTTTTGGTTTTTGCGTAATACTGGATAAACCTTCTGCAAATACCATTGCGTACTTCATAACGTACTTTCTCTTCTGTTCTTCTTCTTTAGCTTTTCTAATTCTTGAAATATAGTTATTTAAATCTCTACCGCAAATCATTAAAGCTTGTCTTATTTCGTTAAATATCTCTTCATTATCCTCAGTACCGGTTGAAATCGCTTGTTTACCTGCTGAAGTATATGGGATATGAGTTGAAATTAAGTTAACAAATATGGTAATTGGTGCATCTTCATCACTTCTTAAACCGTATCTCTTCCAATTAACGCTTTTTACTGCGTTTGTCAAACCACAACCTGTGGTATCAAACAATAAAGGCACGTGGTTGGAGTTTCGCATAATTTCCATTTTTCTACCGTTTTCTCCGAATCTACCTGCATTACCGCCGTATGCGATACCTACCTCAACTGCGAAAGGAATTCCACCTTTATAGGTCTTAGGTTTTCTGGTTAAAGTCTTTAAGAAATCTGGTTCGAGTGTTTCAAGTGATTTTAAAATGTTTTCATCACCGATAGGTCTTAAACCTATTGTAGATGGTGCCATAAAGTCCATATCTTGAAGAACGGAAACCAACAATTCAGCTTCTTTCCAATCAACATCTTTTGGATTAATCTTTAATAATTTTTTAATTCCTTTTTTGTATTTCTCTAATTCAACATCTGAAACCATTGAAAACTCAACTAATGAATTCACAAAACTTTCAGGTCTTTTTGTAATGTATCTTACTTTTTTCCTGAATTCATCCATTTGTGAAGCATTTAAATATTGTTTACTTACATATTCCACAAAATTCTCTGGTTTCTTCTTAAATTGATTTCTAATTTCTTTAATATGGTCTTCATCAAATTTATTGAATAAATATTCTGTAATTATATATTTTAAGTAATATTGTTTTAATTCAGATAATCCTTCTGGTAATCCTAAAATTAAATTGTTTACTTCTTCAATTTCCTTTTTATCAAAATATTTTCCATATTTATCAAAGTAGTACTTGAAATCAGCGTTTAAATAACATTCGATAACTGTATCCCAGAAAAAGCTATCTCTATATTGCTCTAATAATTTATCCCTTAAAATGTACATTTCCAATTCTTTAACTCTTTTAGTGGTCACTCTTGACAATTCAGAGCTTAACATACTTGAAAGTCTTGAACTTTCTGTTTCTCTTGCAATGTGCAACATTTCATCGGTTGTTATACCGTGTGGGTGAGGTTTCATTTCTTCAGGTTTTTCCGGAACTTGGAAAACTGTTCTATCGAATAAAACTTCTTCCTCGGGGTCTTTTAAGGTTATTTTTGAGTGAGGTGTTGATAAACTAATTCTTCTAAGGTATTCGAACGGTCCTTGTTCTCTTCTGCTGTAAGTAACTTCTTTAAACTCGCCTTCTACTTTAGTACCTCGGTACATTCCTTCACGTGTTTTGTGGCTAAGTACGTCTCCTTCGTTTTTGGAGATACTCATTTGTATATCCATTTCGTGAATAACGCCATCGCCGGTTGAAGTAGTAATTTTTAAAGGTTTTCCTGTCGTCATTTGTGAAAATAACAATACACCAGCTGCACCGATACCTTGTTGTCCTCTTGATTGTATCTGCCTGTGTAATTTTGAACCTGCTAACATCTTACCAAATACTTTTGGCACGTACTTAGGAGGTATACCCGAACCGTTATCTTCTACAATGAGTTTGTAGTATTCGTTGCCCAATCTTTCGATTGTAACGTTTATATCTGGCAATATTTCAGCTTCCTCACAAGCATCCATACTGTTAGTCACCAACTCGTGTATAATGGTTGTCATACTTCTTAATTTACCACTATAACCTAACATATGCTTGTTTTTTCTAAAAAATTCGGATATTGAGTGTTCTTTAAACTCATCGAATAGATTGACTTCATCAGCCATAATATCACCAACATTAATATTGTATCGATATATCGATATTGATAAATAATAAAAAAATGTTTTAAATTAAATAATTTAAAATTTAGAGGTTATATATTCAGAATTTGAACCCCAAATTTACATACTAATTTTTAATTTTACATTAATTGTAGTATATTCATTTTAGTATATTAAATGTACTGTATTAATCATTTAAATTTAAATTTTAAGTTATTATTTTATTAAAAGATTACTTCTTGCACCTTGACCTATGCCTTCGTTAACGGTTGTTTCTATCCATTCTATGCTATTCAAAAGCCCTAACTTGTCCAAACCATTTTTAATATGTTCTCCGAAGTATTCTGACATTTCTTCAGCAGTTGTCGAAGCTAATGGCAACATTAACACATCTTCGCAAGGGAACATATATTTTTTAAGTTTTCCATCGTGATTATATTCCATAAATAAATAATCGTCTTTTATTTCGTATTTTACCTCAGGATGGTATTCAGGAACTAATAATTTATGGTCCATTTCATTTGCAAGCTCTTTTACAATGCTTTTAATGACTTTAAAATCACATACAAAGTTAAATTGTCCCGTTTGTTCCCCAGACAATTTAACATCTATATAGTACGAATGACCGTGTATTACACCACAACTTTCGTGTCCAAATACAATGTGGGCTGCAGAAAATCTTAAACCGCCGTAAATTCCGTTTAATTCGATAATCATAATTTATCACCGTTATTATTAATAATTACACGTTAATAATTACACGTTAATAATTACACGTTAATAATTACACGTTAATGGTTAATGGTTAGTGTTTAATAGTTAGAAATTATTTTAAAATAAATCATTTTGTATTTGATAATAATATTTTTTATTTGATAATCATAAATAAGATGTCATATTATAATGTCTTTACTATTGTATAATATTATATAAACTTTTTAGAATATTTAATTAAATTATTAAATTTAAAACGTGAAAAAATGAAAAATATTAATTCGAAATATTGGGTAAAAAAATTAGATTTAGAGCCACATATTGAAGGAGGGTATTTTAAAAGGATATATCAATCCGAAGAAACTATACACCTAAGCAATTTGCCAGACTACTTTAAAAATAAAACTAATGGTGAAAATTTAGAATATAGATATATTTGCACTTCAATTTATTATTTATTGGAAAAGGGGCAAGTTTCGAAATTTCACAGAATAAAATCTGATGAAACTTGGCACTTTTATGCTGGAAAACCGCTAAATATTTACACAATTCAAAATGGGGAACTTTTAACATATTTATTGGGCAATAATCTTGAAAATGGCGAGAGTTTCCAGATTACGGTTCCAAAAAATACGTGGTTTGCTGCCGAGCCGTTGGGCGATTATTCATTAGTTGGTTGTACAGTCTCACCAGGTTTTGAATACGTTGATTTTGAAATGGCAAGTTTTGAAGATTTAAAAAAGGATTTAATTGATTTAAATTTAATGAATGAGGATAATAATAATAATAATAATATTTTAAAATTTATTTCTAAAGTGGAATAATTAAATAGGTTATATGGCCTAAATAAATTATCTAATTTAATAATATAACATTGTATTTATAAGTCTTTTAATTTTTTCAATGCTTCAAAATTCTCACTCATTAAAATAGGGGTACATTCCCTTATTTTTTCAACATCCCAATTCCACCATTTGATATTTTGTAAAATTTCTATTTTTTCGTCGCTAAATCTCTTTTTAATGACTTTTGCGGGACAACCGCCTACAATAGTGTAAGGGGGCACATCTTTAGTTATAAGACTTCTTGTACCTATTACAGCACCGTCTCCGATTTTTACGCCTGGCATAATGAGAGATTCGGCACCTATCCATACATCATTCCCTATTATAGTATCTCCCTTTTTTACAAATTCTTTGGGGGTTTCAACATCTAAATCCGTAGGCGTATGTGAAATAATGGACAAAGGGTACACAGAAATGTGATTATAACAATGTCCTTGGTTTCCGCCCAACATAAATTTTACACCTGATGCAATACTACAAAACTTCCCGATTATTAATTTATCGACAATTTTATCCTTATCCTGTTCATCAAGGTACATTATACAATCTTTAAACGAATGACCGTGATAATAGCCCGAATAATAGGTATATTCCCCGATTTCTACGTTTGGGTTATCGATTTTTTTTATATTAACGTTTTTTCCAAAGTTATGATTTTCTAACGCCCCTACATTCATTATTTGTATGTCCCTATAAGAATTAAAAAAATTTTCAGCCATAAAATCACCAATATTCTGATTTATAGATATTTAATTTGTACATATTATTTAATAACTTAATTACATATACTATGATATTATATATTATAAATGCGAATCTAATAAATCATTAAATATTGTTATTTAAAATTAAACTTAAAATTAAGTTAAACTTAAAATTAATTAATACATTATTTTAGCAAAAATCATATATGGGACTAAACACGGTGAAACTATGCAAGATTACGAAAACGTAGAAGTTGTAAAGATTCCAAAAGACAGAACTGGCGTTCTTATTGGAAAAAGTGGCGATACCAAAAATAAAATAGAAGAAGCACTTGGTATTGAAATAGAAATCGATGAAGAAGGGGAAATCACAATATACTCAACCGATAAACAGGTTGACGCCCTTTCACTATGGAAAGCGAGAGATATTGTTAAAGCTATTGGCAGGGGTTTTAGCCCAGAAAAAGCTTTAAAATTACTTTCAGATTCGTATATGTGTGAAATAATTGATATTTCAGAATATGCCAACTCAGAAAAAGCTTTATTGAGATTAAAAGGTAGGATAATAGGTAGTGGCGGAAAATCACGTCGATATGTTGAAGAATTAACTGGTACATACATATCAGTTTATGGAAAAACTGTCTCCATATTGGGCGAGTTTGAGCAAGTACAAATATCAAAAGATGCTATCGAAATGATATTAAAAGGCACTTCTCACGCTAAAATGTATAAATTCCTCGAAAGACATAGACAAAGCGTAAAAAGAAGAGAATTAGAATTATGGAAATAAATGGATGAATAAATAAATAAATAAACATATTTTGTTTTACTATTTTTATTTTATATTATTTTATTATTCTTATTACATTCCTATTTGCTATTTTTTCATTTATTATTTTTAAATTAATTTAATATAAAGGACTTATTAACTCGTATTTTTTTATATGGATATTACAACGATAAGCAATTTATAAAAATAATTGTTTACTCGAGTGATAATATAAAATATCGGAATTTTTAACATATTAAACTTCTAAAAACGTAAGGATATACTCATAAGTATAACGTAAATAATATTATTATATACGATATATTAATAAAAAAGTACGTTGTACGTGATATATCGGTACTTATTCATAATATTTATATATTGTGGATAGAATACTTATTATATCATTAGATATAAACTAATAGTAAAATACCTAATAATTATGTATCAAATATGTATCAAATATGTATCAAAAATAAGTTGTGTATCAAATTAATTTAATATTTGGGTGTAATTAACCGAAAGTATAATATTATTTAAGTTGGAGTGAATATAATGACAAAAGAGGAGTTCAGAGAGATTAATCTTAATAAAAGCACCGACCCCCTTAGTAATTTTGACAATAAAAATGAAAATAACGAATGTAATGAAACTAATGAAAACATTAAGAATAAAAATATTGGGGAAACTAATAATAACGGTAAAAATGACCTTAGAAATATACATAATATAAACGAAACAAAAACTTCAAACATATCTAACGAGATTTACAGTTCGAGATTTGAAACTACAAACAAAGATTGTATAGACAAAGTATATAGTTTAGACGACCTCGACCCTAACATATTAAAAAAAATATCTTCATTGTTTTCAAGTGAAGTTAGGGCTAAAATATACATATTTTTGAGAATGTATCCCGAAAGTACTGTTGAAGAAATAGCGGAAGGTACCAATATTTATTCGTCTACAGTGCGAGACTATATAGTTGAAATGTATCGAAACGACTACGTAATTCGTAAAAAAATTAAAAAAAGTAAATTTGGAAAAAAACCGTATGTATATTGCGCAATAGAGCCTACTTTAATGGCTAAAAAAGTATCAAAAAGCTTAAAAGATAAAATAACCTTATTAGCGAATATTGATATGTTTTTCAATCCTCAACACGATGAAAAAACTGTAATAATAGATGTAATCAGTAGTAAATCAAGTAAAAATATACAATAACAATTAATAACAATAATAACAATTATAAACTCCAATTATCATTTATTTTTTAAAACGTCTCATATATTATATATTTATAATAACTCATACTTATCAAATAACAGAATTTTTAATTTAATTTTTTAAAATTGCATAATCTTTTTTTAAAATATTAAAATAGTGATTTAATACCTTTTAATCTAAAAAAAAGGAATAATTATGTGAATATCTAAAATTAAATAAAAAATTATATAAAACAATAAAGTCATAAATTAATTAAATTAATATTAATATTATTTCTTTAAATGATACTTATAGACAGTATATATCAAAAATTCATAGCTTTAATTTAGTATTTTAATATTTATTAATAATTTAATTTATTAATTTAGTATCATTCTAAGAAATAAATAATTACCAATCGGTGATACTATGAATCTCGAAGTTTCGGTCACGGAAGCAATGAGTGCTCCCGTAAAAACCGTAAAACTGGACACTACATTATACGAAGTGGCAAACACATTAAAAGAACACGGAATCGGTTGTTTAATTGCTCTCAACGACTTAGAAAAACCAGTGGGAATAATCACGGAAAAAGATTTGGTTTTAAACGTAGTTGCAAGAAACTTAAAATCGAAAGAAATTACCGTTAGAGACATAATAAGCTCTAAAAAATTAATATCTATTTCACCAAGGTCCACCGTGATGGATGCAGCTAAAAAAATGGATGAATTAACCGTTAAAAGATTACCTGTAATCGATGGTGATAAATTATTTGGTATTATTACAGTAAGTGATATTACAAAAGTTTCACCAGAATTATTTAATTTACTATTAGAAGCTTCAATAATTCATGAAAACGAAAATGAATATGATTTCGTAAAAAAAGATGAAATAAACGGAATTTGTGAAATATGTGGTGCTCAAGATAGTGTAAACTGTATAAATGGTAAATATATATGTAGGCACTGTATGGATAGCGGATATTCGTCTAAAGAAGAAGATATGAATGAATATGATAAATACGCTGAAAATTATGAAGATTATGAAGATTACGAAGAATATCAAAATGAAGATATGAAAGAATAACTTTAAAATAGGTCAGATAAAGTAATCTAAAAAATCTACGCCGATAAAATAAAGGAAATGATAAATAATAATGATAAATAATAATAATAATAATAACTAATAATTATAAATAATAAATAATTTAACGCATAACCAATTGAGATTAGAGGGATATTTTGAAAATAACTTCCATAATTAATCCTGAAAAACAAATAATTAAATTATTCCCTACAACATCCATAATAGATGCATTAACAATGCTTTATAACAAGAATATGAGAAGAGCTATTATTGTTGATGCAGGGACTAACAGGGTAGTAGGTGTATTAACAAATACGGATATAGTTAATCTATTTGGTGGCGGTTCAAAATATAATTTGGTCAAATCTAAGCATAATGGGAACTTTTATGCGATGATAAATGAACCAATCAAAGAAATAATGACGGAAGACCCAATATGTGTTAAAGAAACAGCTTTAACAAAAGAATTGGTTTCTTTATTCGTTGAAAGATATGGTGGTTTACCAATCACCTCAAAAGATGACATATTGATAACAGTAATCACAGAAAGGGATTTATTGGACAAATTGGCGGATAAATTAGATGTTAATTTAAAAATTAATGATTATATGACTAAAAATCCAGTTTTGGCATCTATGGGTCAAACTTTGGGTGATGTTGCAAAAGTAATGCTAAGGAATGGATTTAGAAGACTTCCTGTAGCTTCAGAAGGTAATTTAAAAGGAATAATCACATCTACGGATTTTATAAAACTAATTGGTAGCGAATGGGCGTTTGAAAAACTTAAAACTGGAAATATTGACGAAATAACCGATACAAGAATCAGCGAACTTATGAATGAAAATGTAAAAACATTAACGCCTGAAAACAGTATTTTAGATGCAGTCAATTTAATATTAAATAATAATTTTGGGGCAATTCCGATTGTAGATTCTGAAAATTCTACCAAAATAGTGGGAATAATTACTGAAAAAGACATATTATCCTGCTTTTGCAAATAATTAACAAATTAAATACATTATATTTTTAAACTATTTTTTATCTTTTTATTTTATTTATCTTTTTATTTTATTTCGTTTTTTTATTTATTTTTATAATTTTGTTTATTTGTTGATAAAATATAGTAATAATGTTTAATATACATTTATATTATATATTCTCGTCATATCGACAATTATAGTTAAAAACATAGATAATATTATAGTTATTACCAAAACGATAGGGTATAATCCGTCAAATCAATAAATTATATATAGAAAAACGTTGATAGATAACTACACTTTCAATTCAACATATTTATATAAATATGAAAATACCCTTAAGTGAATATCCCCCAGGGTAGTATCAGTCTTACTATAAAATATGATATATGAATTGAAGTTATTTAATTAGTAGTTAGATATCTTG
Organism: Methanococcus voltae; assembly: GCF_024807655.1. Lineage (NCBI taxonomy): Archaea > Methanobacteriati > Methanobacteriota > Methanococci > Methanococcales > Methanococcaceae > Methanococcus > Methanococcus voltae. Next base: position 163,247 of record NZ_JANUCR010000004.1, on the reverse strand, counting down.
TAATATGGATAGTTGCACATACAACTATTTGTATATCCATTAGTTAGTAATACAGTCAACAATTGATTTTAACTAAATAAATGGTTAATTAATATTAAAAAATTAAAATAAACTAAAATAAATTAAAATAAATTTTATGGAAAATTATAGATTTCCACATATAAATACAACTATTTGTAAACATTACTCCGACACCCCTAACATAGCATATGGCATAAATATGACTATAATTGTGTCCGAATCTAATCACAACGATAGAAGCGAAAGAGATAATTAGGAGGATAGGATGCAACACAAATTAGATATTGTAGAAACAGACTATTACTTGGGTTTAATAGATAGATACGATACGTTTGTAGAATGCTTAATAAGAAATCCCGAAATTAAGGAATATTTCCCCGAATTAATGAGCAATATTGCAAAATGTATGAGGTTATATGAAGACTTATCATTGTTATATAAAGGACATATTTCAGAAATTAAAGTTTCAAAAAATAACCCTTATGTAATTTATTGTTTAGAAACTTTTGAAAATATAATGGAATGTAATAGTTATACATCTAAAATTTTAACATATGTAAGAACTGAAGAAAATAACTATTATAGAATATCTGGAAATTTTGTTGATAATACTCCTCAAAATCACAAATTTCCAATATATGAGTACATAAGCAATTTCTTAATAAAAATTGTATGTAAAATCAACAAAATAAAAGAATTCACAAACGATAACTTTGAAAATTTCAAAGAATTATGTGAAAGTGGAAAATGTACTATTTCCGTAAGCTATCTTTAACTTATTTCTAAATACCTTAAAAACATATAGCTACTTATAGATACTAATAACAGCTTATAACTATTTATTAACTATTTTAATTACTTCACTATTGCGTACCCGTACAATTTAAACATATTTTTGATATTATATTGTTAATACTTATTTTACGACCTTAAGGAAAATTAAATATAAAAATTAAATCAAGATAGTTATGTATAAATATTATAAAATATTATATAGTAAAAAAGTTAAAAAATTAATCAAATAAGAGTCTTTTAATAATATTTGCTTTTAAAAATTCAACGAACTTTATGCATACAATTCGTTGTACTCATTATTTGAAATGATTTACATTTCAATAGCTTGAACTATCTTATCTAAAATTAAGATTTTAAGATATGTTGGCTCTTTTATGATAATAAGAAAACACTGATAGATACATCTATCAAAAAATAACAGAATATAAATTCAATATAAAATCTAATAGACTAAAATCTAATAGAGTAGATATAATACAGATAAATACAGATAAATACAGATAAATACAACTAATTAAACAACCAATACACTTATAAGGTGAAAATATGGCTGGAACAAAACCAAGCGAATTAGGAGCATTGAAAGAAGGACAATACGTAGTTATCGACGGTATTGCATGTAGAGTTGTAGGTACTGCACACTCAAAACCTGGTAAACACGGTGGTGCAAAAGTAAGATTAACTGCTATGGGCATCTTTGAAGCTACTAAAAAAGAACACGTTGGACCTGCAAGCTCAAGAATCGACGTTCCACTTATTGACAAAAGAAAAGGACAAATTTTAGCAATCGTTGGAGAAGACCAAGTTCAATTAATGGACTTAGAAACATACGAAACATTAGAATTAGATATGCCTTCAGATGTTCCAGGTATTGAAAGCGGTGTGGAAGTAGAATACTTCGAAGCTATGGGTAGATACAAAATTACAAGAGTTATCAGCAAATAAGTAGATAACTTGAATAAAACAATAAATTAAATTAAATATAGTTCATAAATTACTTTTTTTAATTTTTTAATGGCAAATTTAATCAAATTTAATTGATATTCGCATATAATAAAAACAATATATATTTAATTTTATTGATAAATATATTAATAGGAATAATGTTTTAATACTATAATTTTTAGTATATAATTTACTAATTCAAAATAGTATATAACAGCATAGAATAATTTAAAATATAGAATAATTTAAAATTTATAACAAAATAATCATATTAATCATATAATTATGCGAGAGGATTAAATGTTTGAAAATATAATTACCGATTTACCATCTTCTTTTATGGCATTAGTTGTTTTAACCCTTGTAATAAACTGGGGTTCCTCAAAACTCGGCGACAGTTTGCATACACTCGGTGTTAAACTACATATCCCCGATTCTGTTAGAGGTGCAACTTTCGATGCCGTAAGCTCGTCATTTCCCGAATTAGTAACTGCTTTAGTAGCTGTTTTAGTATACAACCAATTTTCAGATGTTGGTTTGTCAACAGTGTCAGGTTCTGCCATTTTTAACATTTTAATCATCCCGATGTTTTCAATATTTTTCTATAAAGCTGTTAAAACCAGCAAAAACAATAAAAATAGTGAAAATAGTGAAAATAGTGAAAATAATACAATTAGTGTTGATAAAAAAACCATAATACGGGATACCTTATTTTATATCCTCTCTATCGGAGCTTTAATATACTTCACATTACAAGGACAATATACCCAATTTTCAGGATACGTATTGCTTGCAATCTATTTTGCATATGTATGCATACTATACTCACAATATAAATCCCATAAAAAGAATATAAAATCGTTAAAAGAAACTGTTGGATACTGCGATGAAGAATGTGAATTCGAAGAAGATATGACTTATTCCGAAATTATGTTCTGGATAACTGCAGGAATATTTATAATTTGGTTCTCAATTGACGGATTAGTGCAAGCTGCGATTACATTATCAAATATATTGAATATTCCGGTATTTATTACGTCAGTAATCATAGTAGCTGCCTGTACATCAATACCTGATACCATATTATCAGTTAACTCTGCGAAACGTGGAGATGCCGACGGTGCAATTGCTAATGCGATAGGTTCTAATATATTTGATATCTGCATTTGCTTGGGCGTACCCATGATAATTGCAGGCGTAGTATTGCCAGTTGACCCATCTGAAAGCTTAGGTGTTTTAGCTTTCGTCGTATTGTCAATGATTACCACATCGAGTTTATTGTTAAAAAATAATGTATCGAAAAAAGACGCTTATCTAATGTTTTTCGTTTATATATTATTCATTGTATACATTGTTGCAAAAACTTTTGGCATTATTCAATTTTAATAAATTTATAAGGGTATTGTATATTTAAAATGAAAATTAAAATGAAAAACGAAAAAAATTTAATTGAAAGATAATAATGTAAAAAAGTAATATAAAAAATTAAACGTTATTCTTTTATTATTTAACTTTTTGAAAAATAAAAATAAAAATAAAAATAAAATTACCGAGTGCATATATGAAACTATTATATAATAGTAATCACATATAGATACATACCGGACGGTAGGTAGATATTTATGAATAATATTACATTGGAAAAAGAACCCAGTATGGATACAAAGGAAACTATATTAAGAAACGCTACAGAATTATTTTTAAATAAAGGATATGATAGAACTTCATTAAACGAAATTGCCAAATCATCGGGAATTACAAAGGGAGGAATCTATCATTATTACAGTAGTAAAGAAAAACTACACGACGCAGTTATAGATTATATTTTTTCAAGGTTATTTGACCCTTTGATTGAAGATATTAAAAATGAAGCGTCCTTTAAAAAAGTTATTGATTTAGTTTTAAATATGGATGAAGGATATTACGAAGAACCGCAAACATTTAGGGAGAAATATAAATATTTAAAGCTTTTTGTAGATTATTTAGAAAAAACTCCCGAATCCATAGATATAATTAAACAAAAAAATGAAGAATTTGCAAAAATTATTGTATCGAAATTTTTAGAATGTCAGAAAATAGGGGAACTTAAACCAGATTTAAACCCGTACAAAATAACTGCTAAACTATTTGCTTTTTCTATAGGCGTTAAACATTGTTTTGGTCAATTACATTTTGAAAAATATAAATCAGAATTAAAAAAGGAATTATCTCAAGAACTTTGGGATTCCATAAAAAATGAATAATATATAATAGTTAGATGACTTATAAATTTATAAAGTTATTAAATTCCCACAACTTTATTAATTATTCTTATTGTTATTTTTTATCATTATTCGTTTATTATTATTATTATTATTATTTTATATTATTATATTATATTATATTATATTATATTATATTATTATATTAAGAGAAGTATATTAAAAATAAAATACTATTTTTATAGAATTTAATTAATTCAAGTTATCCATTATTAAATTACAATAATGGATAAAGATAAATAAAATAAATTTAAAACATACTGAAATAATTCAACTTATGCTACATACCGGAAGGTAGGTAGGTAGGTTTATATAGTAGATTATACACATACCTACTGGTAGGTATTACAATATCAAAGTTGATATTGGTGATTAAATGATAGAAAAAGCACTTAGCAAGATAGCTCATATTTCTGAGAGAAGGCCGTTCTTGGTTGTTGCTATTGTGATGCTTATTACAGTTTTTATGGCCGTTATGGCGGGCACTGTAAAAACTGAAACAGGCTATGAATCGATGTTACCTGATGATAACCCCGTTATACAAGCATTAGATGACGTAAGGGATAAATTCGGCGGTAGCAGCGTCATAAACGTTGCAATTAAGTTAACGCCATCGGATAACTCAAATCGGGTAAATGATATTAGAGACCCCGAAGTTTTAAAGGCTGTCGATTATATAAAACAAGACATAGAAACGATGGATTCCATTACAAGAGTTTCTGCAACTTCTGATGTAATTGTTGAGCAAAATGGTGGGATAGTACCGAATGATATTCAAACGGTTAAAACTATATTTTCAGGATTGCCTGAAGATAGTAAATCAAAAATATTTGGTAATGACTACACTATGATATTAATTTCTGCAAATACAAATGCAGATTCAACAAGACAGAAAGAACTTGCAAAAGACTTGATGGATAGGGTTAAGGAAGCCCCATTACCTGCAGGAACTACGGCAGTTGTTACAGGTTCTCCGGCAATCAGCCAAACTATGACTGATTTAATGAATGAGGGAATGGTTACTACAACAATATTCGCAATGGTTGTAATCTTCCTTATCTTATTGCTATACTTCAAAAGCCCGATAAAATCTGTGTTGCCACTTATACCGGTTGTTGTAGCGGTGATATGGTCACAAGGTTCAATGGGTATTTTAGACATACCAAGAGATACTGCGAGTTCATTGGTTTCATCCTTATTGCTTGGTTTGGGTATTGACTACGGTATACACCTTTACCACAGATATAAAGAAGAAAGAAAACTTGGTCATTCACTTGATAAAGCTATTGAAACAGCAGTTGTTTCGACAGGTAGCGCAGTGATGGTAACTACAGCTACAACTGTTGCAGGTTTTGGAGCTCTTACAATCGCCCCATTACCAATGATGGCTAACATGGGAACTACTTGTGCGTTAGGTATTGCATTCAGCATGGTTGCAGTAATCATATTATTGCCAGCGTTGATTGTGATAGATGAGAAACATACACCAAAAATAATAAATGGATTTAAATTTTTGAAAAATAAATTATAATACGTAAAATAAGAATATTACATAAAAATTAAAAATAATTAAAAATAATTAAAAAATAATACCAAAAATGTATATAATTACTCTAAAATAGGTGAATTTATGAATGCTAAAATTCTTAAATTATCACTTTTGGGATTAATACTTACATTAACTGCTATTTCGGGAGTAAATGCAATCCAAATAGATGACCCACAATACAGTCCCTCTGTAATAAAACCAGGGGATGATGTGGATATTTGGATTAAGGTTACAAACGACGAAGGAAACGACAGAATAATTAAAAATTTAGTCGTAGAGTTGGAAGACGGATACCCAATAGAGATAAAACAAACTAACCCTGCAAAGGGAATTTACACAATATCTAATTTAAATAAAGGAGAGTCAGATTTAGCCCACTTTAAGGTAAATATTGACAAAAACGCCGAAACTAATGACTTTAAAATTTACGTAAAAATCACATACGACGTTTATGAAGACAATAATGACAAATCTCCAAGACATGAAACAAGGGATAAAACATACTATTTACCTGTAAAAGGAGAAGCAGACTTCGAATTAACCTCCGAGGACGTTCAACTAATCCCTGCTTCAAATATGGATTACCCAATTATTATTAAAAACGTTGGTACAGGGATTGCAAAAGATATTAACGTTATAGTAGGTAGTTCAACATACATAAACCCCGTGGGTGGAGTAAAATATACCATTAAGGAATTAAACCCTTTAAGTAGCGAAGAAGTAGTTTTAAATTTACACGCTGACTCAGAAACTACAGAAGGCTCTTATATTGTACCAGTGCTTTTAAAATGGACTGATGAAGACGGTACAGTACAAAACGAAACTATTGAATTTGGAGTAATTGTAGAAGGAGATGTTAATTTAGGTATCTCTAATGTAATTACAGAACCAGCTGAAATAAAACCAGGAACAAACTACATTAAAATAAGTGTAGATATTACAAACAACGGCCACGGTGAAGCTAAAAACATTGATTTGAACTTAAAAACTTCAGAACCATTTAGCGACAGTGGTAGTAATGTAAACTTTAAAAATATCGGTACATTAATCAGCGGAGACACAAAAACCGCAATATTCTACGTTGATTTAGACAAATACGCAAGTGCTCAAAAATACGATATACCTCTTGAAATTACGTATTTAGACGCATACAATAAAGAACATACTGAAAATGAGAACATTAGCGTACTTGTAAAAACAAAACCAGAAATTGAACTTGTAAATAACGACTACACGCTTTACGCAGGTAGACAAACTGAAATTATGGTTACAGTGGAAAACGTAGGTACTGAAAAAGCTGAAAAAGTTAAAATAACTGCCATAAAGAATTCAGCTCAACCTTTCGATTACACTGAAAAAACTGATGACATTGGTACATTAGAAATCTTCGAAAACGGTACAGGTAGATTAGTAATTGAAACAGAAGCTGACGCAGCTGTTAAAGATTATTTAATCAACTTAGAAATTCGTTCCGTGGGAGACCACGAAAAAGGAGATGAAGATGTATACGTAAGTCAAAAAACGCTTAAAGTACACGTTGAAAGGCCTGCCGGTTCTTATTTGCTACCAATTTTAGGTGTTATAATAGTTCTGGCAGGTGGTGTGTACTATTTAAAAGTATACAGGCCAAAAAAGAAATCCAAAGTAGAAAATAATTAATAAATAACTAAATATGACAATAATAATAATACTAAATAATGAATAATAATGGTGTCAAATCATCATATATTATTTATAAATTAACTATAAATTGCCTATAAATATGCCCAATAATAAAATATATAAACAATATATGACAAAGTAATAAATTGTATTAAATTTTTTTAATTTAATACTACTTGTCAAACAACAACAACAACTTTTTTTTATTTTTTTTATTTTAAATCAAAATCAAATTTATAATGTTTAAACGAGTATATCATATACAATATTTATTATTTTACAACATATCGTTTAAAAATTAAAAAATAGTTTAAAAATAGTTATTTTATTATTTTATTATTTTATTTTAAGTTTTAAATTCATTCGAATATAATATTACAGGTTCAAAATTATCACCGTATAAAATGCACTTTAAATATGCGTAATTATATTTTGGAACTCTTATATTCAATACGGCATAACCTTTGCTACCTTCAGGGTATTCCTCATTTAAAAGCAAATGGTAATCCTCTAAAAGGTTATTATTTTTATCGAATATCATAATATACATTTCAGGATATTTTGCAGTACCAGAACCTACATTCTCAACGTCGCATACCAAATTGTAGTAAACGTATAAATTATCCGTTTTTGTAAGGTTTGCATAGAAATCAAAATCCATACGTGGAATTTGCACCAATGGAATTACTTGGGCCTCTTCATACATATATTTACTCGGTAAGTCTCCTATATTCCAATCTTCGCCGGTAGTTTCTACGTAATAATATCGAGTATTCTTATAATTGTAGTAACTACCTGTGTACATACCATTGCATTTTATCGCCACACCCATATGATCGCTAAATTCTATTACCATTACATCATAGCCCAGCTCGTTTAATATGGCAGATATAATTATTGAAGTATCTTCACAATCACCCCCTTCATCGATTAACGTTTCTACAGGATATCTTGGGTATTCATCGTAGCCTGTTGTAATGTTATCAGAGGTATACTCTAAAGATTGAACAAATGTGCTCACTAAAAGCACGGAATCATATTCAGAATAATTGTTTTTAACGATTATATCATTAAATTTATTTGATAGATATTTTACAAATTCTCTATCGTTATCGGATAGAGCATATTGTGCATAATTATATTCTTTATCGTGAGGTTTATTTTTATAATATTCATACATTAATTTTGGAATTATTATCTCGATAGTATGTGTTTTTGAATTATATTCCCACGTATAATTCTTTAAATAATGTATTGATGGGTTATACACTAAATTTTCATAATCTGGCTCGTAATATTCGCCTAATGAACTATTATATATTTCTGATTCGCTATTTGTGTTTTTAGAATTTGAATATAAATCATTATTAATATTATTTCCATAACTATAATAATTAAATTTATCAACTATTTTAAACTTTGAGAGTTTATAAATTCCAAGCGGTAATCTCGCAGTTAAAATATAGTCCCCCAAAGGCAACGTATTAATTGCTAAATCTACATCGTAATTGTTATTCAAAACTGGTATTTTATAGTAAACTTCCCGTAATACGTGTTGATTTGAAATATTTACATATAAACTTTCTGGATTTCCTGTAGTTTTGCCATATATTGATAAATTATCATCATTTGTTAATATATTTGATTTTAAGTTCAAAGTTAGCGATTCTGGGATTCTTGACTCATTTAATTTGCCACAATAACCCGATACATTTATTATAGAGTATTCTCCACTCTTAAATAACGTTAAATTATTAGTATCTGTGGAAGCTACAACCCCTAAATTTTTAGATGTTTTAGTGATATTGGCATTAGAATTGAGATTATTAACATTAATGTTATTAGTTTTATTAGTAGCATTATTATAATTAATACTAAAAATATACAAGTTTGGCCCATTAGATTCATTTAACTCATTAGATAGATTAGATTGATTTTCATCGACTTTAATATAATCTATAGGTTTATTGGGTCTTAAATCGTACTGGAACCTTAAACCTTTTATAAAACTTTCTGAATCATAATTTGTATTAAACATATATGATATTATTGAAAAATCAAGCAATTTTTCTTTAAAAGATGATTCACCATATCCATTTAAATTATAAAACCCAGTGATATAATAATTAAAAGTGTAATTCGACTCATAATATGGCTTTTGAGATAAATAACCACGTATTGATGTAAAGTTATACAACCCTTCAAAATTTGCATCTTCCAAAATTTGCATATTTGGGTCAAAAACTGTAGCATTTAGATATTCTGATTTAGTTATCTGATGTGCAACTAAATCCGTTAAATTAGATGAATTATAGTAATTATAGTAATTATAGTAATTACGAGAATTATCCGAATTATATAAGTAATAAGAACTGTATGAACTGTTTAAAGTAGATATATTTGATATATTCGATATATTCGATATATTTGATAAATTGCTGTTTTCCGAAGCTTTGGATTCAAAACCAGATATTGGTTGATTTGGTTGATTTGGTTCAGCCGCTAAAAAATTTATTGTCAAAAATATTAAGAATACCCCGATGAGTGATGAAGTTAAAAATTTTAAATTCATAGATATACCCCCAAAATACTAAAAAATAATAATTTAACCCCCAATAATAAATTAATGATAAATTAAAATTAATTTATACATAATAATGTCATAAATACGATAAAATTAATATTTGCCCCTATATAATTATTAAATTAATAGGTAATATATGTTTTAAGTTTTGAATTATTTGAAAAGATATATGTATTAAAAATTACAAAATTATATATGAATATTAAATAACCTAAATTACTTTAAAAATACATAATCTAATACAAGGGGTGAATTATGGAAATTATAAAGTATTTGGCGATGGCTTATGCAGGCGAATGCCAAGCAAGAAATAGATATACGTTTTATGCCAAAATTGCCGTTAAAGAAGGCTATCAACAGATAGGAGATTTATTTTTAAAAACTGCCGAACAAGAATTACAACATGCTAAATGGATGTATAAAATGATTAATGGGTTGAAAAAACCTGATGAAACCTATTTGGAACTCTCTGAAGAAGTTGGAATACCTACTACTTTTGGGACTACAGTTGAAAACCTGACTGCATCAATACACGGCGAACACTTTGAAAACAGCGAATTATATCCAAAAATTGCCAAGATTGCGGACGAAGAAGGTTATCCAGAAATTGCAGACAGAATGAGAGCAATCATAATTGCTGAAAAACATCACGAAGAAATGTATACAAAACTTTTAAATCTTATAAACAATGCAAAAGTATTCAAAAGAGATGAAAAAACTATTTGGGCTTGTAAAAAATGCGGATACTTGCACGAAGGATTAACGCCACCGGAAGAATGTCCTTCTTGCGACCACCCGTACGAATACTTCTCAAAATTATGTGAAGACTTCTAATTTAAATAATAAATTAAAAATAAAAATAAAAATAAAATAGATTATTGCGTTATTATTAAATTATTATTAAATTATTACTAATTTATTACTAATTTATCACTTATTAATATACTACCACTTTTTTTAATTTTAATTATACACATAATTGAACTATTAGTTTTAATTTTAAGTTTTAAATTACAAAAATTAAAAGAATTTATATATTAACAAAATAATAAAAATAACCATAAACTAAAATTAGGGGATTATATGGCATCGTGTATTGACCAATATAGATACGAAATACTTTTAAAAGGCTCATTTAAAGAATGCAATGATTACATTCAAAAAAACAGTAAATCAATTGTCGAAATAAGCCCGGGCGATGAAATATTAGATGGAATAATGATTATAGGCGTTCCGCCAATATATATGGGTTTTAATGAAGATAATGTATTATTTCCATTCACAAAACCCTGTTATGGTACGCACGTGTTAAAAGTTTCAATGGATGAATATATGGAAGGTACTAAAAAAATGCGTTCAAAAACTGGCGATAATAAAGAAAATAAAGAAAATAAAGAAATAAAAGAAGAAACGGAAAAAAAGGGGATTCTTTCGAAATTAAAATTTTGGTAAATTTATGAATTTATTATTTTTATTATTTTTATTATTTTTATTATTTTTATTATTTTTATTTGTCATAACTTATAACTTAATTATAAATTATAATTTACTTCATAAATAAAATACCATAAATTAACCCATAAATTATTAAAAATCCAAAAGTCGTGCAATCAATAGCTTTTAAAGATTGATAACCTTTTTTTAACGTTATTTCGCCCTGTCCAAGTTTATAATAACCTATTTTTTCCAACTGCATATCTAACGAATTTGCCAATACTGCCATAGTATAACCAGAATTAGGCGAAGGTGTTTTATTTCCCTGATAAAAGTATCCTTTTAACCCTTTAAGTATGCTACCACCATAAAATGGTGCTGAAATTGCTAATATCAATCCTGCAATTCTTGAAGGTATAAAATTAGCAATATCATCTAAATATGCGGAAAATCTACCATAATAATTGTATTTTTCATTTTTATAGCCCAACATCGCATCCATTGTATTTATCGCCCTGTATATTACAGCCCCATATATTCCAAAAAATATGGTGTAAAATAAGGGCGCTATTATACTATCCGTGATATTTTCGGAAGCACTTTCAATTCCTGCAGATATAATATGACTTTCATCTAATTCAGCTGTTTTTCTGCTTACAATATGTTGTACGGACTTTCTCGCATTTTCAAAGTCATTGTTTTTTAAATATTCAAGAGGGGATTTTGAAAACTCAATTAAAGACTTATGACCGATTACTGTTGAAATAACTATGGATTGACCCACTAATTTTAAAAAACTTGGCAAAAAGTTTAATAAATAATCAACAATTGAAACAATAATCAACAATATAAAAATTACAGATAAATTTAATATTATTCCTTTTATTAAATCCATTTTTGGATTTTTAGAATTGGAAGAGGGGATTATTTTCTGAATTTTATATATGATATTTCCAATCATAACAACAGGGTGCATATTTTCTGGCAATTCCCCAAAAGTACGGTCAAGTAAGTCTGCCACTAATAAAACGAACGGGTTAATCATATTATCATCTATTATTAAGTTATTACTCTTTATTATTAGTTTATTCTTTTATTATTTTTATTTTATTATTCTTTTTATTTTATTATTCTTTTTATTTTATTATTCTTTTTATTTTATTATTCTTTTTATTTTATTATTCTTTTTATTTTATTATTCTTTTTATTTTATTATTCTTTTTATAATCCGAATATTTTTCCAAATTCCATACCAAAATAAGCTACTATAATATATCTTGGTAATTTACCCACAAAAGTGGCTATTAAGAAAGGTTTAATTGGCATTTCGAATATACCTGCCAACCAAGCGACTACTTTATACGGGACTGGGGTAAATCCTGCGATTACAACCCCCCAAACACCATATTTTTTAAATAATGCTTCTCCTCTCTTGTAATTTTTTTCACCAAAAAGTTTTAAAAAGGCATCTTCGCCTAATTTTTCACCCAACATATAGCCCACATAGCCACCCAATACTGAGCCCGTTATTGCCACTAAAACACTAATCGTTAAGTTTAAACCAAAAATGGTATTACTTGCCAAAAAAATGTCTGGTATTATGGGTTGAATAAACGATTCAGTAAAAGAAATTAAAAATAAGCCCATATACCCATAATCTAAAACCATCTGCTCTGCAATTTCTGCAAGAGATTCAAACATATTTGCACTTCCATAATTTTAATAGTATTATATTATTTTTAAATTTTTAAATTTTTGCGTAAATTTTATTAAATGTTAGCCCCCGGGTTTAAAAAAGATAATAAACTTTATAATATTTATATGTAAATTATTAGGTTATTTTTGCTCAAATTCTCTGACTAATACTCTTAATACATCAGTTTGAGAAACTACGCCCACTGGGTTTTCATATTCGTCAATTACCAATAAACCGGTAATATCTGCGTGCAACATAATTTGAGCTGCGTGTGCTACACTCTCATTTTTGTTTATTTTTAAGATATCCTTTATTGCAAAGTCTTTTATTTTTGTGTCAAATAACTCAAAGATACCTTTATTTACAAAAACGTTTACTAAATCCCTATAGCTGACTACACCTACGATTTTAGTGTCTTCTTCGATAAAAACTCTTCTAACGCCTTTTTCGTGTAATTTCTTGAATGCACTATATAGACTTTCTTCCGGACTTACTTTGTATATTTCGGGGTTCATTACTTCGTTAACCTTCATTTTTACACCACATTAGTTCTTAATTATTTTAGTAGTATTGTTATTTTTAATTTATTTTTAATTTATATATCTTATTTTTACTATTTTATCATTACAATTCGATATAAGTATATTATAATTATTTATTAGATTTATTAGATAATAAATGTTTTGATTAAATTTAAACGGATAAATATTGTTGTATCACATATTTAAATTAAATTAACTCAAATGTAGTATTATATGTTTCTTTTTTATCAGTACTGACTAATTTAGGCAATTTTCCACGTATGCCAACATTTTCACCCATTGCAATAAAAACGCCATCAATTTTATCAATTTCGTCTGCTCGCTCCAAACACTTTGAAATGGCTTCTTCGGGCGTTCCTTTAGCGTAATTACCTATACTTGTAGCTGCTGCGTCGGCTATGTACGCATTTCTTGCAAAAACCACGACTGCGTCAGCATTTCCCAAACTAACAGAATGTCCAACAGTTCCCGAAGATGTACAAACACCATATCCCTTTTTTAAAGTTTCTTTTTTTAATTTAAAACCCAGATGTCCGCTTATATTCGATTTTCCCGCATAAAGTCCAATTACCGTATCTTCATTATCACAGGGTTTTCCATTTTGCTTTAAGTAAATATCGCCCCCATTTTCAGCCACGGGGTTTATACAATCATTTTTTATCAATTCTTCCACCACTAACTGACTAAAAGTACCTGCAACGCTTGCCATCGGCCCTACATTTGCGTTTTTTCCCGCTTCTATCATATTAGTTATTATATTTGGAATTTCATCCTCATTCCTTTTAATGTTGAAAATAGAATTATCCATTTGATTTAAATTTAAAGGTTCGTAAGAGGTTAAAAATAGGGGGTTTTTTAAGATATAATTTTCGAGAATTGACCTATTTTTAATAATTGTATCTTTTGCAATTTTCACAAATTGATTATTTTTATTGTTAATTTTATTATTTACATTACCATTTTTAAATTTTAAAAGAATATTTGTTTCTTTTATGGATAATTTCGCCGTAAATTTTTCTTTAAATTCGTTTAAATTAGATTTTATCATAAATATCCCAAGTTTTGTTAAATTTAAAGTATTAAAAAATAAAATATGAATAATATATATTTATAGATTATCATAAAGTATTGCAATTATTATAAATTAGTATGGAATAGTATAGATTTTTATTCGTTATTTTTTATTCCCATTTTGTAGTATCTATTTCATGCTCAGACTTTGCTACAACTGTCGTACCCACAGTATCACCCATTACGTTAACTAATGTCCTACCCATATCCAATATAGCATCTACACCCAATATCATAGCATATGCAGCGGCTACAGAAGGATTCTCCAAGGATATACCGATACTTGCAAGAACCATTGCTAACATTATAGGTCCTGCACCAGGGACACCCGCAGCCCCTATTGATGCAAGTAAAGCAGTTAAAACGATTATCATTTGTTGTTCAAGCCCTAATGGCACACCAATTGCATTTGCAATGAAAAATACGGCTATACCTTGATATATCGCCGTACCGTCCATATTTAATGTAGTACCCAGAGGTAAAGTAAATGAATAAATCGATTTGGAAATCCCTAAATTTTCATCTGCAACTTCCATAGTAATCGGCAAGGTGCCACTTGAACTTCTTGTCACGAATGAGGTTATAATAACGTCTTTTACCTTATTAAAAAACTTTAATGGATTAAATTTAAAGATTCTGAGGATTATGCCATAAACAATTAATATCTGTATTGCATAACCTACAAACATAATTGAAGTAATTCCAAATAGTGAATAAATCGCTGTAGTTCCTTGTGTCCCCATTACGTAAGCCATAAGTGCGAATACGCCAATCGGTGCATACTGCATTACGCCCTTAACTATTAAGTACATTGCTTCAGCTAAAGCTTCAAAAATTTTATAAAAAGTCTTTGCAGAGCTGGATATCCTCTCATTTTCATTATCTATAAGATAACTTAAAGCTATACCTAATATCACTGCAAAGAATATTGTAGGCAATACTTGACCTGACGCAATAGCCGTAAATGGATTTGTAGGTACAATGTTTAAAAAGGTGTCTATTAACGAAGGTGCTTGATTAACAGTAATTTCAGCAGTATTAGAAACTAATTGTAAACCCATACCTGGTTTAAATATATTTCCAAGAGATAAACCGACTATTACAGCAAAAGCTGACGTTAACATATAAAACAATACTATTTTTAAGCCCACTCTTTCCAATCTTGCAGGACTAATGCTTGCAGAACCTACAATAATCGTAGACAATATTATTGGAATAACCAACATCTTCAACAGTCTTATAAATAAATCACCCAACGGTTTTAAGAATATTATCGATTCTCCAAACATAATGCCCACAATTGAACCTAAAATCAGCCCAATAAGTATTTTATTTAAAACTGGGTAGTTTAAATAAGCTTTTAGTAAATTCATAATATCCCCGCCATACATATTAAAAATGATAAGATTAAAATAATGTTCTAAAAATTTTTAAAAATTGAATATTAATAAAATTATACGATATATTTTATATTAAAGTTGCTATTTGAATTAAAATAATTAAAATAATTAAAATAATTAAAATAATCAATATACTTAATATATTGTAATATAAGCATATTTGTATGTATATAGTATTTTATCGATATATTGCCACTATTATCAATAAATTTAATAACAATATCAAAAAACTAATAGATTGATTTTTATAATACTTTTAACATAATAATGATTTGCATAATAAGAATTTATGCAAGTATTGTAATTAAATAATTATTTGTTAAACGAATTTACATATAACTTACATATAATAATCATAAATTAAATTTAATAACACTAAATACTTGTAATCCTTTATTGTGCAATATGTATACACCACCATAAGTAATGAATTGATTAACGGGGCTAAAATAAGTCAATAACTTAATTAAGCCTTGTTCATTACTTTTGAAACATAAATATCTAAATAGAAATAATATAATAAAAATAATAAAAATAATAGAAATAATAAAAATAATAGAAATAATTACTTAAATTATGAGTAATAATAGAGATACTAATTTTTTTAAATATTTAAAAATCTATATTTTACCGTTTGAGGTGTTTTAATGGATAATTTAATAATCTGGATTACGATATCCGGCTATTTATTGTTAATGTTGTTTGTAAGTTTATACGCAAAAAGATTTATCAAGAATTCGACCGATTTCTTATTAGCGGGTCGTAATTTAGGGATATTTTTAACAACTGCTACTTTAGCAGCTACACATTACGGAGGGGGCTTTATATTGGGCGGTGCTGAACACGGTGTATTATCTGGTTTAGGTGGCGTTTGGTATGGTTTTGCTTGCGGTTTAGGTCTCTTGTTATTGGGGTTATTCCTTGCGAAACCGATGAGAGCTTTAGCATTGTTTACAGTTCCTGAAGTTTTAGAAATGAGATATAATTCCAGAAATATAAGATATTTATCTGCATTTTTATCGTTAACGGCTTTAATAGGTATTATTGGAGCTTTAATAAATGGTGCTTCGTCAGTTTTCCAAGTTCTTGGTATTGACCCACTTTTGGGCGCAATAATCTCAACATTTATATTCATTGCATATACGGCAGCTTCTGGTTTATGGGCTGTTGCATTAACTGACTTCATACAAGTCATTATCGGTAGCGTTGGTGTTATTTTAGCTACAGCTTTAGCTTTTATGAAAGTTGGGGGTATGAGTGGAATTTCTACCGGTTTACAAGCATTACAAAAAACTAATGTTTTACCAATACCTGCGGACCAGTATTTTAACTTTGGTTCAGCGGGAATCGGAACTATTGCGCTTATTTTAGCAGGTACTACAATGTATACATTGATAGGACAAGATTTTTACCAGAGATTATTTGCATCTAAAAATGAAAACGTAGCTAAAAAAGGTGCCATAATTTCAGGTATATTATTGATGATATTATCATTCTTACCGGCATTAGCGGGTATGGCTGCTTTAGTTTTATCAAATGACCCTGCTGCAATAATTGCAAGCCCGAGAACAGCTGTTCCAGAACTTATGATTACAGTATTCGGTAGTGGCGTAGGTGCTTTGTTTTTAGCTGCAATATTGGCGGCCGTAATGAGTACATCAGATTCATTATTGACTGCTTCAACATCACACATTGTAAAAGACTTCTATCAAACAAATAATCCAAATGTAAGCGATAAGAAGATATTAAACTTATCAATATGGAGTACCATAATAGTTGGTATTTTTGCTTTAGTTATATCTTTAAATTTCGATAGTATACTTACTTTAATGGTTTATTCGTACGATGTTTACACGTCTGGCGTATTTATACCATTAGTATTGGGCTTGGTTTGGAAAAGAGCTACAAAAGAAGGTGCTTTGGCTGGAATGGTAATCGGTAGCCTTGTAAGTGCTGGCTTAATATGGGGCTTAGAACTAAATTTATTTACTGGTCTTGTTAGTGGTGCTTGGGAAGCTATTTACGCAAGTAGTGCTTTAGTTTCGTTAGTTGTGATGGTAATTGTTAGTTTAATGACTAAACCACAGCCAATTAATGAAAAATTAAAAGAAGCTTTCCCTAAAATTCAATAAATTTTCTATTTTTATTTATTTTTATTTACTTTTATTTTACATTTCATCTACTTTTTTGAGATTAATTTTTAAATCGTTATTTTTAAATAATGTATTAAAGTAATAAAATAGTAAGTTAATATAAAAATGGCGATTCTATGAAAAAAGATTTAAATTTTAATATTTGGGTTAGAGGAGGCACAAGCGATGCAACAAAGATTGTGCAAGGCCTAAAAGATAATTTAAATAAAAATACGGGTAGTAATAAAAATTTAAAAATAATTGTAACTACGGCAACAGATTTTGGTGGAGAAATCGCTAAAATAAATGCCGATAAAGTAATATCTAAACCATTACGGTATGAAGAATTAAAAAAAAGGTTAATAGAAGAAGAAATAAATTTTTTTATCGATGCTACACACCCTTATGCAATGAAAGCAAGCCAAACTGGATTAAAAGTATGTAATGAATTAAAAATCCATTATTTAAGATATGAAAGACCAGGCAGTGATATTGAAGAGTTAGAAAAAGAATTAAAAGAAGAAAATATAATTTTTGCGGAAAATTATGAAGATGCCATACTCAAAGCCTTTGAAATCAGTAAACCGAGCTGTAATATATTTTTTATGGCAGGTATAAAAAATTTAAAAAGTGTCGTTGAAGTTTCTGAAAATGCTATGTATGATAAAAACAAAATTATAGCGAGAATGTTGCCTGTTTCAGTTTCAGAAGCTTTAAAACTTTTGCCACCTAAAAATATAGTTGCTATGCAGGGAGTATTTTCAGAAAAGTTGAACAAATATTTAATTTTAGATTATAATTGTGATGTGGTAATTACTAAAGATAGCGGTAAAGCAGGCGGATTCTACGAAAAAATGAATGGTGCAAAAGAAGCAGGTGCTAAATTAATAGTTGTAAAAAGACCAATTTCTAATATAACCGATTCTGAATTTAATCAAAAATACGAGTTAAAATTTAATAAAATAGATGAATTAATAAAATATTTTATACAGTAGTATTTATTGTGCTATTAAAAGTATTATTTAACGTATTATTTAAAGTACTATTTATCAATTCTGGGAAGTTATTTAATATAAATAAAAACAGTGCAACTAAAATAATTAATATAATTAGTGCTAAGACACCGAAAACGCTCATATCCCCTT
The DNA here is from genome assembly GCF_024807655.1 of Methanococcus voltae. Classification (NCBI taxonomy): domain Archaea; kingdom Methanobacteriati; phylum Methanobacteriota; class Methanococci; order Methanococcales; family Methanococcaceae; genus Methanococcus; species Methanococcus voltae. The sequence goes on along the minus strand of NZ_JANUCR010000004.1, from coordinate 144,010 downwards.
TTTTACCTTTTAAAACTTTTAATGGCATAATACTCCCCATACCCCTTTACATTATGTAATGGTAATTTGATGTATGATAATATATTTATTAATTGAGATATATAATATTTTTTAAAAGTTATAGATAATCTTTATTATTCATTACTCTTAAAAACTCTTTTTTTCTAAACTCCTTACTTGAGTGTATGTAAGTCATTGTCGTGTTAACGTTTGCATGTCCCATTATTTTAGATAATATTTCAATATTCATGTTGCTTTCACAGGCTAATGTTCCAAATGTATGGCGTAGTACGTGAGGAGTTACAATAATATTTAAGATATCTTTCGAGATTGTTCTTAAATATCTTCTATAATCGGATATTTGACCCTCCGAAAGTTTATAACCGCTTTTGGTTAAAAACAATCTATCTATTTTAGGATTTAAAAATTCTCTGTATTTTAAATATTGCTTTATGTGAAGTAATAATTCATCGTCAATGAATACGTATCTGTCCTTGTTTCCTTTCCCGCTCTTGATTATAATCGACCTATCAGATAAATCCATATCATTTAACGAAATGTTTATGAATTCACTTATACGTACGCCTGTTTTTATAAGAAATAATGTAAATATGTAATAATGATAGTCTTCTATTTTTGAAAGTAATAGTTTAGCTTGATTTTTACTTAAACATTGCCTTTCTTTTAATTGAGGTCTTAAAGTCTTTACATAGAGCTTTAAAGGATTATTTATTAAATATTTATTTTCAATTGCCCATTCATAAAAACGGTTAACGTCTGTTAAACGTCTAATCGTCGTACTTATCTGAATTGGTTTTCCATTATGACTTCGATAGTTATTATAGAAAAATAACGCATCATCGATGGTTATAGTTTCCCAACTTTTTTCCTGGAAAAAGTTCATAAAAATATTTAATGAAGCTCGATAACTTTTTAAAGTGTCCTTACTTCGTGCAGATAAAAAGTTTAAATATCTATTTGCTAAATTCCTTGACTCTTCGTTCATTATACCACCTGTTCTATTTTATTAATTATTTAATCATTAATTAATCGCTATTATTTCGTATTCTTCGTTAAGTGGTATCATTTCATCTCGTAATTTAAAGTAGGTATTTCTATCCTGCCCGATACTACGTTCAACTAATGCGTTAAATTCTCTGTCTCTTTCTAAAAGTATTCTAAATTCTTTTTGCTTTAGGTTATTATCAATGTTTAGATATTCTAAAATGTTTTTAAAAGACCACCATTTATCCGGTTCGGTGTTTAAGAGTTTTAAAAGATTACTTTTTAATTTTAAGACGTTTGAACCTGATATACTATTGTTTATTAATTCCGTTATTTTGTTTACGTCTTCCTGATTTTCAGGTAAAACGTTGTCTATATCTTCATAGTTATAGCTTGGACTTCTTTGTTCTTTTTCCATATTTATTTGGTTTTGATTATTGTATGGGTTATTGTATGAGTTTATATTTTGTTTATTTGGATTTTCTACTTTAATTAAATCTAATTTGTAATCAATTCTATTCATTAGGGCTAATAAATCCATATAATGAGGGTATTGTTTATTTGTGAATTCCATTGCAAACTTTGCATATGTGGAAATGCTATTGAAACCCATATTTCTTGCTAACTTTTTAAAGTGTTCTTTCTCGTTATCGTCAGCCATATAAAATGACATCTTAGGCATTGCCATCACCTCTAAAAAAACTGTAAGGTAGCAATAGATTTATATAAGTTAGTAACATATCCGTATTTACGGATAATCGTGTTTAGTAAAAAAGTATACTTTTTGTCGGACAAATATTAAAAAATAATATTTTTATAACGGCGTTCTGGCCTTTATTTAGCATAGTGAAGTTATCACTATGGCTATTATCTAAAATGGGGCTTTAGATAAACCGGTTTCCTTTAAAAAAGCTGGTATAAACCTTGGAGATATGGATGATGACAGATATCAATTAAAATCACCGTACAAACTTGGAAAATAGCTATTTTTATTAATAATTTGTTTAACGGTTGAATTCCTTATTTTTTGAAATAAACGTCAATTCGTGCTTATTTTTTTAGAACTTATTTAAAGATATAGAGGATAATTTAATCTTATTTTATATGAAATAATCATTTATTGTTGATATTCATTCTATGCTCCTTTTGAGTTGTGCGTGAGTTTTACAGTACGGGTCCTTGATAACTATTATTAGTCCTGACGGAGAGCTGTGTCGATTTTGTAATTTTATATTATATACTTTTCTTGAAAGAAAAGTATCAAAAGAACTTTTTTAGCTGTTGGAAAAATTTGGCCTTTCGACCAAATTTTTTATATGACGTGTTAGGCTGACGACTTGCTATCCTCCGCACACCGTAATGGTGTGCTACGGGCAAGTCTGGGAAAATAAAAAAACAGTGTAGTCGACCCTTTCGGGTCTCTATTGGGGACATTGTTGACCAAGTGGCATATTAAACTATTTTAAAATGTTATATTATATATAGGCCGTTGTGCGTACTTTTTTTGAGATTTAAACCGAAAGTTTTAAATATTAGTCCTGCGTATATTATATTGTACAGTACACTATACAGTACATTAATATCAAACATAATTAAATAATGTGGGGTTGAGTAAATGGTTTACAGCGGTTATGTAGAACTTAAATTTAGAAACAAAGATAAAAAGACCGGAAAATATGAAAAATGGGAAAATATAGCACCATTAAAGATATATGTAAATTTCGAAGATTATGAAGAGTTAAAAATAAAAGCGTTAAGATTAGCGACAGAACAAGCGAAAAAATACGAGCAAGTAAGATATGAGATAGATGGAACCGGTCAAGGTCATTATATTAAATTGGGCTTAGTATTAGCGTAATAATGTAGTAGATTGTAATAATCGATTTAGATTTTCAATATTTTAATTTACTTTTAATTATTTATTTAAATTAATATTTTTAGTTTGGAGTTGATAAAGTGAGCACAAGAGGAACATACGAAATAAAAAAGAATGGTTTAAGCTATGTAATCTATAAACATTCGGATAATTACCCGTGGGGTGCATATGTTTATTTAAGACGTATGGCGGGCGGAGACATTAGAAATTTGTATAATATGGAAGATACGGAAATTTTTAAAAATATGTTGGCCAATAAAGGCCACTGCACTGGGTTGGGTTTTCATTCAGACATTGAATATCATTATACAGTTGATTTGGATAAAAAAGAGATAGAAATTTATAAAATTCCGTTTATACCATTTGAAGAAAATCGGGACCCATTTGACGAGCGTGTAAAATTAGAAAGCTTTAAAGATGAAGTTTTAACGGATTTTAAAGAAGAATTGAACTTTTATGAAAATGAATTAAATAAAGAAGCTCCGAGACTTCCAAAAGAGGACCTTAGGAACATGGTAAATTATTTAACGGAAAATATTTCAGAAGCTGAAAAAATTGAATTTTAATTTATTTATTAATTTAATATTTATTAATTTAATATTTAATATTTAATCATTTATTTAATCAATCTTTTAGTTTGGAGTTGGTGAGATGCAAAAAACCGAAGTAGTATTTTTAAAATTAGAAATTGTATGCAATGTTAAAGACCAATGGATGGTTAGAATAACATTACCGCAGATTAACAAGAAGTATGTTTATAATGACGATACGGAAAAATGCACAATAATGGATACTAAAACCGGCAGAATGGAAATAAAAAATTATAAATGGGATACCATTAGAAATTTAGAAGAAAAGACCTTAAAAAGTGAAAACTACGACCTTGCAAAAGCTATGATGGATTATCTAAAAGATAAGACGTATAATAAAGTAGAGCCTAATGTTTATGAGTCTACATTTGAAAAAACAATTTTATTAACGATTTATTAATTTAATATTTAATTAATTTTAATAGATTTTTAATTATTTATTATATATTATTTATTTAGTTATTTATTAATTAATTTAACAAATAAATTAAATTATAGGTTGGTTGGTGAAAATATGGAAGCAATTTCAGAATATAAAACAGTTAACGTACAAAACTTAGAGAATGAACTTAAAAAGATTGAAAAAGATTACAATATTTGTATGTTCCACGTTAAGCACGATTTAACAAGAAGATTGAAAGAACATATATATTCTGAACTTTTAGCGGATAATTATAAAATTAAAGTCGATACAGAGACCGAAAGAAGTTTAATGAATATGAATTCTTATGAAGAAATGGAAAAAATATTTATTAAAAAGTATCCCAACCCCAAAGAACTTAAAATAAGTCAGTTGATGAGAAGTTTAAGCTATTCTAATATTATATGGGACTTAAGAAGAAAAAAAGAACGTAATGAAATGAGCAACGACGATATAAAAAACTTTATTGTAGATATGAATAAAAAAGGAGTACTTTTAAGCGGTGGACGTATAGAAAACGATACCTATTATATGATTTGGGAACTTGACAAGCTAACCGAGTTATTAAACTTAGAGTTTAATTTTAACATTGAATACCAAAAGCCATTTAATAAAGATGTTGAAGAACTTAAAGAAACAATTTCAGAAGCTTATAAGGAAGTCGGAGAAATAAGAATATTTAAAAACGGCAAAATAATTTTAAAACCGAAAGATAAAAGAGTTAAAGACCGCTTAAACGATTTATACGCTGAAACGGTTTTAAAGATTTTATAAATTATATATAAGTTATAATTATAACGATAACGATATATATAAAAATATAACGATATTATGACCATTAAACAGCAAAACAAGAGCAAACGAGGGATTTAACTCCCTCGGCTTTTGGCTCGCCACAGACCCCAACCACGTCCCAAGCCAATATAAAATGTTATTAAATACGCCACCAACAAGACCCCAACCACCACCCTTTATATATTTTGTATGATACATCGTATATTACGTTAGAATAATTTTGGTGATAATTTGATTAAAAAGATTTATAAAAATGGAAACGCTTTCGCAGTAACTTTAAGTAAATCGGACGTAGAATTTATTTTAAAAGATTTAGAAGATAGAGAAGTTAATGTCACTCATGAAATATTTGACGGAGAAAAAGCTATTGTTATAAGGAAAAATTAAATAGTGATAAAAATGATAAAAGAAGGATATAAAGAAACTAAAATAGGTTTGATACCTAATGATTGGGAAGTTAAAAAATTAGGGGACGTTTGTAGTTTCATTGGTGATGGGATACATAGTACTCCAAAATATTGTACTAATGGAAAATATTATTTTATAAATGGAAATAATTTAAAAAATGGGACTATTGTACATACTAACGATACTAAATTAATAAGTTTTGAAGAATTTAATAAATTAAAACAAAAAATTGCAGAAGATGCATTATTATTATCGATAAATGGAACTATTGGAAATTGCTCATATTATAACAATGAAAAAATTTTGTTGGGCAAAAGTGTGGCTTATATTAATCTAAAAAATAAAAATATTAAAAATTTTATTTATTATGTTATTCAATCTCCCAGAACTGTTTCTCAATTTTATTCGGAATTGACTGGCTCTACAATTAAAAATTTATCTTTGAAATCACTACGAAATTTATGTATACCACTTCCCCCATTAAAAGAACAGCAAAAAATTGCGGAAATCTTAACAAAATGGGATAATCATATTGAAACTTTAGAAAATTTAATTTCTAAAAAGGAAGAATATAAAAAAGGTTTAATGCAAAATTTATTAACTGGTAAAGTTCGTTTCCCAGGATTTAATGAAGAATGGAAAGAAGTTAAATTAGGTGAAATTTGCAAATTTTTAAAAGGTAATGGATTATCTAAAGAAAAGTTAAATAAAAATGGTAAATTTAAGTGCATATTATACGGTGAACTATATACGACATATTCTGAAGTTATAAAAGAAGTGCTTAGTAAAACAGATTTTAAAGAAAAAATACATTCCGAAAAAGGGGATATATTAATACCCGCATCTACCACTACTACAGGGATTGATTTAGCAAATGCTACAGCAATAAATGAAGAAAACGTAATATTGGGGGGAGATATTAATATATTAAGAAAAAAATACGAAAATAAATATAATAACGAATTTTTGGCATATTATTTAACATATGGTAAAAAATATGAATTAGCAAAATATGCACAAGGAACTACAATAGTTCATTTATATGGAAAAGACATTAAAAATATGAAAATACAACTTCCAACACTTGAAGAACAGGAACAAATTGCAGAAGTTTTATCATTGCAAGATAAAGAAATAGAAATTTTAAAGGAAAAATTAGAACTTTTAAAAATGCAAAAAAAAGGTTTAATGCAGAAGTTACTTACTGGAGAAATACGAGTTAAATGTTAAAAATAAAAATATTTATTTAATTTATAATTCTAATTCATTTAATATTTTTTCTAAATCTTCATCCTGTTTTAAAAATTGTTCTTTTAATTCTTTAATTTCTGCTTTAACTTTTTCCATATTGACTGGTTCTTCTTCTTCAAAAGTATCCACATATCGAGGAATATTTAAATTGTAATCATTTTCTTTTATATCGTCCAAAGTAGCAACCGCTGAATATTTATCAATTGCTTTTCTTTCTTTATAGGTATCAATTATTTTCTCAACGTCTTCGTCCCTAAGTATATTTTGATTTTTACCAGGTTCATAATCGTTTGAAGCATCTATAAATAAAACATTGTCCCCAGTTTCTCTGCATTTTTTAAATACCAATATAGTTGTAGGAATACCCGTTCCAAAGAATATATTTGACGGTAGTCCTATCACAGCATCTAAATAATTCTTTTCTTTTATAAGGTATTTTCTTATAGTACCCTCTGCATTACCCCTAAATAATACACCGTGAGGTAATACAACGGCCATGACACCTTTATCTGCTAAATGGTAAATCATATGTTGTACAAAAGCAAAATCTGCTTTGGAATTTGGAGCCATTTTTCCATATTCGCTAAATCTATCGTCATCATTATGCATAGAATTATCCCAAGTTTGAGAATATGGTGGATTTGCAACTACTGCATCAAACTTTTTACCCAAATGTTTAGGGTTTTCTAAAACATCATCATTTTGTATGTCAAATTTATCATAAGATACGTTGTGTAATAACATATTCATACGTGCCAAGTTGTAAGTGGTCGATATAACTTCTTGACCGTAAAATTTACGTACATCTGCCTCTTTTGATATCCTAAGTAATAAAGAGCCTGAACCACAAGTTGGGTCGTAAACACTTTTTAAATCTTTTTTACCCATCGTTACAATTTTGGCCAATATTTTAGATACTTGTTGAGGTGTATAAAATTCCCCTGCTTTCTTTCCCGCACTTGAAGCAAACTGAGATATTAAAAACTCATAAGCATCTCCTAAAACATCAATTTCAGAATCTTCGTGACTAAAATCAATTTCTGCAATCTTAGAAAGTACTTTAGCCATAAGTTTAGACCTTGCTTCTACTTTCTGGCCAAGTTTGTTGGATTCCAAATCTAAATCGTCAAATAAATTTTCAAAAGCATCCTGACTTTTTGTTCCGAGTGTAGATTCGTTTATACTACCAATTGCTTTGGATAATTCCTCAATTGTAAAGTCTTTAGTATTCGTTATTTTATTTACCATTGTGGAAAATAAATATTCTGGTGCAATATAATAACCTATTTCATCTAATAATTCTTCTTTAAGCTCTTCAGTGTATTCTTCGTCATTCCAAGCTTCCGCATAAGTTATGTTATCTTCTTTAAGTAAGTTAGAAACCCTATTTTCCAATTTTTCAGAAAGATATCTATAAAAAATTACTCCTAAAATATAATTTTTAAACTCATTATGTTCCATATTACCCCTTAAATCGTTGGCAATGGACCATAATTTAGTATTTAATTGATTTTTTTGTTCTTTTTGTTTAGTGCTTGTTATCATAATTACCCTTAATATATTATTATTTTATTAAATTATCATTATAATATTATTAATCTATTACGTAATTATCTTTACCTATATTTTAATTTATCATTTAATTAAATTTAAAAAAGTAATAGTTAATTAAATATTTTAAGTATATTTAGTGTATTTAGTGTATTTAGTGTATTTAGTGTATTTAAGCGTATTTTTTAGCCTGATATTGTATAAATTCGCTAACTTTATTGATAATTCTCTTTTTCTTCAAAAATGGAGCTGAAATACTATCGCCTACGGCTTTTTTATCCAAAGTTTTCGAGTAATCATATTCTTCCACATAGCTCCATAATTTGGTAGTATCGATATTATTTTCTTTTGCAAATTCTTCAACTTCTTCTGTTCTTTTTTTATCTTCAAATTCATAATATAATGATTCAATATCATCCTGATTATTTAATTCGATAATTTTTGGGACTTCTTTTTCTAAAAATTCCTGTATTAATTCTACTTTTAATCTTAATTCTTCATTATCTGCCTTTTTCAACTTATCGACGATATCTTTTATTTCTTTATCTCTATTTTTGGTATTATCTATATCCAAATTCTTTAAAAGATTGAGAATATAATCCACATTTATTTTATCGGTATACATTAACTCAATACTAAAATCTATGTCTTTAAGAACTGATGTACCTTCGTATTCACCTCTAGTTACATCATCATAGACCATAAGGTATTTAGTTTTATACTCCTGATATGTTTGTTCATCAATGCCAAGTTTATCCTCTTCAAATTCGAATTCTACAAAATTCTTCATCGTAACAAGTACCTTAGTCAAATTTTTAAATGCCATAACAAATTCGGAAGTTTTTGATTCACCTTCTATCAAATCTACATCGTCAGGCGTATTTGCGATATTATGTAATTTTTCTAAGCGTTCTTTAAATTTATCCAAATAAAATTCGTAGCTTTCCATAAGTACAGTATCTACATCATCCGTTTGAGAAAATAAACGAATAGCATTTTCAGTTTTCTCTCTCAAATTTCTATAACATACTACATTACCATGTGGTTTATTCGCAGAATATACCCTATTAGTTCTTGAAAAAGCCTGTATTAAATTGTGATATTTCATATCTTTATCGATATAAATTGTATTCAATAATTTACTGTCAAAACCTGTTAAAAACATATTTACGACAAGTAAAATATCAATTTGGCCATTTTTTAATCTTTTAGAAATATCTATGAAATAATTTGAAAATGTATCTGTTGAATAATTCGTATTATAAATTTTATTATAATCGCTGATTATTCGTTCTAAAATATCCCGAGAATGCTCTGCATTTATGCCCGCACTGGCCTCATTAGCTTCATAAGTATAAATTCCGGCTATTTTTAAATCGTGGTCAAACTCTTTAAATTTATTATAGTACTTTATAAGTGATGGAATACTATCCACCGCAAATATAGAACAGTATTCTTTATCACGTGTTTTTAAGTTATGATTTTTAACAATGTCATTACAAATTAGGGATATACGTTCGTCTGTACTCCAAAGCTCTTTTTTATTTATTTTATAAATTTTTGTATCATCATTTTTATCATAGTTACCTTCAAAAGTTTTAAAATACTGAATAAGGAATCCCAATACGTTACCGTCCCTAATTGCATCTTTTATAAGATATGTATGTAAACATTTTTTAAACAAATCGGCAGTGACCATGTCTTTAGCCCCTTTATTTTCCTTAAAGATTGGTGTACCTGTAAATCCAAAATATTGAGCGTTAACGAAATGCTTTTTTATAACCCTGTGCATTTCACCAAATTGAGACCTATGACATTCATCTATTATGAATATTACTTTATCATCTTTGTATTTGTCCATTATTTCAGCATATTTTTCAGATTTAATGGCTATACTCATTTTTTGAATTGTAGTAACTATTAATTTTCTATCAATTTCTTGAATTTGCTTAACTAAATTTTTAGTATTATCCGTATCATCTACAGAATCCTTTTCAAATTTATTAAATTCCTTTATTGTTTGTGCATCCAAATCTTTTCTATCAACTAAAAAGAAAACCCGGTCAATTTTGGGATTATTCGCTAATAATTGACTTGCTTTAAAAGATGTAAGTGTTTTACCACTGCCCGTCGTATGCCAAACGTATCCGTTACTATTCGTATTTATGGCACGGTCTAAAATGGATTCAACCGCATAAATCTGATAAGGTCTCATAACCATTAGATTTTTATCCGACTCGTTAATAATCATATATTCGGAAATAATTTTAGCAATACGATTTTTTTCTAAAAAGTTATCTGCAAATTCATCCAAGTTAGTTATACGCTTATTATCTACATTAGCCCAGAAGAAAGCACTATTAAATAAAATTTCCCCATCACGGTTTGCAAAATACTTAACATTTTTATTACTTCCAATTACAAAAATTTGTATGTATCTAAAAAGACCTTTATAAGAATGCTTCCTATACCTCATAACTTGATTAAAAGCTTCTTTTATATCGACACCTGCCTTTTTTAATTCGACTTGTATCAAAGGCAAGCCATTTATTAATAAGGTAACGTCATAACGATTTTCATACTTTCCTTTCATCGTAATTTGATTAGTTACTTGAAATATATTGTTATTTAAGTTATTACTATCGATAAATTCAAGATATACTTTTTTAGGAGTATTGCCCTCATCACGCTCTAATATGCATTTATCTCGAAGTATTTTAGCACTTTCAAATATGCTTTTGCCAGATAACTGAGTCATGATCTTGTTAAATTCATAATCACTAAATGGAATATTATCTAATTTTTCTTTATTGTGTAAATATAATTGTTCTCTAAAATTATTTTCTAAGTCTTTTTCATCTTCTATTTTAATTCTTGAATAACCTTGATTAACTAATTGTTTAATAAATTTATTTTCAAGTTGCGATTCGCTTTCAACTTCCATATCGTCCACCATATATAAATTATAATTGAATAAGTTATTTAAATTAAAAATTATTTTTATAAAATATGCGTATATTATGCATATAAATTTAATAAATAATTAGTCCCTTAATTATATAATTCTTTTTATATCGTTTAAAATTTAAAAAAAGTATTGTTTTTATTCCGTACTAAATGTAACTATTTTTTATACTATTTTCACCCCATTTTTAAGTATAAAATATAATGGTGTTTTAATGAGTAAAAGAGTATCTAAAAAATATGGTAAATTACCTTATGAAATTAACAATTTATTAAAGAATCACAAATATGTTGAAGCTTTAGATAAATTAAATAAAATTGAAGAGTTTCAAAATAAAAATCCTGACTTTTATACTAATAGGGGAATAGTATATAGTGAGCTAAAACAATATGATAATGCCATCAATGATTTTACAACTGCTATTATGTTAAAAAATAATGATCCAAAGTTGTATTTTAATAGAGGTACGTTATATAAAATACTTAAAAAATATAGTGAAGCATTAAAAGATTACGATATGGCATTATCGTTAAATTCTAAATATACTGATGTATATCTCAATAGGGGAATAATATATAGTGAGCTAAAAAAGTACGATAAAGCCATTGATGATTTTACAACTGCCATTAGTATAAGAAAAGATTCCAAATCTTATTCAAATAGGGGTCTTATATACACCAAATTAAAAATGTATAATAATGCCATGGAAGATTTCAATAATGCTCTCAATATAGATTATACTAATACTGATGCCTATGAAAATAGGGGGTGCTTATATGGCGAACTAAAAAAGTATAATAATGCCATGGAAGATTTCCAAAAAGCAGATGAGTTGAAAAATGATTCCAATACAAAATATAATCTCGGAACATTATATAAAATGTTAAAAAAATATGATAAAGCATTATTCTACTTAAACAAAGCTTTGGAATTAGATAATAAAAACGTTAAAGCACTGATAAATAGAAGAAATATCTATGTTGAGTTAAGAGAATATGATAAAGCATTAAAAGACAATAATTATATTATCAATATTCAAAATAATTCAAAATCATATTTTGAAAGAGGTACATTGCATAAAATATTTAAAAAATATGATAAAGCATTAAAAGATTACAATATAGCCATAAACTTGGATAATAATAATTATGACGCATATATTAATCGAGGAATAGTGTACAGTGAGCTAAAACAATATGATAATGCCATGGAAGATTTCAATAATGCAATAAAAATAAATCCAAAAAATCCTATGGGTTATAATAATAGAAGCTTTATTTATCTAACACTAAATAATAAAACGAAAGCAATAGAAGACCTTAATCGAGCAGTTGCGTTAGATAAAAATAATTATGAGGTATATCTCAATAGAAGTATTGGATATGATAAATTAGATCAAATTGAAAAATCGAATCAAGATTATAACGAATCTAAAAATATAAAATATAAAAAAAATATGTCAAGATATATTAATAATTATTACCTCAAAAATTTAAAAAATTTAAAAATCACAAATGAACTTATAGAAAGTACCATAAGTCTTGCGGAAAAAGTAAACGACTTTAAAAATAAACAAATTAAAACTATTAATATCAATAATAAAAATTCTAAAAACCAGTCAACTAATAATAATTTAATAGTTCATTATACCAAACCATCAACAGTTAAATCCTTAATTGTACCAGAAAAAGACTTTGAAGAAGAAAAAAATAAAGGGAATAATTTTACTAAATCTTACCTTAGATTATATAATGCAAAATATATGAACGATCCTGAAGAGGGAAAATTATTAGTAAATGAATTATGTAAAAAACAGTATAAAGAATTATTTAATAAAAATAATGACGGATATAGTATTCAAACAACATTTATAGGTAGTTTTTTACCCGATACTGACAGATTATATTTATGGAGGACTTATGGTAAAAATGATAACGATGAAGAAGCTGGAGGACTTAATATAGTTTTTAAAGAAAATTTCTTTGATAATGAGTTAGACCCCCAATTAGAACCTATGAAATTAATGGATAAATCCTTAGACGAATTAAATACCTCATTTGTAAATTCCCAAAGTTATGATAATATTAATAAATCCAAAAATCCTTTGGAATTAACCCATTTTGAAAAAGAACGTAAAATATATTATAATTTATATGATGTAAGTTATATATCTAAAAAAGAATTAAATGATTGTCTTTCTAGAGATTTTAAGGATCATCAAAACCGTCAAAACGAGCTAAAAACTATCATTGATAACTTAAAAAAATATGAAAAATATAAGGATATTAAACGATATATTAAAGAACTAGAAAAGTTACGTGAATTAGAAGAGTTTACTTACCAAATCGATATAGAATTAAAAAAAATATATAAAATTTACGAAGAATTAACGTCCAAAATTGAAAAAGAAAGAGTAACTGATATGATAATTTCCATACTAAATGACGTTAGCTATTTAATAAAATCGTCAGATTATAAAGAAGAGCGTGAAATGAGAGTTTTAGTTACCTTACCCACGGATGATGAATCTATACAATTCCATGTTCTGAAAGAATTTAATGAATATGAAGAATTCCCAGAACGAATGTATATAGATATAGAAAAAAGCCTAAATGATGAAAATAATAAATATGATAAATATATTGAGAAGGTAACAATGGGGCCAAAACTTGTAAATAAAAATAGATGGGAAATTTATTTGAATAGAAAAGGAGTGACGGTTAATGATTCACTAATTAATTATAGATAACCACTGAATATTTACCCTAATTGTTTACTATTTTATTTTTCACAACTGACAAAACCAATGTTTTGTCCTTTTTATATATTTTAACGATATTTTAAGGGATTTTATATATTTTTTTAAAAAATAAACGTTGAGATTATGTAGAGTAATACTTAGTATGATTTTTACGTGACCTTTGTAATAACGCATTTCAAAATCCAAAATTATTAAGCCCGTTCTGAGCTTCTTTTTTTAGAGTTAAAAAATTTAGTAGATACTATGAGATTTGTTTAATCTATTCTATTAGTTATATGCTCAATTCATTCTGTATGGTTTGATTATTAGTTCTTAGTTATTTTGTATTTATTAAAAGAGTTACTTTTTATATATTCAACTAACCCCGAATTATAATTTTAAAATACAAATGGTAACTTTTATATAGGGTCTGAAACAAACTATATATTGCTGAATTACATTATTTTTGCGATACGGCTAAATAGAGCTTTGTTTAATCTATAAGCTGTTTTAAATGCTTATTGGTGAGTAATAATTTAACTACGTGTCACAGTGCATAATCCATTAAAACAAGGATTGAAACCATAATTCGTTGATATGTGGTTCAAACATATCAATAGTCACAGTGCATAATCCATTAAAACAAGGATTGAAACCTGGCAATAAGTGTACTGGCACCGATAGCGACACTAGTCACAGTGCATAATCCATTAAAACAAGGATTGAAACTCTTCTTGATAATAACTTTGTTCTTGTACAATATGGGTCACAGTGCATAATCCATTAAAACAAGGATTGAAACCGACAAGTAATTGATGGGTTAAGGGGTAAACCTGAACGTCACAGTGCATAATCCATTAAAACAAGGATTGAAACTAAATATCTTTTATATGAATAGTTTTACGCCATTTAGTCACAGTGCATAATCCATTAAAACAAGGATTGAAACTTATGTTGACTTAAAAACAACATAATAAAATAAAGTCACAGTGCATAATCCATTAAAACAAGGATTGAAACTTGCACTTTTTGCACCGTGTCCGTACGGTTCGTCATCTGTGTCACAGTGCATAATCCATTAAAACAAGGATTGAAACTGAAACCATCGTCTGTAAGCACGCGGTTAGACGATTTACAGAAGAGTCACAGTGCATAATCCATTAAAACAAGGATTGAAACTTCAATATTTAGTTTTTCAACTAATTATATTATATGAATGTCACAGTGCATAATCCATTAAAACAAGGATTGAAACAATATATAGATTCATCAATATATCCTATATGACCTTTTTGTCACAGTGCATAATCCATTAAAACAAGGATTGAAACTATCATAGAATTTTTTGAACTGTCCTTTTAGAAAAAAAGTCACAGTGCATAATCCATTAAAACAAGGATTGAAACATAATTATTGTTTTGTAATACTATTCATCTAAAAAGGTCAGTCACAGTGCATAATCCATTAAAACAAGGATTGAAACTATAAATATTTCTATTAAATAATTAAATAAATATTTAGTCACAGTGCATAATCCATTAAAACAAGGATTGAAACATATATCTATTCCCAATATACCTAAGAGGATAAAATGTCACAGTGCATAATCCATTAAAACAAGGATTGAAACTTAATAAACTATCGTTAAATTTTGTACTGTTATCTTGTGGTCACAGTGCATAATCCATTAAAACAAGGATTGAAACAAAATTTGTTAATGTATTATGAAATATATTTTATTATTTTAGTCACAGTGCATAATCCATTAAAACAAGGATTGAAACTAACATTATAGCCGATACTAACGAGCCTCGTACAAGTCACAGTGCATAATCCATTAAAACAAGGATTGAAACACACCCTATTTGTTAAAAGTATGGGGGTATGATAAAGTCACAGTGCATAATCCATTAAAACAAGGATTGAAACGTAATATTGATTATACATCAGCATACAATCAATATGATAGTCACAGTGCATAATCCATTAAAACAAGGATTGAAACTCTGCAATATCATCAATAGTCATTCCACAAGATTTTGTCACAGTGCATAATCCATTAAAACAAGGATTGAAACGTTCATCTCTTAATCGATTAGGTACATACACATGTCACAGTGCATAATCCATTAAAACAAGGATTGAAACCTACTAAATTTCTTTGTACAATTGAATACAATTTTGTCACAGTGCATAATCCATTAAAACAAGGATTGAAACTGCAGATAAGAGTCTCAGAAAAGCAAGCTAAGTACATCAGTCACAGTGCATAATCCATTAAAACAAGGATTGAAACATATATTCTCCAATTCTTTAGCTTTTTGCTGATTACTATGTCACAGTGCATAATCCATTAAAACAAGGATTGAAACGATTGTATATATATATGATTTGGCAACTCTTCAGATGGTTTGTCACAGTGCATAATCCATTAAAACAAGGATTGAAACTAATTAAATGATACTAACAACATTTTTGTTGTTAAAAGTCACAGTGCATAATCCATTAAAACAAGGATTGAAACCTATTATCACAATGATA
Source organism: Methanococcus voltae (assembly GCF_024807655.1). Classification (NCBI taxonomy): domain Archaea; kingdom Methanobacteriati; phylum Methanobacteriota; class Methanococci; order Methanococcales; family Methanococcaceae; genus Methanococcus; species Methanococcus voltae. The sequence continues at coordinate 127,867 of NZ_JANUCR010000004.1, read as the reverse complement.
TATTTTTTTAGCAATGTCTGTAGTCACAGTGCATAATCCATTAAAACAAGGATTGAAACAGCAAGGAACAAGCTGAAATACTTTTAGATAATTTAAAAGTCACAGTGCATAATCCATTAAAACAAGGATTGAAACGTTATTAATATTTCAATTTCACCGCAAATCTTGTATAAGTCACAGTGCATAATCCATTAAAACAAGGATTGAAACATGCTTCGAAGGAAGATCCTGTCACTTCTCCATCAGTCACAGTGCATAATCCATTAAAACAAGGATTGAAACTCAGATACTGAAAGAGAGTGGGGTTTAGTAGACATGGTCACAGTGCATAATCCATTAAAACAAGGATTGAAACCTATATTGTATATAACCCCCGCAAAGTCCGTATTTAAGTCACAGTGCATAATCCATTAAAACAAGGATTGAAACAATCTGTTAAATTGGGAGAATACGGACGGCAACAGGGTCACAGTGCATAATCCATTAAAACAAGGATTGAAACTGGTTTTTCGAAACCTAGACAGATTAATACTGCAAGTGTCACAGTGCATAATCCATTAAAACAAGGATTGAAACATGTCTACAGAAAAGAATATTAAATTAGACGTAGCAGTCACAGTGCATAATCCATTAAAACAAGGAAAATAAAAAAAAAGTATTTAAGTTAATATCGTCTTTTATAACGTCTATAACTTTTTGATACAGAACTTCTATTTTGATATATTACAATTATTAATCCTAAGGTTATTAAGGTTACATATCCAAAAGGTATGTTTTTTATTAAGTTATTAAGTGATTCGCCTATTATAGGTATCTTTAGAATCCAACATTCTATAAATTGATTAGTATTGTCTATTAATCCGCCATTTCCAAATATTGGTACTGCTGATTTTTCAGTCAAATCTTTAGCATCTTTTTCGACTTGCTCTGCTTGTTCATCTTTTCCATAAGTATAAAGTTTAGATGCCTTAAGGAATTCATCTCCTGCTACCTCATAGACTCTAACGATTTCTAAAGTATCATCTACTTCTTCTATTTTATTTTCATTATTATAATCAGTAGATTCGTAAAGTTTTATAAAGCTGTTGTGAAGCTCTGTAAGTAATACAGTACCTTCTTTATAATTTTCAATTGCTTTATCTGCACAGTCTATCGCTTTTGAAGAACTCGCTATTTCTGCTTTTTCTTTATAGTTTTCAGCTGTTGCTATCTTGTTATTTAAACTATTATTTGTAGAGACTAATATATTTAAAACTCTTTCTCTTGACGATTCGTCCCACTCGGAAAGACTACGTAAATCGTCTAATTCTTCTAAAGTTTGACCTGCCACAGTTCTTTCTGAACCGTAAACAAATATTGTAGGTTTATTAATCGTCCATACTGGTATTTTTACGCCATCTGTTCTTGTTATTTCACCGTAAACGATACCGTAAGTTGTAAAGTCTAATAAATCTTCTTCGTTATTAGCTGTGTAACTTGTGTAAATTTGGATAGGGTCAACGCTTGTAAAATAACCCTTTTGAATAGCTTTTTTACTTGATATTTCTATTTCGTGGTTTGTAGTTTCTCTTAATGTTACAATTGCAACATCGTCGTAAATTTTAGCGGGAACTCCTGCACGTGTAAATAATTCACCGCAATTATCTATGTATACATAACGCATATCAGGGCTTCTATTAACTGCATTTACGGGTGAACTCCATAATACGCTTAATATATTACTTGTAGAACCTTGACATACGGATTCATAAGGTATTAATTTATCTCCATCAGATTCTAAATAGTCTACAGGTAATGAACCTTTAGAAAATGAACCTATCATATAGTTTCCGTTTTTGATTCTACCATCTAAACCATTAGTATTTCCTAAATGGTCTACTTGTATATCTTGCCTCTTTCTAACTTCTCTTTGAACTCCATCATCACCAGTTACAGTATATTCGACCCATTTTTCAATGTGTCCGTGAACTTCATAGTATATTTCAAATGGTTCTACATTTGAAGATAATATCTCTTCGATATCTGAGTAATCAACGTTTGCATTTGCAGTAAAGTCTCTAACTCGTACACTATGTGTATCAGGAGCTTTCATTATTGTATCCACTGTATCCGAACCTTCGATTTCATATTCTGAATCATAAGCGTTCTCTAATTGATTAAATGTTTGATTATAGGTTTTATCTAATAAGTAATATTTTATTTCACTATTGTTATTGGATTTAACATATATTTTTACATTTGTTACGTGGAATGAATCCCCAGTACATTTTGTAATTGATAATTTTGTTGGGAAAGCCGAGTATCCATATATTTTATCGGGAGCATATAATCTTGTAGTTATATCATTATTTCCCGAAGTATCGACTGTGTAAACAACCATTTCAGAAGCTGTTTTTTCTTTTAAAAGGTCTAAAAGTTGTTTGGAATCTGTTGTAAAATCATACTCTTTAAAGTCTCTTTTTTCCTCAAGAGTTTGATTAACTACAGTATTGTTTAACATTAATGCTACATCTTCACCAAATACTAATGAGTTCATATAGTCATATGCCTCATAAAATCCAGCTACTGCATATTCTGTCACAGTAAATAATGGATTCGTAATAAATTTCATAGGTGCTAAAACCCAATCGACAGGATTATTAACATCTACGGCATACGTTGGAGAAACTAAAAGTAATAAGGTTAATAAAGCTATTAATCGCTTCATTTTATCACCTTTTTACCTTTCTTTCTACTTCTTAAATAAAGGATTCCACCGCCTAATATAATAATGGTGATTCCACCGATAATTAATGTATTACTACTTATACCGTTTTCATCATCGATAATAGGGATAAATCCTGATGTTTTTATATTTATAGTTATAGTTTCAGAATGTATTTCTTCATTATCTAATATTACTTTAGTTATTGTTGAATAGCTATCGTATTGTAAACTATCTTTTAAATTAGCTATTGCATAAACCGTTTTTGTTTCTTGTGGAGCTATTGAATAAGTTAATTCTGTATTATTTGTTAAACAGCTTTCAGAAGTTCCTTGTAATTTTACAGTATAATATTTTGTTAATGGGTAAGGATTTGTTATTTGTAAAGGGACTCTTAATTCACTTCCTTTCGAAATCTCAAAGCTCTTGGTAGGCACTATTACAGCATTTTTAATATTAAGTGTATACTTAGCTTCGTAATTGTCTGTAGAAATAGTTAATATGTAATCTTTAACTTCTAAGTCAACATCAAAGTTAATAGATTGGTAAGCTCCTAAATCATAGTCTTTTGAATATACGTTCGTATCTTCGTCTTTTAGGAGTATTGAAAGTCTTTGAGCACCACCTGATTTATCAGTTATTTTAATATTATTATTTCCAGCTACTAAACTTGGTATATCAACTTGTATAGGTAATTCTTGTACGTTGTAGTTAATCATTTTATTTTGTACATAGAGTTCTCCGGAATAATCTGCACCGGTTATTCTCATATTTATGTATCTTGAACCGGTTAAAGCTCCTGCAGGTAATCTTAAAGTTAATTCGGTTCCCTCTGTTCCTATAGTTCCTAATTGGTATATATTATCGCTATTTTTAGTTATTTCTTCGATTCCTTTTCTTACAGAAACTGCTTCTGTTGTTGGAAATTCAAGTCTAACGCTTGTAACCTCTTGTACAGGGGCTACGTTCATTTTAACTACAAATTCATTATTTTGATAGGTATTTACGGTGTCTAACTGACTTATTTTAAATATCGATGATTCAGGGAATAAATCAACATTTAAGTTTATAGTTTCATTTTCAATAACTGTTAAAGTTCTTGACTCATTCCAAAAGCCAGCTTTGGAGAATTCTAAAGTATAAGTTCCTACAGGTACGTAAAGTTCTGTATTATTAGTTATAGATTGTATTTTACCGCCTATTTTTAAATTACAGTCGTCTACTATAAGTTTTATAGTACCTCTCGGTAATGGTGTAACTAATCTTTGATTAGCTGTAGGAATATCTACAGCACCTTTTGCTACTAACCATACTATAGAATTTGGCGGTTGTGTTGAATCATAATTGGCAATTATGGATACAGTTCCAGCATTAGTTAATATAGCGTTATAATCTCCATAGACTGTTCCCGAAGTTGAACCCCAGCAACTGACTCCGTCCAAATATACATTTGAACCAGAATAGAGGTATTTACCATATGAAGAACCAAATAAATAAGCTCCGCAAGGTGAATACGATGTATAATTAAAATCTTTACTTGTTTGTGAAGTCATCTTATATATTGTATATTCCGTTAATTCGTTATTTATATACAAATCTACGTTAGAAACAAATAAACTATCTGCTGAATATGACGGATTCACAAATGCTCTAAGTACATCTTTTTCAGTTTGAAAATATACGATATTACCTTGTATTGATTCTATTTGAGGAGTGTATCCTTGCCAAGTGGTATTAAACTTTTGTTGGAGTATATCTTCCGTATAATCTGCGGAAAATTCCATATAATAACCAGTCTGTGCAAAGGCTGAATTTATTGTTATCAGTAAAAATAAAAAGAATAGATAATAATGTTTTTTCATTATCTATCACCATTTTTTACTGTAATTATTGTTACTGTTTCCAAATCCTTTATTATCAAATGTTGGTTTTTTCTTTCTCTTATCGCCAATAAGGCATATACCAACGATTATAAAGGCCATTCCTCCAACGACTACGATACCTAAATTATCATTGATTAAAGTTTCTAATTGAGCTCTTATATCATCATTATCGTCTAAATTTACTAAAATTATTGTTCTATTGTCTAAATTAGTATTATTTGTATCATTAAGAGTATTATTATTAATAGTTTGATTTAAATCGTCATTTGAATTATTTTCAGTATTATTTGTATCATTTATAATTTCAACGGGCACGAATGTTAAATTAATAACCATTGTTTCATTAATATTCAATAATTTAGTTATATTTGTATAATTTAATTTAATAAATGTTAAATTTTTAGTACCATTCAAATTTATGACGTTAGAATCGTTATAAATCCCCAAATCAGTTTGATTGTCATAAATAGTAAACTCATCAACATTTGAGTTCAGAGTTATATTATGAGCAGAAATAGGACTTATAATAACAGTCAATATCATCAATATTGCTAAATGAATTAATCCTTTTTTCATCTATCCACCTCATTTAATCCGATTTTGCCATAGCTACAAGTGTAATGAAACAAGCACCCCAAGCAACGACTTTAATTGTAAATTCATTCAATACATCGAGTTGTAAAAATCCGTAATTGATTATCACAAAAGCAGAAATCAACATACCGATTATTTCGTAAATTGTTAACCTTTTAGACTTAAATTTCCCGAATTTATCACTAAGTGCTACAGCTATGAAAGCTAAAGCGTAAACCCCTATTGAATAATAGATATTTTCAAAGATTATCGCATTAAAAACGATATCGTAAAGAGTAAAAGCACCGGCTAAAATTCCAAACGCTTCCACAGGGCTTATTTTTCCAACAGGGAACAATTCTATTTTATTACCCATTAATTCACCTCGTAAATTAAAATTTGATATTCATATGTTTTATTGAGGGCAATACATCCAATTAGCCAAATTCATTATATAACGTGCTTAAAGCAAGCAAAGTTATTAAACAGATTACTCCACCGACTATAACGTCAACAGAGCCACTACCTACTGCAGGAGCTACAAAACTTAGTATGAACGCCATTACTTTGGTTAGTAATGAAGGAATTATAAATACTAAAAGCCAAGCTAAAGAAAGCGTATCCATAGCAGTTTTCCTTTTAGCGGTTGCATATAAAATAAATCCGCACACGACGACCCCGAAATAGCCTACACCCTCAATAAGTGTGCCTACAATCGTACCAAGTCCAGCAGGTATCACGCTTAAAAAGTCGGAGAATACAGTTCCTAAAGCAATTCCACAGCCTACAACGTAAGCCAAGAACCTAAAACTTGAAGAATTTACCTTAGGTTTATAACTGCCTCCACCTCCCCTGTAATTATTATATTTATTGTTTGGATATCCCATTTTTTCCTCCTTAAAGTACCAATTAGTTTTATTTTTAGTTTATCTTAGTAATTTAGATTTATTTTAGGTTATTTCCGTTTAGGTGCAATATGAAATAATGAAAATTAATAACGTCTTCTTTTAGGCCTTTTCCTCCAAATCTTACCAGTTGGGCGGGAGTAAGAAATGAAAAATGCTAAAATCATTAAAACGGCAACGAGCAAAACACAGACCTCATCTATCGACCAACCTATAAACAATCCGAAAGATTGTAAAAATTCAGCTACTTTGGCTCTATACCACGCCGTAGGTGCGAGAACGGAAGCTATTATAAGCAATACAGAAGCCATAGGAACTGCCAATTTATTAACTAAATATCTAATAATCACTTATTGTAATCACCTCTTAAAGCTCTAATTAAGAGTTATTTCGAAAAAAGTATTTAAATAAACGGTTTATATCCTAAAAACCGGATATTAGGATATTAAAATATTTTAAATTTGAAATATATCATATTTTTATACAATTAATTAGATAAGATAATAAACTAATTATATTGTTAAAAAGGTGGTACAATGGGCACATACAATTCCGCAATCATTTCAAGTGCGAAAAGACGTAAATTAAAAAACACATCCTCGGTACTTTCTCGATATAAAATTGATTTAAATAATTCAGATGATTTAGCAGTGCAAGAACAAAATGATTATATAAAAATCTCTAAAGATAGAGAATTAGAAAAATATGAAGATTTACACGTTTCACGTCAAAAATTAGTAGATTTATTAGCTGATGCAATTATTAATATAGAAAACGATGACAATAGTACAGTAATAGGAGTGACTGGCGAATGGGGTTGTGGTAAAACTTCAATATTTAATGCAATGAAAAAAATTTTTTCAGAAAATGAAAAAGCTAAAAACGAAATAACGACAATGGATTTTAACCCATGGTATTTTGAAAATGAATATTCGTTGATATCTGCATTTTTTGAAAAAATGTATCAAACTATTATTAAAGTATCAGATCATAAAAAGGTTATTTTGGAAGATGTGGGATTTATTACAAACTTACTTGGAAAATTAGTAGGTAATGGATGGAGTGTTTTATCAGGCGATGACGTTTATAGAAATATAAGTAAAGAAAATGAAGAAAAATTTGAAAATTTTAAAAAATATGGTTCAGAAGACCATGATATTTTTATATTAAGAGATAAATTATCTAACTATTTAAAAGAATTAGATAAAAAAATAGTTATTTTTATAGATGATTTGGACAGATTAACTGGCGAACAAATCAAATTAATGTTTAAATTAATTAAATGTATAGCAGACTTTCCAAATATCGTTTATATTTTAGGTTATGATAAAAAAATAGTGTCCAAAGCTCTTGCTGATGTACAATGTAGTCCTGAACATGAATATGTAGAAGAAGGACGTAAAAGAATACTTAATAATAAATTAGGAGCCGAATATATTAAAAAAATAATTCAGGTAGAATATTCTGTCCCTGAACTTTCAAAAAATGAATTAATAAGAGATTTTTTAGAAAAAATAATTGAAAATAATAAAGAATTACAACAATATGACTACGAAGAGTTAATTTATTCATTTGAAATATTAAAAACATTGCGAAACCAACGAGATTTTAACAGATTACACAATATGTTTTCTTTTGAATATGGTATTGTAAAAGAAGAAATTAACCCATTTGAATTTTTAGGATTATCTATACTTAAATACAATTATTCTAAAATATATAAACTTATTAGTGAATATACTTATTATATGGACAATAGAAAAAATAGTCAATCAAATTATGAAGTACCACAATATAAGGAATACGTGGAAAAAATAAATAAATTACTAATTGAAGTTGAAGATGAAGAATATAAAGAAATTTTAAAAAATTTTATGGGAATTTTAATTCCTAATAGTATTGAACAAAATACAATTCCAAAGAATTTATTATTACAGGAACGAAACTACGTATTTAGAACTTATGACTTTGGAGAATCTAAGGATATATTAAATATAAAAAATATGGGTAAATATTTTAAATTAAATCATTATACGAAACCAAAAGAAGATATTATACATATATTATCTTCAAAAGATACATTAAATAGTTTTAAAAAATTAAATAAAGAATTAAAAGATAATAAAATTAACATTGATGAAGGAAATACATTTTCAAATATCGTTGTAAAATTAGCAAATAATAGCTCAGAACTTAATTATGTACCATCCCCCAATTACCGTGGATTAATGGAATTACTACTAAATCCCAAATATTGCGATAATGTAAATCCGTTAAAAACAAAAATGATTGTAGATACAGTTTATAAATTATCTGAAATAAACTTTAACGCATTATATACAATTTTAGATAATAATCTACAAGATAATCAAGATAAAAATACATTACCTAATGAGGTAACTATAAAATTAATTTGTAAATTACATACTAAACAGCCCAATATAAGCACTGAATCAATCACACAATTGAACAATTTAAAAAATAAATTTGTTAAGATTTTAGAAGATTACGAATTATCAACTAATGACGATATTGTTTATATTATGGAAGTCTTGCAAATGGTTAATAGTACAAAAGTACAAAATAAATTTACTAACTTATCCCGAGAATTAACTATCGAATATATAATAAGATATGTAAATCAAAATTACGATATAAGGAATAATGGATATTATAACAAAAAAATACTTTCAGAAGATGCTCGAAATTTTGATAATATGTGTGTATTCTTTAAAAATGGATTACCTAAAACTCATATTAAAAATTGGTTAGATGATGATAATAACAAAAACGAAAAAGAATATAAGATAATATCTGAAATATATAATAAAATTAAGTAATCATTTCTTTTTCTTTTCTTTTGATTGTTTAATTGTATCTAAGTGTTTATAAAATCTTTCTTTACGTCCCCTATTTTCTTTTAAACGTTCTTGTTTGTTGAATTTATCAGTAGGGTGTTTTACATATAGTTTTTTACCCATTAAAGAAACAATGAACATTTTATCATTTTTAGCTAAAATGGGGGCTGGATTAAAGAATGTTCTAAAATCTTTATCTAATAATAAATAAGATGGTGAAGAACTTACAATTATAGGTATATTGGTTCTAACTTCCTGTAATAATTTCATAAATTCTTTATTTTGAACTGTTGCAAAGTCTCTTTTATTAAATTTAGTTCCAAAATCATCTAAAAAGAGACAATCACAAATATCTATATCTTCAACGTCATAAGCGAAGATAGTAGAATAAGAAGTATGTTTTTTAATTTCTTCATACATACCTCTTAAACAGGTTGTTTTTCCCATACCTCTCGCCCCATATATTATAAAAGCTAAATGTGATACTTTTTCCTTTTTTAGTTTTATTAACTCCGATATGGTTAAATAATCATTATTCATTAGCTTCTAACCTCTTAGTTTCCATTAATTCGACAACTTTTTCCCAGTCTTCTAATTCTGCAGTTTGTGTTAAATAACCCATTTTTTCAGGTTTTCTATTTGCTATCATTTCAGCCCTTTTTTTAATGAACTGATTTCTTATGTCTTCAGGACACATTGAAATGTACAATTTTTCATACTTCGTTAAATTATCGCAGTTAGCTATTAGGCTGACCATCTCCATTAGTTGCTCCTTCTCCATTTTCTACCTCGTTTTTAGTTTCTACTTTGTAATTATCGTCTTCTTCCTCAACCATATCCTTAAAATGTTCTACTATAAAGTCTGAATACTGTTGTGTGTTTGGTAATGTACTCATAATTACATTTACACCGTGCTGTGCTAAATTCACAACGTCGTTACCTCTTGCATTTTTAAGTTTGCAAATTTCTCCATATAATTTGTATAATCTATCATTTAAAGCTTCTAAAGAGCCTTTTAAATGTACACTTTCTTGTATTTCTTTATCCATTATTTTAGAGTGTTCTACAGTTATTTTACCCGTTATTGTACCTTTTATATAATCTCTTAAATAATCTTGTAGTTTTTCTAATTTTGTAAGTATTCTATTCCAGAACGTTTCTTCATTGTAAACTTTTGTTGGGTATTCTTCTACTTCATAACTTGTTATTTCGTATAGTTCACCGTCAAAATCAAGTAAATCATCGTATAACTTAGAGTTATTAACTTTAGGTAGTATTATCTCTTTTATTTTATTGTCAATCCATCTAACTATTATTTTTGATTCCTTTTCCACGTAAGGAACTCTTAAAAGTTTTCTATAGTTATTTTCAAAGTCATAGTGTAATAAACTTATGTATTTTACATTAAATAGTTTAAATCCTATTGTATATCCTATAACAGTTATTATAGGTATTATCCAGTTTCCATAACTAAAAATAATGTGTATTCCATAGTAATTATTGTAAATCATTATTAGTAGGCAATCTATTATTACATTTAGTATTATTACAGGATATGCCTGTGCCACCCTATCCATAAGTAAATTTTCAATTAATAGTTTTTTTGTTATTATTAAGCTAATTATAAAGAATATCGTAGCTACTGCTACCATTTGAGCTGAAAAGAATGTTATAGCATAAATAGATGCAAGATAGATTTTATCAGGTAAGGTTAAAGATGTTGCATCTTTTTTATAAAGTATCATTCCATTATCGTTATAAAGTGCTATGAAGAATTTACCGCCCTTTAGTTTAACGTTGTTAAATGTATAGTTGTTTTTACCAGCTTCTACGTAAATTGTTTTAAAGTTCTGTCCGTAAACGTCATAAGTGTTTACAGTTTTTAAATTGCCATCGTAATTATCGATTATTAATGTTAATTCATTTGTTGACTCATTAAAATAGTGTGAAGTAATCTTAAAATTGTCCATACTACCGTCTGTAGTATCTTCTACTTCGGAATCTCCAAAGTAGTCATAGGCATTAACTGTATTCGTTAAAAAAAATAAAAATAAAAGTATGTATATTTTTCTCTTTATATTATCCCTCTACGCTCGTATCTCGTAATTAACTTCATTATCGTTTAGTCTTTGTTTCCATGTGATTATAAATAAATCTCCGTAGATTGAAACGTCATTTATTTGTCTTATAAATCTTCTGCCGTCTGTTGACCTTATTATTATAGCTAAATCTTTTAAAGTTCCGTCTGCAAATTCTTTTAATACTTTAAATCTGCTACCGCCGTCGTTATTTCTAACAGTATTGTTCTTTTTATCGCTACACTCTTTATCGAAGTATTTTGAACTTGAATTAAATTCTACTGCTATCATTGTACCTACTCTTTGAGTTCTTTTTTAGATAAGTAAATCAATATGGCATTACAGGTAATTATTATGTAGATATAAACCATATTTTGAATTGTAATCGTTTGTGATAATATATAGAGTGTAAATAAGATAGTTATAATGTTAGAAATGTAAATTATCAAGTTATTATATCTCGTTTTATCAAACTGTAATTTGAAATTCAAATTATCACCTATTTAAATTCAAATTTTTTAAGTTCTTCTTTGGTTAATATTGTTAAATTATCGTTTTTTAATTCACAAATTTTAATATCTACTGCCAATACTGTTATTTTACCCTCATTTTTAATCCAACCATATCCGCCGTAATCTTTATTTTTAAAAGAAAAACCTATATCTTTTAAAAATTCTCTAAATTCGTATAGCTTTTTTTCTCTTTCGTCTGCATCCTCATTTCCTGTGTCATTCAATTTTACCCATTCTGTTAATCTTTCTTGAAGTTGGGAATTTTCATTAACTTTGTAGTAAACGTACATTTAACCACCTAACCGTTAATCCATTCTATGTTATTGTATTCTTCAGTGGTATACCAAGATTGAAAAGATGCGTAAAGCACATTTGCAGGGTAGATTTTTTCGACGATTTCTAAAATTTTGTAAAGTTCTTCAGCCCTAACTTCTGTAATGGTTGGGCTTGTAAGTAATAAATCGATTGAGGTCATCTTGTTAAATCCCATTCCGTTAGGTAATATTTCTAATTCTGAACAAGTGGCTCCTTTAAAATATAAATCGATTGAATACACTATTTCTTTAGTGTTAACTACTACATTGTAGCCCATTTCGTTAAGTTTTGCTCCAAGTTTTAAAATATCCTTGTTAATTTGAGCTAAATTTTTACGGGTGTATCTCATCTTTTTCACCTATTACCAATTTTCTACAATATAACCTTCTTTTGATGTCAAATACTGCGAATCTATTTTAATATAAATTTCATCTTCAATTTGACTAAATCCTGGCCTATAGACTACACTTTTTGAGATATTTAAGCCATCCTGTATTTCAAACATTTTTTCTATGGAAATAGATGGGATTCCGTTAAATTCTTCGTAGCAAGTCGTTCCTTTAATTGGCACATACTCGTCATTAAAAAGCCTGTGGTCGTTAGGACTTTCAGATGCACTAAATCCAGTAATCCAAAACGCTAATCCGTAATTTTTATAGCAGTAAGAACAGTCGTTCCCGATGTGTTTTTTACCATATTCCTTTGCTTTTTCTTCGATATCTTGTTTAGTTTGCAAATATTCTTTAGCTGTATTATATTGTGTACTATCTTTTTCTAATCTAAACCAATTACTCATTTTAAAACCTCCAAAATTCTTCGTCAGTCATTTTTAAAGATAATTCTACTTCATCGTTGCATTTATCTCCAAAAGCTCCGAATAGTTCTATTATTCCCACTGGTTCGGATTTTTCACCGATTAAATTTCTTTCAATTAAATCTTTGAATAATTTATCAAAAATTTCTTTTTGCTGTTCTTCTGTGAGATTTCCAAAATAATAATCCCATTTAGAGTTTGTTTTTACAATTGTACTATCGTAATTCTTCACAATCTCCATTTTTAACCTCATTGAAATACAAATATTTGTTAAAAAATTAATAACGGTTTTTAAAAGTATTATTTAATAATTAATTGATAATTAATTGATAATTTAATCAATAAATCGCTAAAACTAAGTTAAAATAATTATAAATAAATATTATAGTTAATTAGAAATTAAACAGGAATTAATTAGAAATTAAAGTTTTAATTCTTCCCAAACTACCGGATTTGTTCTTAAATCATAATCTTTAGGTCTTTGGGAAATTATAACATAATTCCAGCCGTCAATCTTACCTAAAATTTCAAGACCTAAGTTATTACCTTGTCTCGTTGGCACGCATAAATCGACTGTTGCAGGAAAACTATATCCTTTGTAGATTATTTTTTGAGGTAAGGGCGTATCTTCTTTATTTATCAAATAGTTGGCTCTTCTATGTGCAATTTGTTTTAAAGAGTCGCTTACAAATCTAACCGAACGCCCAAATTCTAAGTTATTACTTAAAATACATTTATTGTTGGCTATTATTTCCATATTCTTCCTCTAATTGGTCATCCCCTAATTGCCATATTGAATGGTCATCGACTCGTCCACAGTGTTCGCAAACGTGCCTATGCTTCGTTTCGTCGTATCTCATTACGCTATTACAAACTGGGCAAACATAGCACCCTTGTAGGGATAACCTTATTTTTTGTACCGTATCACTCCAACGCCAAAGGCCACGCTTACCACCCAATTCCTTTTCAAGTGGCACGATTAAACCTTTTGATTTTAACCGTTCTCGGACTCCTTTGGAATTTCTATCGAATTTTAAAACGTAAGATTTGCCGTAAAGCACTGTTTTAACATAATCAAGGGGTAATCTCCACCAATCCGCATAATCTTGTAGGACACTTTCGCCGGATAATTTTAAAGGTCGCATAGTCTCAAAATCAAATCCAAAATGGGCATAACTTTCATTAACCCCCTCAAATATGCTAAGTGGTAAGTATCGGATATCTTCAACTATCCACTGTCGAGAGAGCTCAGAATGCCACGTAAATTCGTGACGATTTATACCTGCCCCTTTTTGATATCGTTTAAATTGAACCTTGTTTCCTTTTTTGGGGGATGTGTAATACTCCGTTTGGGTAAGGTCGCCATAAACCTTTAAATAGTTATTTCTTCTCGCTTCAGTGATATAATTAAATTGCAAACTTTCACAATTCAACCATTCAACACAAACCTCCGCACTTTGAACAGATACCTCAATGAGCTTGTCATATGTCATTTCTACCCTATCAAGGTCTCTTTTAAGTTTTTCAATATCAATACCAAATAATTCTTTTAGATAATAATTGTATTCACGTTTATATTCATCTATTCGATTTATAAACAATCTTGAATACTCTTTTAGTAGTGTATTGTTTTTATCTTCCCTTATTGAAATCGGCAATACATTATCATCTCGGTATGATGAATTATAAGGATTTAAACCGTGTTCGTGCATATAAAGCCGGTTCATATTGAAATAACCCCTTGCTACGTGCGGTTGTCTGAAACTTATTGAAATAGAAGCTATTTCTTCACCTTGCAAGTTAGATTCAAGTTTTCCGTCTTCCCAAACTTCTACGGGTATCCTAAAGTGAAAGTCTCCAGTTTTACCCCCGTTCTTTTTTTCAGTTATTCTTTGGACGAATTGCGGATAATTCTTCTTTAAGTTCTCGTAAATAGTTTTATTAAATCCATTACCTAAAACTGAAAATAAAAAAGGACATTGTATAGATACATAAACTCTATCAATTACTATCCTTTTATCATATTTCTTAGCGTAACCATCGTCAAATTTAATTTTGTTAATATTAACGCTCATTTTACCGCCCAAGACCGTTTATTCATCTTTATTCATCTTCTGAAAATATTTCCATTACTTTAACTTCACTAACTCCCAAATCGTTCGCAATTTTTCTAAGACTGTCAAATCCCACACCAGTGGCTTTTAATCGTCTCAATTCTTTTAAAACTGCTTTTTCATAACCGACTAATACGGAATTTCGGAAATCGTTGTTTTCTTCGTAGGCTTTAACCATTTTTAAGAAATCAATGTATGATAAATAAACTTCTTTGGTTTTTTCCTTTGAAACACAGTTTGCATACGACCTAATTACAACATAACCGCTTCTATCAGGGTCAAATGCGTTTATAATCTTAGTTTCTTCGTCATCTTCGGCAATAAAAGGATAGGCAGTAGCAGAGCCATAACCTAAATTAATTCGTGCAGGTCTTGGAATGGATTTTAAATCAATCGTAGCCATTTAACCCACCTAAGCATTTTGTTTATTGTTGTGTTCCTTTGAATAGTCTTTTACAAGCTCGTAAGCTTTATTAACAAGTTCTTTAGAGATTCCTAAATCTTTTGCCACTAAATCGATGGCACTTTCTGTAACTCCTTGATTTATCAATTTGATGATTTCCCAAATTTTACCATTTGATGCACATTTATCGAAAAATTTCTTAAATTCTTCGTTCTTTTCTCTTTCATTCACTAATTCAGAAATCATTGATATTGGAATGTTTGCTATGTATTTTGTTTTTCCGTTGCTCTCGAATGACTTTACCATATCTAAAAATAAGGTAACTGTACCCTCTTTGTCTTCATTGTAAATGTCATATTTTCCTGTTTTTTCGTTCTTATCTTTTCCTTTTTCCACGATTAAAGTTACAGAATTACCGAATGATTTTCCAAAAAATTCCGCTTTATTTTCGTTCAATCTCATATTTGCACCTTTTGCATTATTTTTTGTTAATTTCGTTATTTTATTTTGTATTTTAGTTTATAATTCATTATTTTTTTGATAATTATTGACTATTTATCTTATTAATTTGATATTCTCCATTCATAAAGAATATTTCAAGAATATCGCCTTTGAAAATTTGACTATTTTTAGTTTTTAAAATAAATAACTCATTTAATTCAGTATCTCGGACTAAAAATTTATTTTTTACATAATTGCCGATTGAAACTTCCTTAAAGTCGTGGCTATATATTTTAACTTGTGCATTTTCTGAACCTTGACAATCTATAACTTCATACTCTCGTGTACGTCCAGATTTCTTAACTAACGGGTACATTTAATCAATCCGTCCTTTTTGGTTTTCTTCATCCTCAACTATTACGAGTATTGCCCTTTTTCCGACGTACTCCTTTTTCATTGAGAATCTCGCTGAATTGCCCCATTCTTTTATTGTTCCCTCGAATACCTTGGGTCTTATTTCTTCAGTTTTCATATCTCACCTCTTTTTTGGTATTATGTTAGTTGGTTAATATATCATCGTTTGTATATTTACCAACAATAATAATTAAGATGATACAAGTATTTAACCTTTTTGGTTTAAAACAAACGATAATAATTTTACAAATATTAATTTTTTTAAAAATAGTTATTTTTATACAAACATATGCTTATTAACTAAAATTTACAAATAACTATATATTTATAAAATATCAAAAAGTAATGAAAGATTAATCCGTAATAAAAAGAATAAAAACGTAGGATTAAAATTTTGGTGTTAAAATGTTTAAAAAATTATTAAATAAAAAGCATACATTTAGCATTTTAAAGATATTGTATGAAGCTGAAGAAGAACCTTATTTTTCAGAAATTCAAAAAATATCGAAGATTGATAAAAGTACATTGAGCCTTTTATTAACTGAAATGGAAAAATACGAATTAGTTTCAAAAAGAGAAGATAATTCAGACTACATATTACCTAAACGGTACTATAAATTAACCCCCAAGGGAATAGAGACTTACGAACGATATAAACATTTGTTAGACATTGAAAAGGATTTTAATAAAAATAAAAATAATAAAAATAATAATGCTAAGAATAATAACAACGAAATGGTAAACAGTAATTACAGCAGTAATATACAAGGCGATAACACGATTATAACAAATTCACACGATATCGTAATAAAAAAATAAATAGGCCTATTTTAAATAATAATGATAATGTTTTTAGTTTAAACTTAAATTTTAGTTTCAATATAAAAATTAATTTCAATCATCTAATTTTTTTCATCATTCTTTATTACATAATTTCAAAATGCTACATTTTTTATAGTTTCAGATACAAATTATATAGTTATTGTACTAAAAACGTTTAAAACCTTTTGAATTAGTGATACATATATTTATATTTTTTTGTCAACATAATTATATAATTCGATAATGAATATTTGAGAATGAATGAAACTAAAAATATTATGGACTGATTGTTATGTTTAAATTAATAAAAGATGTATTGGAACTCCCAGAAGATAAATGTCGTAAAAATAAAAAATATCGAGAAAATCTTATAAAAAATGCAAAAAATGCACAATCCAATAAAACTGTTTATAGTGAAAATACGACTAAAAAAGTCCCAAATGACTTAAAAAAGGAAAAAGAAACTAACGAGAGTATGAATAGTTTTGATAAAGGTAAGTTATTTGAAAAATATGTGGAAAATGTACTATTCCCCAAAGAATATTTTGATTTACTGCATAAAACTCCAGACTATGAACAGAATAACAGTAGATTTGTAGAAAGTTCTTTAAATCCTGATTTTATGTTTAGGAATAGGAAAACAGGCGAAGAATTTTATGTCGAATGTAAATTTAGAAGTGAATTGTACGGTAGTATGTATAAATGGGCCAAAAGTAAAGACCAAATGGATAGATATAGAGCTATCGAGATGAAAGAAAATAAAAGAGTCTTTATAGCTATGGGCTTAAGTGGAACGCCTGAAGCTCCTGAATACGTGTTTTTAACACCTTTAAAGGATATAAAGTATATTTCATTGTACCCTACAGCTTATGAAAGTTATGAAGTGGAACAGCCCCTCGATATTCTTAGATTTTTGAATAAAACATATAAAGCGTATGAAATTAACATTAAATCTAAAAAAGAAAAGGAAATTCTTGAAAATATTAATTCTAATACAGAATCTGAACCCGTAGAAGAACCAAAACCTCAAATAACACCAAAAATAGATAACTTAGAAAGTACCAAACAATTTAAGGAATTTTTAAATATTAATAAAACGTCAAAAAGTAAGGAAAATATAAAAATCATTAAAGAAAAAAATGAAAAAAATGAAAAAGAACCAGTATATAAACCAGATTTAAAATGGTACACTGGAGACCAAATACCAGTTAATGAATTTACAGCACTTAGGGTATTATATGAAAAAGGAGAATTAAAATCCTCTAATTTTAACAAAGAATGTAAAAAATTAGGAACGCCTGCCAAATACGCTGTATTGGATTGTGAAAATAAAAAATTAGTAACTTCAAGGGGTACTTTTGGTAAAAAGTATAAAATAACAAAACTTGGAAGATTTGTTTATGCAGTGAATAAATCGAAAATTTATAAAATGATATCTCGGGAAGATTTTGAGTTATTAAAAGACTATACGATATTTTATAAACTATTGGATGATATAAGCTACTATAAATTACTTAATAACATGTATGAACTTGATGATTATCTATCAAATAGTGAAATTTCTAGATACGTCTTAAATAATAGATTAAAAACAGATATGATAAATACGCTGTTAACTCTTGAACTAATAAATTATAAAACGCATAATAAAAGTATTTTTAGTAATAAAACATCTTATAAAATCTCTGATTTCGGTAAAATGGTATTTGAAGAGTATAAAAAAGATAGTGGTTATAGATAATCTTTATTATTCATTACTCTTAAAAACTCTTTTTTTCTAAACTCCTTACTTGAGTGTATGTACGTCATTGTCGTGTTAACGTTTGCATGACCCATTATTTTAGATAATATTTCAATATTCATATTGCTTTCACAGGCTAATGTACCAAATGTATGGCGTAGTACGTGAGGAGTTACAATAATATTTAAAATATCTTTCGAGATTGTTCTTAAATATCTTCTATAATCAGATATTTGACCCTCCGAAAGTTTATAACCTCCTTTAGTTAAAAACAATCTATCTATTTTAGGATTTAAAAATTCTCTATATTTTAAATATTGCTTTATGTGAAGTAATAATTCATCATCAATGAATACGTATCTGTCCTTGTTTCCTTTCCCGCTCTTGATTATAATCGACCTATCCGATAAATCCATATCATTTAACGAAATGTTTATGAATTCACTTATACGTACGCCTGTTTTTATAAGAAATAATGTAAATATGTAATAATGATAGTCTTCGATTTTTGAAAGTAATAGTTTAGCTTGATTTTTACTTAAACATTGCCTTTCTTTTAACTGAGGTCTTAAAGTCCTTACATAGAGCTTTAAAGGATTATTTATTAAATATTTATTTTCAATTGCCCATTCATAAAAACGGTTAACGTCTGTTAAACGTCTAATCGTTGTACTTATTTGAATTGGTTTTCCATTATGACTTCGATAGTTATTATAGAAAAATAACGCATCGTCGATGGTTATAGTTTCCCAACTTTTTTCCTGGAAAAAGTTCATAAAAATATTTAATGAAGCTCGATAACTTTTTAAAGTGTCCTTACTTCGTGCAGATAAAAAGTTTAAATATCTATTTGCTAAATTCCTTGATTCTTCGTTCATTATACCACCTAAAACTTAATTTTTAACTATTTTCTATTTTATAATATTTTATTCGCTAATTAATCGCTATTATTTCGTATTCTTCGTTAAGTGGTATCATTTCATCTCGTAATTTAAAGTAAGTATTTCTATCTTGCCCGATACTACGTTCAACTAATGCGTTGAATTCTCTGTCTCTTTCTAAAAGTATTCTAAATTCTTTTTGTTTTAAGTTATTATCAATGTTTAGATATTCTAATATGTTTTTAAAAGACCACCATTTGTCCGGTTCGGTGTTTAGAAGTTTTAAAAGATTACTTTTTAATTTTAAGACGTTTGAACCCGATATACTATTATTTATTAATTCCGTTATTTTGTTTACGTCTTCCTGATTTTCAGGTAAGATATTGTCTATATCTTCATAGTTATAGCTTGGACTTCTTTGTTCTCTTTCCCTATTTATTTGGTTTTGATTATTGTATGAGTTTATATTTTGTTTATTTGGATTTTCTACTTTAATTAAATCTAATTTGTAGTCAATTCTATTCATTAGGGCTAATAAATCCATATAATGAGGGTATTGTTTATTTGTGAATTCCATTGCAAACTTTGCATATGTGGAAATGCTACTGAAACCCATATTTCTTGCTAACTTTTTAAAGTGTTCTTTCTCATTGTCATCGACCATGTAAAATGACATCTTAGGCATTGCTATCACCTCTAAAAAAACTGTAAGGTAGCAATAGATTTATATAAGTTATTAACATATCCGTATTTACGGATAATCGTGTTTAGTAAAAAAGTATACTTTTTGTCGGACAAATATTAAAAAATAATATTTTTATAACGGCGTTCTGGCCTTTATTTAACATAGTGAAGTTATCACTATGGCTATTATCTAAAATGGGGCTTTAGATAAACCGGTTTCCTTTAAAAAAGCTGGTATAAACCTTGGAGATATGGATGATGACAGTTACCCCCGCTGATGTATAAGACCGTAATTTATAACGACTTTATACAGATGACGATATCAGCACTATCTGACATGCTACCAAGAAAAAAATAAAAAAATAAAAATAAAAATAAAAATAAAAAACTCTATTTTTAAAAATATCAAACTATTTTGTGAATAATTATAAAAAATAATATTAATTTTATAGGATATTTATAATATTTATTCGTCTAATCTACCATTTCCTAATAATTTATACTTAAATCCGAATTTTTCCCATAATTCTTGATTTAATATATTTTTAGTATCAATAATATGTTTATTTCTAATTTTTGATTCCATAAACTCTATTTTTTCAGCAGTAGTTTCTTTAAATACGTCGTGGTCTGTTAAAACTAATATACAATCCGCATTTAATACACAAGTCTCTAAATCATAGAGTGGATACTTAAATAACTCAGCATGAGGGTCATAAGTCATTACTTTATATCCTGCATCGATTAACAAGTCTGCAACCTTTTCAGAAGGGCTTTCTCTCGTATCTTCAACATTTCCTTTGTATGTTGCGCCAAATATACAAATTTTCATATCTTTAGTTGATAGATTGAATTCTTCTTTATAGTCTTTTAATTCGTCTTCAACTTTTTTAAACACGAAATTTGGCATATTATCATTTAATTCACGTGCTGATTTGATAAATTTGGCATTATCTGAAACTTCGACAATAAACCAAGGGTCTATGCTAATACAATGACCTCCAACGCCCGGACCAGGATTTAAAATATTAACACGAGGATGTTTATTTGCTATATTAATAGCTTCCCATACATTAACGCCTATTTCATCGCAAATCTTTGAGAATTCATTTGCAAGAGCAATATTAATATCTCTGTACGTGTTTTCCATTAATTTTACCATTTCCGCAGTTTTGGAGTTAGTTGTATATATATTGCCCTCTACAAATGATTTATAGATACTTTTAGCCATTTCCGCAGATTTTTGGTTTATACCGCCAATAATTCTATCATTACCGGATAATTCTTTTATAATCCTACCAGGTATGACTCTTTCCGGACAATGGGCAACATAAACTTCATCAACGGATTTTCTAAGCTCTTTATATACTTTTTCAGTTGTTCCAGGCGTAATTGTACTTTCGATAATAATTAAATTGCCATCTTTTACGTAAGGTCTAATATTTTCAACGGCACTATTGATATATTTTAAATCGCAACTTTTAGAGCCATCAATATTTGTACGGGCAGGTGTAGGTACGCAAATTATAAAAACATCTGCAGGCTTTGGTTCAGTACTTACAGTTAGGTTTTTGGAGTTAATTGCACCTTTTACAATTGTGGATAAACCAGGTTCTTCAATTTTTAAGCTACCACTCTTAATTTGATTAACCTTATTTTGGTCAATATCAACACCTAAAACATTATAATTGTAATTTGCTAACATAGAAGCCGTAGGTAATCCAATATATCCGAGACCTACAACACATATATCATTAATCTCGAATTCTTGTTTTGGACGCAAGTCTATCTCTGAATTTAATTCTGTGCCACTTATTACGTTTCGAATCACAGAATTTTCAATTTTTTTGAACTCATTAACATTTGAATTTACGCCAACGTCTTCAATTCCTAAATTTTCCAATTCTTCCATTTCTTCAATTCCCATACTATAAGATAGACTTTCAATTCTTTTTGAATCATTTATATTGTTAATTTTATTTAATGAAACATTTTTCGAAAAGACTTCATTATTTTCATTCAATTCCTTTATATCCCCTTTATTGCCCAACTTAAGATTAGAATTTTCTACCTCCATTTAATCACCTACTATTTTATATTGCCCACATATATGCACACTAATATATTTTATAAATTAGATTAATAATCTAATAATTAATTATTTGGGTTAATAATCTTTTAATAAACTTTTAATAAACTTTTAATAAATTTTTAAACTTTTAATAAATATATGATAAATCTCTAATATTATATGTCATTCTTTAATATTTTATAAAATTCTTTAAATTATCCTAAATTTTGAGTCTATAAAGTCCTATAATTCATCTATCCATTATTTTTTTATAGTTATCGGTTTTTATTTTCTAATAAGTCCTATTACTTTTTTACAGGACTTATTTTTAACATTTAAACGTTAAAAAGCTTGTTTGCAAGACGATATGCCCAAGAACCTTCTATAATCACGCTAAAGAATATGGTTATGAAAGTAGTAACCAATATGGAGCCAGCAATTGCTTCAGGTGGCATATAAGCCGCTATTGCTGGAGGTATCATATGTGGATTCGCCATAATGCTGGAATATATCATAGCACCCATTGCAGCCGGTACAACACCCCGAGGTGCTTCTAAAGCAAAATATATCCTTTCTTTAACGCTATTTATGTTGGGGTATGCTGTACTTATTAAAACACCAATAGGTCTTGCGATAAATAAAGCAGCTAATGCACATACTGAACCTATCAAAGCATATTCTTTTAATACACCCAAACCTATACTTGCACCTAAAAATACAAATATCAATACTCTAACTAATACAGATAACTGGTTCCCAAATTCTGCTAAATTATCAAGTTCCACAGTTTTAGAGGGGTCTTTTGTGACTACATTACCGATATATAAGCCCATAATAGCTACAGCCATATAACCACTGAATCCATACCCGGTTAAACCTGGCATCAATGATTCACCAATATACCATATTAAAAATGCAATACCCATAGTTAATGGAGATATATAGTCCCCAAAGTTTCGATTTTTAACGATATATTCGTAAACTCTTCCTCCGAGGTAGCCAAGTCCTAAACCACCTACCGCAAGAGTAAAGAATTCAACAATTGGGTTTGCAGTACTTGCAAACCCTAAACTCGTAAGGATTAAAGATGTAGCAACAATACCCAAAGGGTCATTGAATACGCTTTCAGCTTCCAAAGTGACCGCAATATTCGGGTCAATATCTGAATTTGCAAATATTGGTATCAATGTGGCAGGGTCTGTAGCACTCGTCACAGCTCCAAATAAATAACCAATGGGGCTAAAATTTGGTATTCCGAATAATAGGTTAAATATAAATCCTGAAACAATGAGATAAATGACTAATCCTATAGTATCGAGCCTTAAAACAGTACTCAATACTCTTTTTAATACAATCCATCGCATCTCGAATGCTCCCATCAATAGCAAGATAATAAGACCTGCAGAACCGATAAATGCGAACACTGTCTGAGCATCGATTGTTGGTACAATTCCTAAAAATGGACCTACTACAAGTCCAAACGTTAGAAGTACCGGTATGTCCGGGATTCCCAATTTTTCAGCTATTTTGGCTAAAAATGACCCAAATACAAATAATAAGGCCATATAACCGATTAGTATCGGAACATCCATGATAACACCCATAATCCATATACTAAGTAATATATAAGTACTTGATAATTTAATGATTCATAAATTGTTTAATTGATTAAATAATTAGTTATTAAATTAATTTGTTGTTATTTTTATAGTATTATTTTATTAGTGGTATGGTATTATTTTATTTATTATAATTATTCCAATTTTAAATATAAGACGGGTAATTCAATAATACAAAAGTTTAATTACAAAATATTACCAAATATTACAAATTGATTATATATTATACTCATATAATCGTTTATTTTTTCATTTATTAAATAGTTTTTGATTGATTATATATTAAATATGTAATAAAGATTTTTTAAATTATTGAACTTATGATTTACAGTTTTTTTTAATTTTGACCACATATATTATATTAACGATATTTTAGAATATATAATAACAAATATTTGCAATTATTTATTATTATAACGTGTTATACATTAAATTTACCGCCAAATATAATTTATAGTCTATTCGTGGTTTAAAACTGGTTTTCTTACACTTCGTAGAATTATATAATACTCTACATTAAACTATTTATAGTTAATTAGCACTTGTGTCAAAATATATTATATTCCAAAAACTTGTAAAAAAGTGTGAAATTAGATGGCGATTAAACTGCTCAATATTATAATTTATAAATAGTAAGGTTTAAAAACTATGATATAATATACTATTCAGCAAAACAATTTTAAAATATCCTTTAATAATTTTATCCATAGCTACAAATTAATAATTATAAATTTAATATAATTATAAACTTATATCAAACGTATAATAAATTGTTAATATTGGTGAAATCATGATTATACTCGTGAGTCCTAAAAATATCGAGGAAGCAAGAGAAGCTGAAGCAGGTGGTGCAGACATTATTGATGTTAAAAACCCACCTGAAGGTTCATTGGGTGCAAATTTCCCTTGGGTAATCAAAGAAACAAGAGATATAACCCCAAAAGATAAATTAGTTAGTGCAGCAATCGGTGATGTACCATTTAAACCAGGTACAGTTAGTTTAGCAGCTTATGGTGCTGCTATGAGTGGTGCAGACTACGTAAAAGTAGGATTATGGGGACCAAGGTCATACCAAGAAGCTGTCGAAGTTATGAAAAATGTTTCAAAATCTGTTAAATTAGCAGGTGAAGATAAAATCGTTGTAGCAGCTGGTTATGCAGATGCTTACAGAATCGGAGCTGTAGACCCTTTAGTAATACCTAAGGTAGCAAGAGATTCCGGTTGCGATGTTGCAATGTTAGATACCGCTGTTAAAGATGGAAAAACATTATTCGACCATTTAAGCATTGATTTATTAAAAGAATTCGTTGAAGAATCACATTCATACGGTTTAAAAGTAGCATTAGCTGGTTCTATTAAAAAAGAAGAAATTCCAATGTTAAAACAAATCAACTGTGATATTGTAGGTGTAAGAGGCGCAGCTTGCACTAAAGGCGATAGAAACGAAGGAACTATCCAGAAAGATTTAGTTGTAGAATTAGTAAAAATATGTAGAGAATAATTTATTTAATATATAATTATTATCTATTTATTAATTATTTAATACTTATTTAATACTTATTTAATAGTTATTTAATAGTTATTTAATAGTTATTTAATAGTTATTTAATAGTTATTTAATAGTTATTTAATAGTTATTTATTATTTAGTTCTTCATAATAAATTCATTTTTCTTATTGTAGTCATATAAAGTACAATAAACTTTAAATAAAATGGATTACAAGGCAATATATTAGCGATTGTAGGTTATTAAATATTGTTTTTGTTTTTAATGATTTTAAATAACATACGGTATATTGCATATGCCCTCGTAGGCTAGTTAGGATAGACTCGTGGACTGCGGATCCATGGACTCGGGTTCGAATCCCGACGGGGGCGTTTTATAAATTTTTATAATATCATAATATAATTTTTATTATATGATTTTAAATAATAAGTTTAAATATTATTTTAAAAAGTCTATTTTTAAATTTGCATATTAATTTGCATATTAATTTGTCTTTTATTTTAGTACTTTGTAGAAATATATTTTTATATAAGTATGCAGTTATATAATTTTAATTCAAGAATAATATGTGATAAACTAATCTAATGTACAAAATTACAGAAATCACGGTGTAATTATGAAAGTAGCAATTATAAAATTCTTAGGTACAAACTGCGACGGCGATGTATTTCACGCAGTAGAATTGGCAAAAGGAGAACCTGAATACGTATGGTTTACGGAACAAAACTTGGACAATTTTGGCGGTGCAGTAATTCCAGGCGGTTTTTCATATGGAGACCACTTAAGAGCAGGTGCAATTTCAAGTAAGACACCTGTCATTGACTCGTTAAGAAAAATGGTAAATGATGGCAAACCTGTTTTAGGGATTTGCAACGGTGCACAAATAGGACTCGAAGCGAATTTTTCAAAAGGTATACTCACAGATAACAACTGTGCTCACTTTATTTGTAAATGGGTTTACATTAAGGTGGAAAACAACGAAACACCTTTTACAAAGCAATACAAAAAAGGACAAGTTTTAAAAATCCCAATAGCACACGCAGAAGGTAAATTTTACGCAGATGAAGAAACTGTTAAGGAAATGTATGAAAAAAATATGGTGGTATTCAAATACTGCGATGCTGAAGGAAACATCACTGAGGAAGCAAATCCAAACGGTTCAGTAGATAACATCGCAGGTGTTTGCAATGAAGCTGGAAACTGTGTTTTATTAATGCCTCACCCAGAAAGAGCGAGCGAACTTGAACTCGGTTCTAACGATGGTTTAAAAATGTTTACATCAATGATTGAATAAATTTTAAAATTAGAATATATAAATTATAAAATAAAAAATAAAAAATAAATACTAAAATAATATTCTTTTTTTTTCAAATTGAAATTAAAATTTAAAAATAACAAATTTTTGATAATCGTAAAAATATTCTATAAAACAGTTTTTTTATTCGTAATTACTAATTTACTAATATTAAAAAAGTAGGTTGTAAATTAGTTTAAAAGTTATTTAATTAATCTTTTACTAATTCTTTACCTTTTCTGAGTTCAATTTTACATGGTGTTGGCATTTTCATTGAACATCTTCTTAAAGCTTCTTTTGCAATGTTTGCTTTTTCAACGGTTGTTGAAATGGTGATGATTTCTTGTCCTTTTCTAACTCTTGCAGCTGTACCGGTAGCTTTACCGAATGACAATCTCATACCGTCAGAAATCCTGTCCGCACCAGCTCCTGCAGCCATTTTGTTTTCCCTTAAGATTTGGTGAGGGTAAACTCTAATGTGGAATTTGTATCCTAATCTACCACATTCTCTTTGAATGAATTTATTACCAGCAATCCTTGCTGATTCTAATGCATTGTGTCTGATTTGACAGTCAGTTTTTGATACCAAGTGGTATTCTACTGGGAACTCTGCAGCTGTATTACCCATAACGTAGTGAACTACTCTTGGTTGCGGTACAGCTCTTACGTATTCTTTTCTTGTGTAAGAAGGCTTGTTTATTTCTCTATAACATCTTCCTGGTCTTAGTGCCATAATTATTCCTCCATAATCGTGTTTTAGTAAATGAGTCGTCTTTAAAATATGATATAATATACATCTATCTAATAATATATAAAGATTACCTCTATAATTTACCTAAAAATCATCTGTGGATTATTTAAACAATATCGATTAATATCGTCTTATAAATTGATATAATTTTTATTTTTTGATTAATACATCATTTTATTAAATTATCATAAAATTATGCTCTATATCATATTATTTAGCCAATTATTTAAATTTAACTAATTTTAAGATAATTCATTTTCAAGATATATATGACATTCTTATTTTTATATCTTATCATTTGTGTTATGAGATTATTGCAACGAAAATATTACAAAGAAAACATTATACTAAAATTAAATTATAAAAAAGAAATAAATAGTATGATGTAAAACAAATAAAATTAAAAATTAAAAATTAAAAAAAAACGAAAATTATTTGAGATGATGCAAATGTCAATGGTTCCAAAATCACATCCAAGATACAAATCTTTATTAAATCGAGGAAAAGTCGTAGAAGCTTTTGAATCTGGAATACTCGCAAAAGGCGGTTTAATTGCTCACGGTAGGGGAGAAACTTACGACTACCTAATAGGCGAGAAAACTCCAAAAGCTGCAGAAGAAGCAATAAAAGCAAGTGCTGCAATGTTATTACTTGCCAAAAATCCTGTGATTTCAGTAAATGGCAATAGTATTGCACTCGCAAAAGATGAATTAATTGATTTAGCTACCGAATTAAATGGTAAAATTGAAGTAAACTTATTTTATAGGACAACAGAAAGGGAACAAAAAATTAAAGAATTTTTCGAGAAAAACGAAAGTAATAATGAAAACTACAAAAACAATAAAATAATCTTACTTGGAATTGATGACGCAAACAAACAAATGCCGAATGTAGACCATTTACGAGGTAAGGTTTCAGAAGCAGGGATTTATACCGCAGATGTTGTATTGGTACCTTTAGAAGATGGAGACAGGGCTGAGGCACTCGTTGAAATGGGAAAACAAGTTATTGCAATCGATTTAAACCCACTTTCAAGAACTGCACAAAAATCAACAATAACAATTGTGGACGAACTTACAAGATGTATACCACTCTTAACGGAAGAAATAATCAATTTAAAACAGAAAAACTTGTCAAATAATGAATTAAAACAGATTTCGGAATTTGATAATAAAAAAGCACTCAATAAAGTTTTAAAATTAATTTCAGATAATATAACAACTGAATAAGTACATAATTTTTTGTTGTTATTTTTATTACATTATTTTTAAAATAGAATACTTATTTTTTATTTTTATTTTTTTATAAAAAGATACACATATTTGCGTATACTTCGGCAATTTGCTAACCGATGTAAGTCAAAAAATTAAAGAATTTTTTTTAAAATTTGATAAAATTAAATTAAAAACCCATTTTTCTTATAATATTTTATATATTCATAAACTTAGTATATAAAATATATCCCATATTATTGGGACTTTTAATAAATATTATATTTCAAAACAATTTAAAATTATGATGTAAGTATGACTGGAATAGGTTAACATCGGCATTTATCGAAAACCTCTACATTTAAAATCGAAATATTTATATACTATTTTTTAGGTATAAGAGTTATATGGAAAAAATAGCTGTGCATATTATGGGTGAAATAGTATATTCCGACGATATAGGCAAAACTATGAAAAAATGGAGAGAAATGTTTGGCATACCTCAAGTTGAGATTTCTCGAAGCTTGGAAGTGTCTCCATCAGTCATTAGTGATTACGAAGTCGGAAGAAGAAAAAACCCTGGAGTAAATATCGTTAAAAAATACGTAAAAGCACTTATATCACTTGATAAAGAAAAGGGTGGGCATACTATTAAAGCTCTTAAGAACGTCTTAAATCCTACATCCATGAATGCAATACTTCAGTTAAAAGAGTATCAAAATCCCAAAACTGTTGGAAAGATGTTGGAACTGATAGACGGTACTATTATCTGTGGAGAGTCTGGTATTGGCCACCAAATATTTGGACATACGGTTATTGATAGTAAAAAGGCTATTTTAGAAATGAATGGTCAAGATTTCATTAATTTGTATGGCTGGACGAGTGAAAGAGCGTTAGTATTTACGGAAGTTTCTGCAGGTAGGAGTCCGATGGTTGCGATACGTGTCAGCAACATCAAGCCAAGAGTTGTAATATTTAACGGCGTATCAAATCTTGATAAATTAGCTATTAAATTGGCCGAATTAGAAGGTATTACCTTAATTACCACCGAATTAAATACAAATGACTTACTTAAAAAATTAAAAGAAGCTTGTCAATAATCGAGATAATAATTTACAATACAATAAATACGTTATAATTCTAATTATAATTATGGCTATAATTATAATAATATTTATATTGTAAAATAAATTACTATTGTTTATTGTTTTCAGCTTTTTTTAATAAATATTGAATATTTTATTAAAAATACATTGTTATATCGTTTACTTTGTTGGAAATTCAGCAAAAATTGAATTTATTATTAATTAATAAATACTGTAAAAATTTGAACTTAAAAATTAAAAATTAAAAATCTAAAAATACTATGATGGTGAGTAAATGAACGAAGTGGGTATCGTAGGATATGGAAGCCATATACCAAAATACAGAATACAAGTTGAAGAAATCGCTAAAGTTTGGGGAAAAGAGGCTAACGCTATTAAAAGAGGTTTAATAGTAAATGAAAAGAGCGTACCTGGACCAGACGAAGATACGGCTACAATATCAGTAGAAGCTGCAAGAAGAGCACTTGTAAGAGCAAATATCGACCCTCAAAAAATTGGAGCTATATACGTAGGTAGTGAAAGCCACCCCTATGCAGTTAAGCCTACATCAGGTATTGTTGGGGAAGCAATATGTGCTACACCTGATTTCACAGCAGCAGACTTAGAATTTGCTTGTAAAGCAGGTACTGCAGGTATACAAATGTGTATGGGACTTGTAGGTAGTGGAATGATTGAGTACGGTTTAGCAGTAGGTTCAGACACCGCACAAGGTGCTCCAGGCGATGCTTTAGAATACACCGCAGCAGCAGGTGGTGCAGCTTACATTATTGGTAATAAAAAGAGCGAAATGTTGGCAAAATTTAATGGCACATACTCTTTTACAACAGATACGCCAGACTTTTGGAGAAGAGAACATGAACACTACCCAAAACACGGCGGTAGATTTACAGGAGAACCAGCTTACTTTAAGCACGTTTTAAACGCAGCTAAAGGAATGTTTGAAAAAATGGGTACTACACCAGCTGATTACGATTACTGTGTTTTCCACCAACCAAATGGTAAATTCTACATTAATGCAGCTAAAAAATTAGGATTCAACCAAGAACAATGGAAATACGGTTTATTGACTCCTTACTTAGGAAACACTTACTCAGGAGCTGTTCCTTTGGGATTATCAAATATTTTAGACCACGCAAAAGCAGGAGACAGGATTTTTGCGGTTTCATACGGTAGTGGTGCAGGTAGCGATGCTTTCGACATAACTGTTACGGATAATATAGCAGGTGCAGCGGAAAAAGCAATCACAACAGAGACATTATTAGCACACAAAAAGTACATTGACTATGCTGTGTACATGAAATACAGAGAAAAAATTAGAATGTAAGTATTTTAGGACTTAATTCAAAATTTAAGGAAAAAATAGTAAATGACAATGATAATACATATAATAATTAAATTAGACTAAATTAGACTAAATTAGAATAAAATATTAATAATATATAATAATATATAATAAAATTAAAAAACCTACCTATTAGGTGAAAATAATGAAAGATATAGCGATTATAGGATATGGTCAAACTAAATTCGGTGAATTATGGGAAAATTCATTCAGAGAATTACTCGTGGAATCAGGCGTTAAAGCGATTGAAAACGCAAAAGTAGACGGTAATGATATCGATGCAATGTACGTAGGTACAATGAGCGGTGGTTTATTCGTAGGACAAGAACACACAGCTTCATTAATTGCTGATTACGCAGGTTTAAACCCTATTCCGTGTACAAGAGTAGAAGCAGCTTGTGCTTCAGGTAGCTTAGCTTTAAGAAGCGCTTGTATGTCAATTGCAGCAGGTCAGCACGATGTTGTACTTGTTGGCGGTGTTGAGAAGATGACTGACGTTGCTGACCCTACAGGGGCTATTGCAACAGCATCAGACCAAGAATGGGAGGCTTTCGTTGGTGCGACATTCCCTTCATTATACGCAATGATGGCTAAAAGATATATGTACGAATACGGATTAACACTCGAACAATTATCAACGTGGAGTGCTATTGCACACGAAAACGCTGTAAACAATAAATACGCACAATTTAGGTCAAAAGTTAGCGTTGAGCAAGTTATGGGAGCTTCACCAGTTGCTGACCCATTAACACTCTTACACTGTTCACCAGTTTCAGACGGTGCTGCTTCACTTATCGTATGTGATGCAGATAAAGCAACAGATTACGCCGATAAAGACGATATTATATACATTAAAGCATTTACACAAGCTTCTGACACAATTGCATTACACGACAGAACTAATATGACTACACTTAACGCTGCGAAAGTAGCTTCAAGCCAAGCTTACAAAATGGCAGGCGTTGGTGCTGATAAAATGGACGTTGCAGAAGTTCACGACTGTTTTGCAATCAACGGTTTAGTTTTAACCGAAGATTTAGGATTCTGTGAAAAAGGTACGGCTGGAAAATTCGTAGAAGAAGGAAAAACAAGAATCGATAACGATAAATTCGTTAGCGTTAACCCAAGTGGTGGTTTAAAAGCTGCTGGACACGCTTTAGGTGCTACAGGAATTAGACAAGTTGGAGAAGTTTACTGGCAACTTAAACAAGACAAAGAATGTAAAGATAGACAATGTACAATTAACAACGGATACGGTATTACTGCTAACGTAGGAGGTACCGGCGGTACTGTTTGTACACATTTATTATCACTCAACAGATAATTAGGATTTAAGAAATATATTAAAATGGATATTAAAACAAACTTAAAATTAAAAACTACTTAAAATTAAAATTAAAATTAAAATATATTAAATAAAATATATCAAATAAAAAAATTTGGTGGAATAATGGTTGTTAGAACTTGGAGACATATGCAAGAACGATATAATTTAATCGGTAAAAAATGTAAAACTTGCGGTAAAGTATACTTCCCATCAAGAACAGTATGCCCAGAATGTAGAAGAAAGGGAGAAATGGAAGATTTCCAACTTTCAGGCGATGGTATTGTATACACATACTCAATCGTGAGAGCACCACCTAAGGATTTTGAAAAAAATTCACCTTATATTGTGGGAATCATTGAATTAAAAGAAGGAACAAAAATAACAGGTCAAATCGACTGTGATATTAATAAAATTGAAATTGGAATGCCTGTGCACACAGAATTCAGAAAAATTAAAGAAGATGGTAAATCTGGTATAATTAGCTATGGTTATAAATTTGTACCATCTACTCACTAAATATACGCTAAATAATTTATTATTTTTTAATTTATTATTTTAATAAATATTACTTTTTATTTTTAATTCTACGTTTTATTATTGGCATATATGCTTTTTTTGCGGAACTGTTTATATTAGATGACATATTATTTAATAATATCCATAATGATTTAAGTTTAAATATTTAAATAATACCAAAGATATTATTAAATAGTAAAATATAGTAAATTCATAAAAAGTTATCTAAATTAAAAATAAAGAATAATACTTAAAAAATCAGATTAAAAATCAAATAAATCAAAATATATGTGGTGAAATTATGGCAGAAGAATGCAGTGGAAATTGCGAATCTTGTGGACAAAGTTCAGAATGTTCTGACACCAAAAAGATGATGGAACAGCAAAACAAAGTAATTAGAGAAAAAATGGGCAAAATAAAACATAAAATAGCTATTGTAAGCGGTAAAGGTGGCGTTGGTAAATCAACCGTTACAGTAAACCTTGCAGCTACATTAAACCAAATGGGTTATAAAGTTGGCGTACTTGACGGCGATATTCACGGCCCTAACATCCCTCAAATGTTAGGTGTGCACAATGTACAACCTACCGGCGATGAAAACGGAATTATGCCAATTATGACCAAAGAAGGCATAAAAACAATGTCAATAGGCTACTTTTTACCTGACCAGGATTCACCAATTATTTGGAGAGGTCCAAAAGCAAGTGGTGCTATCAAACAGTTTTTAAGCGATGTTGCTTGGGGCGAACTCGATTTCTTATTAATCGATACACCGCCAGGGTCTGGAGATATTCAATTAACAACATTACAATCAATACCTGATATCGATGGTATGGTAATTGTAACCACGCCGGAAGAAGTTTCAGTGATGGATGCAAGAAAATCAGTTGGTACAGCGAAAGTTCTTGAAATAAAAATCATTGGTTTAATTGAAAATATGAGTGGCTTCGTATGCCCTCATTGTGATGAAGTAGTTGACGTATTTGGTAAAGGTGGCGGTGAAAAGGCTGCAAAAACTTTAAACGTTAACTTCCTTGGCCCTATTCCATTAGATGTAAAAGCGAGAGAAGCTTCAGACAAAGGTATACCGATGGTTTCATTAGACTGTAAGGCTTCAGAGGAATTTAAAAAGATTGTTGACAAAATCGTTAAAATCGTTGAAAAACAATAATCTTTTAATTTATTTTATTTTTTAGTATATTTTTTAAATTAATATTTATCTTATTTTTATAGTATATTATTTTTATATGATATCACCATTGTAATATATACTAATATAAAAAATAATATAATAACTATGAGATTATTT
This sequence comes from Methanococcus voltae, assembly GCF_024807655.1. Lineage (NCBI taxonomy): Archaea > Methanobacteriati > Methanobacteriota > Methanococci > Methanococcales > Methanococcaceae > Methanococcus > Methanococcus voltae. The sequence continues at coordinate 93,672 of NZ_JANUCR010000004.1, read as the reverse complement.
TATAATTTATTCGGTGTAATAATGCTACCTAATTTAAAAGCGACAGATATAATTGAAAAATATATAAATGAATTTTCAGAAGAGTTTAAATCCAAAAAAATGACCAAAATAGATTCTGTTGAATTTTTAAAACTCTCAAAGAATTTAATAGCTGAATTAACAAGTAAAGAAATTGATATGCTCGTTAAAACAGATGATGGAACGTATACTTTAAAATCAGAAGATACAGACGAATTAATGCACTCACGGGTTGGTGCACTTACCGAAGGTATCGAAAAGTTCGCAATCCCTTCTAAAGTGGAAATACGTGAAGATTGCGATTGCAATATATTAGACCTCTGTAGTGGTATGGGTTATAATGCAATGGCTTGTTTATCTAAAAATAAAAATTGCAAAATAGATATGGTTGAAATAAGTAAAGAAACTTTATTTCTTTCTTTATGCTTGGATATTCCATTAAAAGAGCACGAAATTATTAAAAAAGCGTATTTTGAGTTTTTTAAAAATAATATATTTGAGAATACAGATAATAAAGATAATGAAGATAATGAAAATAATAAATATATTAACAATATTCGAGTTTTTAACGAAGATGCACGGATTATATTGCAAAAAATGCCTGATAACTACTATAATATAGTTTGTCATGATGCTTTTTCCCCGGCTCGAGACCCTGTATTATATACTGTTGAATTTTTAGAACTATTGTATAAAAAACTTAAAGATGGAGGTATGATAATTTCCTACTCTTCGTCTATTCCTTTTAGGAGTGCACTGTTTGAAATTGGATATAATGTATATGAAGGCGTTTCAATAGGTCGTAAGAGAGGTATTACGATAGCTTTTAAAGGTAAACCTATTTATCATCACATATCTATTCAAGAAACCTGTGGAAATGAAAATACTTGCAATAATAATGAAAATAATGAAAATAATAAAAAAAATACGGATAATTATGAAAATGATAATTACGAACTTCAAAGAATTTCAGATGTTGATGAGAGACTTATTGCTTTATCATCGATTGGAATTCCGTATTATGACGAAACGTTGAGTAAAAATTCTGAAGAAATAATAAATAAACGGGAAATTATGAGGGAAAAATTCAAAGATAAGTTAATGGTAAACAAAGATGATGAATACAATTATCTTTATTCTACAAAACGTATAAAATCCGGTAAAATTGACGAAAAATTGTTAAATATTCAAAAAAATTCCAAAAACTCTGTGGAATGTATTAATTTATTAAAAAAAGAATTAACTAATTTATAATTGATTAATTAATAATTGATTAACAATTAATTAATATATTTTTCTGTTAATTTATCCATTCTATGTTTTTTAACAATTCTATTTGCTTCATTGATTAATAATTGCGTAATATCTTCCTCGGAAACTTTAGAAAGACCTTCCCACGAAGGACAAGCGTTAACTTCAATTACTTTTAACCCTGTTTCACTTTCTATTAAATCTACACCTGCATAATATAAACCGAGTGCTTCTTTTGCAGCCAATGCTAACTTAGTTATCTCTCGGGTTATTTCACACTGTTTTGGAGTTCCATTTTGCTTAATATTTGTAATCCAGTTGTCTGATTCCCTGTACATAGCAGAAACTACCCTATCTCCTATTACAAAAGCTCTAATATCCCTATATACATTATTAGGGTTATTTATGAATTTTTGCATATAAAATGCAGGGTTTGTCTCTTTAAAAGTATTTAAGATATTTAGCTTTGCAACTGTTGACCTACCTTTTAATCTGACTAATCCTTGCCCGCCATTTCCAAAAAATGGTTTTAAGACACTATCGTCAAATTTGTCAGAATAAGCCAATATTTTATTAATATCTTCTGAAACGATTGTCTCAGATTGTGGAATCTCGTTTCTTGATAACAAAAAAGAGGTTCTATATTTATTACCTGCATCTTGTATTGCTTGCGGTGGGTTTATTATCGGAATATAAGTACTTAAACACTCGATTATATCAAATCTGTGCATCATTTCTTCACCAAATCCGATATCCCGTACAAATGCACATTCTAAATCGAACAAATTTCTACTATTGTGTTCGAATTTTATGCCTTTTTTTGACAACGTATTAACAATTTTGGATGGCTTTATGATTATCGGGTCGATATCGTTTTGCTCCATTTTATTTTTTAATTCGTCAGTTATCCAATCTCTTTCCTCTGAGATAATACCCATTTTCATACATATCACACAACTATAAACAGTAATAATACTAATAATAATATTCTAATCGATATCAAACTTATATCTAAAACAATCTATAAAAAGTTATTTAATCTTATTTAACCGTATTTTGAAATTTAAAACCAGTATTGTAAAATAATGTTAAAAAATAATAAAATAATAAAATAATAATAAAGTAAATAATAATAAAAAATAAAAGTAGTAATATATTATTGTAAAATTAAAAATAAATATAGAGACTATAAATTAAATTAGTCATCTGTTTCGAGTAATTTACCTGCATCATCGCCAGGTTTTACACTGTAAATTTCAAAGAATTTGATAACTACAGCTCCTTTTGGTTTAATGTTTGGCATTTTTTCAGCCATCCATTTTTTTGTAAGTTCGAAGTATTCTCCTTCCACAACGTATTCAGCTTTTCCTTTAAATTGTAATGAGCAAGCTCTACAGTCTGCAACGTTTATTGCAACGACTGGGTTTTCTTTGATATTTGCAATCGTTTTTTTCATAAAGTTGTCTGAGATAATTAAAGTTTCGTCATCTACAACTATGTTTGCACCCATTGGTGCTACGTTAGGAATTCCATCTTTTGAAGCAGTTGCTAAAAATAACAATCCGCTCAATGCTTTTTGCATTTCGTCGTTTAATTTTACCACGATATCCCTCTCGATAAATTATAGTAAATTTATTTAATTTATTAGTATAAAAACTAACTGATTTGAAATTCAAAATTTAACCCATAAGTGTTAAATCTATACTCATAGTATTAGAGCTAATAATATAAAAATTAAATGATTTTATATAATTATTAGTACTTTACTTTAATTTAATTTTTATTATTTTATTATTTTATTATTATCCATTAAATCTGAAAAGACTATTTCGAGTATAGTTTCAGCAGAATGTCCACAACCAAATGGATTTTCCCAATGTTTTTTGCTACAAGGTGTACATCCACTATCATCTTTCCCAAGTTTCCCATCTGCATCGTAATCTAACATTCCCTTTAAACCATTTATCCAGTGTTCATAATCATAACCAACTATGATATTACTACCTACCGCCACAGTTTCCGGTCTTTCAGTATTTTCACGGATTGTAAGGCAAGGTACTCCCAATATACAGGCCTCTTCCTGAACTCCTCCGCTATCAGTGAGTATTAATTTAGCATTACTTTCCAATAATAAAAAATCTAAATAACCCACAGGTTCTATTAATTCTATTTTTGGATTATTTGACAATTTAGGTAATAAATTAAATTGTTTTAATTTATTTAAAGTACGTGGATGTATTGGAAATATTATTTTTGCGTAATTATTTGCAATTTCTATTATATTATCGACTATAGTATCTAATTTTTCAAAATAATCAGTATTTTCCGCCCTATGTAATGTTAACAAGAAATAATCTTCTTTATTTTTAGATTCGGGGTCTTGAGCGTAAGTTTTAGAGCTGTGTTTGGCTATTTTTAAATTTTGTAAAGTAGCATCAACAATTGTATTTCCCACTACAAAAATTTTGTTTTCGTCAATACCTTCTTTCAATAGATTTTGTTTTGCTATACCAGTTGGGGCAAATAAAAAGTCTGAAACGTGGTCTGTTAATACTCTATTCACTTCTTCAGGCATTTTTCGGTCAAAACTTCTTAATCCTGCTTCCACGTGAGCTATTTTTATACCCATTTTTGAAGCAGTAATCGCACCGGCTAAAACCGTGTTTGTATCCCCTTGTATAAATAAAACGTCAGGTTTTTCGTCAACCAATACCTTCTCAAGAGCTACAATCATACTTCCAGTTTGTTCGCCGTGCCTTCCAGAACCTATTTTTAAATTATAGGTTGATTTTGGCAAATTTAGTTCATCAAAAAATATTTTATCCATATTTTGAGAGTAATGTTGATTAGTATGGATTATTACATATTCCATATCCATATTATTGAATTTTAAATTTTCAATATAATTTAAACCATCAGTTTGTAATCTATTTTTTAAATTATCCTCGGATTTGTCGCTGGATAAGTCATAGCCAGCCATCTTGCTTAACTTCTTTATCCGCTTTATCTCTTTTAAATTATCCAAATATCTAATTATTGGCGACATTTTGATAATTTCAGGTCTTGTGCCCAGTAAAATTGCAATTTTTAACTTATACATTTTCCTTCCCATTTATTATTATTGTAATCATTAAATTTTAGGTTTTTATACTATATATTAGTTATTAAATAATATTAAAACAAATCGAGTTAAAAATTAGATAATAATAGAATATTAGCTAATAAAATATTAGCAAGGTAAATAAAAATAGATGATATATAAAATAATTATATTTAACGTAAAGTTATATCACGTTAAACATTACATTAATGCCTTACCCGTCCACATAATACTGGAACTATTTTGCGTATTCTTACATACATCAGGTTTTATGCCAAATGGACTAAAACTTTTAGAATGTAGGGTGCTACTTTCAGTGCTACCACTACTTTCTCCCTCTTCTCCATTTATCTTATCGAGAGGGTCATTAAAACACTTACTTGCTTCATTTACTGACCTTCCAGTATCTTTTAGAAATGAGAGTGATGAATAAGCAACTACTGCTCCAACAATAATAACTGCACATATTACAATACTTAATTCCATAGATAATTGTCCTTTTTTACGTTTAAACATCTCTTCACTCCATAATACCATATGCGTAAATAGTTTGGCAATTATTAAGTTAATATATTGGGATATTAATTACGATAATTAGATAATAACATAATATTGTCAATTATATTATATAAAACATTGTTATGTCTATGAATATATAAATTTAGACATATCAAAATTAATAAAAATAGAATAAAAACTTTATAAAGTGATAATTTTAATATAAAATATTTCCTTTTAGTTTATTTATAACTATAGTATTATTTTTTATTAGATTTCAAAATCTTGGAACCTCGCATTAATGCAGTTAGTCCAGTTCTTGCGACTTCTTTAATACCTAACGGTCTTACTAAGTCTAAAAATGCGTTAATTTTGGATTCATCACCGGTAATTTCTACAGTTATGGTTTCAGCGCTTAAATCTACAATACTACCCCTAAATATATTCGCATATTGTGTAATCTGTGATTTACCGCTTTCAGTAGGTGCGTGAATTTTCACGATACATAATTCACGTTCTACATAGTTATTATGTTTTAAGTCTTTAACTTTAACAACTTCAACTAATTTGTTTAATTGTTTTAATACTTGCTCTAAATGAGTGTCGTCTCCTTTTACAACAATTGTCATCCTTGCAATGTCTGGATTTTCTGTTATTCCAACTGTAATGCTTGAAATATTAAACCATCTTCTTGCAAAAAGTCCTGAAATCCTTTGTAGGACACTTGGCTTATGGAGTACCAAAACCGTAATAATATGCCTTTTTTCCATGATTACCACCATAATATAAATTAAATCTGATTAAATATATTTAAATCTGATTAAATTTAAATTCCATAAATATAAACGTAATAAATTAAATTATTTAATTTAAATTTGATTAATATATTTTCCTATTTATTACATTTATGTTTTTACATTTATGTTTTTTTATTTTTTAGTTTTTAATTAATTTTGCCTATAATTTTGAAATCATATCCTTAAATAATACCTGCTCTGAACAAGGTTCCTTATTTTCCGGTTCTATCATCTGCGTTATTTTAGCACCTGGTGCTACAACCTTCACTGCGTGCGATGGGTCTATCATAACCTCTATAACATACGGTTTATTAAGTGAAATTGCTTTTTTAAGCGTTTCCTTTAAATCTTTCGAGTTTGAAACTCTTTCAGCCCTAACCCCGTAGCTATGAGCTAATTCTATAAAGTCAGGTGTTTCTCCCAAATGTATTTGTGATTGCCTGTTTTTTAGTACTGATTGTAATTGATGAACCATTCCTAAAGCTCTGTTATTAAATATAACTGCTACTATCGGTATGTCGTAATGCGCCATTGTGGCTAATTCCTGTGAATTCATTAAGAAACCGCCGTCTCCACTTATTGATATAACGTTTGCGTTAGGTTTTGCAAATTTAACTCCCAATGCAGCCGGGAATCCAAAACCCATAGTACCAAGTCCACCAGAAGTTATTAAAGCATCTTTCTTAAACTTAAAGTATCTCGCCATCCACATTTGATTTTGACCAACGTCAGTAGTTATATAAGTATTTTCGAGTTCTGGGTCTATATCATATATGGCATCCATTAAATCGTATATTGCAACCTTAGGGTGTAATTTTTCATTATTTTTGGTATTTTCTAAGTTATTTGATTTAGATTCTTCTTCAGTTATTTTTAATTCTTCTTCAGACAATTTCATTAACTTATTTACTTCATCCATCCATTCGGTGGTATCCAATGATATATTATGTTTTTTCAATTGTTTTATTAAATCTTGTAATATTCTTTTTGCATCTCCAACTATTGGTATGTCAACAGGTACATTCTTACCTATTTCGGCAGGGTCTATATCCATATGTATTATTTTAGCATTTGGTGCAAATTCCGATGCTTTTCCAGTCACCCTATCCGAAAATCTGCAACCGATTGATATCAATAAATCGCACTGTTCTATAAGGTTATTGGACGCATAAGTTCCGTGCATACCTGTTAAACCAGTTGAAAGCTCGTGTTTTTCAGATATACATCCTTTACCCATTAAAGTTGTACATACGGGTACATTTAATAATTCTGCAAATTCCAATAACTCATTACTCGCTTGAGCTATTGAAACGCCCCCTCCTGCCAATATTAATGGTTTTTTAGAGTTTACTATTGCTTCTATGGTCTTTTTTATTTGTAATGGATGACCTACGGTTGTAGGCTTATAACTGGATATATTTATGTCTGCAGGTATCTTTAAACCATTGCTAAGCTCACCTACTAATATATCCGAAGGTATGTCAACATGTACGGGTCCGGGTCTACCTGTTGTAGCTATTTCGTGCGCTTTTGCCATTATGTCAACTAAATCATCAGATTTACGTATTTGGAAATTATGCTTTGTTATTGGCATAAATATACCGAATGAATCTATCTCTTGGAAAGCATCATCGCCTATTATGTCAGAACTTACTTGTCCCGTTATAGCTATTACGGGCGATGAATCCATATGTGCGGTTGCTACACCAGTTACCAAGTTTGTTGCACCGGGTCCTGAAGTTCCTATACAAAAACCAGCTTTTCCGCTTGCACGAGCATAACCATCAGCCATATGTGCGGCTGCTTGTTCGTGCCTTGTAAGTATGTGTATTATATTACTATCACATAAAGATTCGTAGAATGATACTAAAACACCCCCAGGATATCCGAATATTACTTTAGCCTTTTCGGCTTCCAGGGCTTTTAGTAAAGCTTCTGCCCCATTTACATTATCCACATTAGTCATAAAATCACCGTTAATTCATAGATTTAAATAAATATAAAATGTAATTAATTTAATAACAATATTTGTTTTAAGATATATATTACATTAATTGTTATTTCATTAGTTTTTATTCTATGTTTTACTATTTTGATTATTTAAAAATAATTAAATAAAATATTATAAATAATTATTGATAAAAATAAATATATAAACCTATTAATAGATTTAATTTAACGTGTGAAATACATAATTATACGATTATGAAAGGTAATATCTGAGTAATACTATCGTAAAGTAAGAATAATAATAATAATAATATATACTAAATTAGAAAATAACTATAAAAAAGCATAATGATGTTAAATATTATAAATCGAATAAAATATAATATAAAAGTTATATACCATATAAAAAGAGTTTTTTTATTCTTTATCGTTCTTTTTTCGTATCAAATTACGAAATAGATAGTTAAAAAGAGTTGATTATAAATAATGAATAATATAATTAAAATTCAATTATTTTAATCTTTCTCCGTTGAATTTCTTCCATTGCCATGCAAATCTTTTTAATTTTGCACTTCTACCAAATCCACATGCTGCACATACCTTTTTCCTAACGTGGTATGACCTTTTTCCACATCTTCTGCAGATGATGTGATTTGAACCTTTGTTGTGTTTACCTTGTGATGGGGTACCTTTGGACATTTTTTCACCGTGTTTGCTTATAGTAATTTATAAAAATAAAGCCAAAACTAAACGTTCTATTTCAAATATTTAGCTATAATGCTTTATTTATCAATATTATTACGTACATTACTTTAACATAATATATACTTATAGTATAAATATATTATTGTACGAATTTTTATGATTAAAAATGTTAAATAATATAATTGAAAATATAAAACATAATTATAATAAATCTATAATAAATTTACAATAAATCTTAAATATGAATAATTTATTAACAATAAAATTATGCTAATAAATTACTCTTTTTTTAATTATCTTAATGAGGTTAATTAATTTGTATTTTGTATTTTAAATATTTCATCGATTGTAGTTGAGAATTCAAACTTATAATGAAACGTATAAAACGTTGTCTCCCCTTACAACAATCATAGGGTATTCTTTTTCTTCGAATTTAGCGTTTTCTAAAGCTACGTTCATATGTAAGTCGTATGCTTTTAATCTTCCTTTGATTTCTTTACCGTCTTTTAAAAATACGGTGATATTTGTGTTTATTGATTTTCCTAATGCGTCTAATGGTCTTTGTGTATCCATCATATTAACACCTCGCAAATAAAAAATAACTGCTTAGATTTTGTAAAGAATAGATATAATTTTCTAATATATAATACTTTGCACTTAATAATTAATGAAGAGTACTTTAATCTAAATTAGATTATATAATATGGATTTTATAAGTATTTTATTTATTATAGTAGGATATTTTATTAAATAAAAGATATATAATAGATTTTGTTAATCAAATATATAAAATGTTGATATTAAATTATATATATTACGGTATTGTATATGTAATCTGTATTAAAACTTTTTAAATTTTTATATTTGGAATTATACGACTAATAAAATAGGTGTTTAAATTATGAGTAATTGTTTGGAAACTTTAAAAACAGATATTGGTGATTTGGTAGAAATAACTACGAAAGAAGAAAAAACTAAATCAGAAACCAAAACCTCAACAACGTATAAAGGAACTGTTATGCCTTGCTTAAAAGACGACGTTATTATGATAAAAATGAGTAGCGGGTACAATGCAGGCATAAAAAAGGAAAAAATAGAAGAAATAAAAATTTTAAGTGCTGGAGAAACTCCTAAACACGTTAAAACCGAATTAAATATAAAAAAGGAAAAAAAATTAAAAAACATTTCAATTATCTCAACTGGTGGGACTGTTGCTTCAAGAGTGGATTATAAAACTGGTGCAGTTCACCCCGCATTTACGGCTGATGATTTAATTAGGGCAGTTCCGGAACTTTTGAGCATTGCAAACATCTCTGGAAAAGCTGTAATGAATATTTTAAGTGAAAATATGTTGCCGGCGTACTGGAAAGAAGTTGCCGAACACATTGAAAATGAAATAAAAAACGGTGCTGACGGGATTGTAATTGCACACGGTACGGATACTATGCACTACACGGCTTCAGCTCTTCAATTTATGGTTAAATCAAACGTACCTATAATATTAGTTGGCGCTCAAAGAAGTAGCGACAGACCTTCGTCAGATGCCGCATTAAATTTAATTGCTTCAACCAAATTTGCTACAGAAGGTTTAAGTGGTGTTTATGTACTTATGCACGGTGAAAACGGCGACGAATACTGTTATTTGCACAAAAGCGTAAAAGTTAGGAAATTGCACTCTTCAAGGAGAGATGCGTTTAAATCCGTCAATGCTCAGCCAGTTGCTAAAATGAATATGCTTTCAAAGAATAAAAAAACTAATGAAAAAGACTATAAAATCGAGTACATTGCAGATGAAAGAGAATTAAAACAAAATATCACGGATAATTCATCAAATGTCGAAATAAACACAAATTTAGAGGAAAAAGTAGCACTTTTAAAAATTTATCCAGGTATCAATTCAGATATTTTGAAATACTACACGGATAACGGATATAAAGGTATTATTTTAGAAGGCACCGGATTAGGACACGCTCCTGAAACTTTGTTTAACGGGATTAAATACGCAATAGACAATGGTTTATTAGTTGCTATGACAACCCAAACCATTAACGGAAGAGTTAATATGAACGTTTACTCAAACGGTGTAGAATTGCAAAAAATGGGCGTAATCAGCTGTGAAGATATGTCTGCTGAAACTGCACTTGTAAAAATGATGTATTTATTGGCAAATTACAATTTAGAAGAAGTTAAAGAATTAATTGGTAAAAATACCGTGGGAGAAATTACCAAATTTAGTTTAATCGATTTAAACTAAATATAATATAAATTAAATAAAGTATATTGAATAAAATATATTGAATAAAATATATTGAATAAAGTATATTAAATAAAATAAAAAAATAAAATAACTTCATTTAATTAATTATTTGTTTATTAATTTGATTATTGGTGATATTATGTCAAATTCGGATTTAAATTTAAATTTAGACTATAAAGAATTAGGTTTAAAAGTTGGTTTAGAAATACATCAACAATTAAACACGAGTAGGAAATTATTTTGTAATTGCCCTACAAAAATTAGAGATGACGAACCACACGGCGAGATTGAAAGAGTATTGAGACCTTCCCAAAGTGAAATGGGTCAAATCGATAAAGCGGCACTTATTGAATCTAAAAAGGAGAAAAACTACGTTTATCAATACTATAATGATTCAACTTGTCTCGTTGAATTAGATGATGAACCGCCTCAAGGACCTTGTGAAGAGGGAATTTATACAGCTGTTGAAGTTTCTGAGCTTATGAATATGCACGTGGTTGACGACGTTCAGGTAATGCGTAAAATGGTTATCGACGGTTCTAATACATCAGGATTCCAAAGAACTATGTTTGTATCACAAGATGGCAGTATTGAAACTGAATACGGCGATATTAGAATTACAAGTTTATGTTTAGAAGAAGATGCTTGTAAAAAGGTAAGGGACGAAAAAGACAAAGTAATATACTGCGTTGACAGATTGGGAATTCCCTTATTAGAAATTACCACAGAACCGGATATTACAACGCCTGAAATGGGAAAAGAAGCTGCAAGAAGAATAGGAACTATATTGCGAGCTACTGGAAAGGCTAAACGAGGATTGGGAACAATTAGACAAGACGTGAATATTTCTATTAAAGAAGGCGCACGTATTGAAGTTAAAGGTGTCCAAAATCTTGATTTAATCGAGCAAATTATTAAAAATGAAGCAATAAGACAAATTAAATTAAATGAGATTAAAAAAGAATTAATTGAAAGAAATGCGGAAGTAAAAACAGGTATTGAAAATATCGTTGATGTAAGCGAATTATTTAAAAATACCGAATCAAAAGTAATTAAAAGTGCTTTAAAGAAAAAAGGAGTTGTAAAAGCAATTTTACTTAAAGGATTTGACGGTTTAATTGGTAAAGAAGTACAACCAAATAGAAGATTAGGAACTGAATTCTCCGACCGTGGAAAAGTAATCGGAGGCGTTGGAGGGCTATTCCACACTGATGAGTTGCCAAAATACGGAATTACACAAGAAGAAGTCGATGCACTCAAGGAATTTATGGGCGTAAACCCTGAAACAAAAGATGCGGTTATCATTGTAGGGGATAGAGAAGATAAAGCTGTAAGAGCGTTAGGTGCTGTTTTAGATAGGGCAAACGAAGCTATAACTATTGGAATACCAGAAGAAACAAGAAAAGCATTAGAAGACGGGAATACATCATATTTAAGACCTTTACCAGGTGCTGCAAGAATGTACCCGGAAACAGATATCCCAAATATAGCAATAAGTGATGAATTTGTTGAAAATATAAGAAATAACCTTCCAGAGATGCCAAAAGAGAAATTAGAAAGATTTATAAAAGAATATGATTTAAACAACGACTTAGCAAAGCAAATGGTAATGTCATATCACGTTGACTTATTTGAAGAGCTTGCCAAAACATTTGTTAATGTTAAAGCAACGTTAATTGCTACAACAATTGAAGCTACAGTTAAAGAAATCAGAAGAGAAGGATTTAATACAGAAATACTTGAAGAAAAGCACTTTAAACAATTATTTGAAAGTATTGAAAATGGAAAAGTTTCAAAAGAAGCAATTGTCGATGTATTAAAAGGATTTATTGAAAATCCGTATGAAAATGTTGACAAAATCCTTGAAATTAAAGGACTTAGTGCAATGTCTGAAGAAGACGTTAAAAAAGAAATCAGAAGTATAATCGAGCAAAACATCGCTGTAGTTAATGAAAAAGGTATGGGTGCAATGGGTTTACTAATGGGTAGATGTATGGCAAACTTACGTGGAAAAGCAGATGGAAAATTGATTAACAAAACATTGCAAGATGAATTAAAAAGTATTATTAATAAATAATAAAAATACCATTAATAAATAATATAAAAAAATATTTTTAATTTAATTTTTTATTTTTTATTTTTTTTATTATTTATTTATTTATTTATTTTATTCGATTACTATTGAATGTATTGAAGGTATGGTTTCATTTTCATAATCGGCACCGGCCCATTTTAAACCCATATAAGTCCCATAAACGTTTACTATGCTATTTTGAGCGAATTTATTGTCCCTACCCCAAACTTCTATGATATTGTCCCCATAATTTCCAGAAGTATCTTTTTTAGTAGCCATTGTTAGGTAAACAATATTATTACTTTCATTAACTTTTATAATTTTACCTTCAAAATGAATTATTTTATCCACATATTCCTCATTGTGTTCACATAAATCAGTATAATTTACATTTAAAGCTTGTTTTTTAATTTCAGAAATTTTATATGCTGACTCTTCATCTTCATCTGCAGATATGGTTAGATAACCTGTAGAAAGGGTAATAATACCGCCTGCAATTATTAAAATTATTAATAAAAGCCCCAATAATTTAAAAACATTGTTTTTTGGTAAATCCATATAAAAACCTCTATACTAATATATTAATATATATTAATGTATAATTATATATTATAATATAGCATATTACAATATAATAACATATAATAGGCCATAATATGATTTAAAAATATGCAATTAAATTTATTCATACCATTATTTGTTAAATTATGACTTTAAAAAAATAATATATAAAATTTAAAAAATTATTAAAAATTAGTTTTAGATATCTATTTTATTCATCCGCTATATCTATTATTCTTCGTCTAATTCTAATTTTTCAGGGCAAACTCTTGCAAAAGTTAAGTATCCGGTGTGTCCTATCATTCTTGTTGACGGTCTAACGCCTTTTTCTGAAATATCCATTTCTCTTAAGATACATTCAATTGTAATTACATCTAAGAAGTTATTTTCCTTTAAAGCTTCTACTGCTTTTTTAGATTGCTCTATATAAGGCACATAAACTGCAATTCTACCTTTTGCTTTATTTAAAGCTTTTTTAGCGTGTGGCACTACATTCCAAGGGTCTGGCATATCTAAAACAATTACATCTACATCTTGCTCTTCGATACCTTCGGTAATATCCCCTATTTTTTGAATTACGTTGTAAACCTTTCTGCTTTCAGCTTCTTCATTTATATTTATTAATGTATTGTCTACTTCGACAGGTTCTTCTTCTACACCAATAATTGGCTGATTTAATTTCACTGAACCCATAATTTCAAGGTTTCTTCTTGCAATCTTTGCAAATTCTGGTCTTTTTTCGTATGTGATTACTTTTCCTTCCTTACCTACAGCTTGTGATAAGTACATTGTTAATCCTGCTGAGCCAGTTCCTGCTTCCACAACGGTTTCACCGTTTTCTATACCGCAGTATGCGATTATAAGACCGATATCTTTAGGTAATAAGGTTGTAACACTTCTTTTCATCTTCTTTATGATATCAAAAGCGGTAGGTTCTACTAAATAAAACTCATCACCTTTATGGGTCGGTAAAACATTTCCTTCACTTACACCATCTAACCTTGATACGCCCAAATCGTTCCCAAATTCCTTATTTTCTTTTGCAATTAGGTATTTTTTGCCCCTTTTGTCAATTATTAATTTTTTAGTCTTTGTTGAACCATCATATTCATAATATTTCCAAGTTGGTTTTACTTCTTTCTTTTCTTTCTTTTCAGTTATTGGTTCTTGCTCTTGCTCTTGCTGTGCTTGTGTTTCTTCCGTATTGTTCTTTAATTCTTCATTGGTCATTATTCCACCATTTAAAATATAATAAATTGATAAATTTTAACGTATTGTGAGTTATAAAAATAATACAAGTAATGCAATATTATACATATGCTTTTAATACATTATGTGTTTCTAATTCTTATAGATTTACTTCATATAGATTCACAATTATTAAAAGATTATTGAGTAAAATTGATTTTTTAAATTTTTTGTTGTGAATTATTATTAATTTCTTATTAATTTCTTATTAATTTTTTACCCATTTTAATAAATTTTCACATTTTAAATCGATGTTTCCATTTTCTTGGTTATACTCTTTTAAAAGCTTTTTCGTAGTATTCCAACTAAACCGAACTATATCGGGCAATTCTTTATTATCTTCAAGATACTGTCTTAAAAACTTCTTAGTTTTTGGGTCGCTTGGATAACCACTACCTATTGTATAGCCGAGAGCTTCATACTTCTCGTTGTAAGAATCTATAATATTATCACGATTTACTTTTGCAATAATGGACGCTGCCGAAACTATTTTATAATTATCATCTGCTTTATGTTCCGCTATTAAATCGATGTTCTTATTTATCAATTTTGCTTTTAATTGGTTTGAAAAAGATGTTTCATTACTGCTACAAGCATCGATGTATGTTAAAAAACCACTATCTCTTTTATTTTCATCTAATCCGTAAATATCTTTGTAAAATTTGTTTATTATGCTTGAAAATCCGTTTAATTCAATTTTATTAAGATTGATTATATTCATTTGTGCGTCAATTTCCTTTGCAGTGATTATTACTTTTTCCACTTTTGCAAGTTTTTGAATTTCTTTGTAGAGTGTTTCTCTCTTTTTCTTTGAAAGTTTTTTGCTGTCTTTTAAGTCTAAATCGTAAAATGTTTTAGCATTTTCTTTATTATCCATTTTTAATAGCACTCCTGCTATTACCATTGGTCCTATGACAGGTCCACGTCCTGCTTCGTCTAAACCAACTACTTTAGGGGTTATAATTTGATTTTCTGGTTCGTTTTCGTTATCGTTTTTTAACACTTTTTCACATTATTTTTTTATTTTTTTATTTTTTTATTTTATTTTTGGATATTTTTTGTATGTTATAGGTATATAGTAATAATATATATAAATTTGAACGAGTAAATACTATTATGAATAAATAAATAGTACATAATAATTTAATAATATATTTAGATGTGCAAATGTGAATATATGTTTTAAAATAACATAATATTACTTGAGTAAGTTCATTAATATTATATATAAACCCTTAAAATTATTAAATTTTAAATTTTAAAAATTCTAAATTCTAAATTCTAAATTCTTAAATATCCAATATCATATTTTAGAGCGAGGATAAAAAATTCTTGCTTATGGTGGTAGAATGATACAAAAAGAAGAAATACTCGACATATTTAGCAAATACAACAAAGACGAGATTACTATCGTAACTGTTGGTAGCCACACATCATTACACATATTGAAAGGTGCTAAATTAGAAGGCTTTTCAACCGCTGTAATAACAACAAGAGACAGAGATGTACCCTACAAAAGATTTGGAGTAGCTGACAAATTTATATATGTGGACAAGTTCTCAGACATATCAAATGATGATATACAACAACAATTAAGAGATATGAATGCAATTATCGTACCACACGGGTCATTTATTGCATACTGTGGATTAGACAACGTTGAAAGTTCTTTTAAAGTTCCCATGTTTGGTAATAGAAAAATATTAAGATGGGAAGCTGAGAGAGACCTCGAAGGTAAGATTTTAGGTGAAAGTGGCTTAAGATTACCTAAAAAATTGGCAAAACCAGAAGATATAAAAGGTCCTTCAATGGTTAAATTCCCAGGTGCGAGAGGCGGTAGAGGATACTTTGTATGTGCATCAAAAGAAGAATTTGACGCAAAAGTAGCTGATTTCATCAAAAAAGGCGTTTTAACTGAAAGTGATGTGCCAAATGCACACATTGAGGAATACGTTGTCGGTACAAACTACTGTATACACTATTTCTATTCTCCATTATACAACAGAGTTGAATTAATGGGTATGGACAGAAGGTATGAAAGTAATATCGATGGATTCGTTAGAATTCCTGCAAAAGACCAGATGGAAATCGAATTGAACCCTTCATACGTTATTACGGGTAATTTCCCTATTGTAATTAGAGAAAGTTTATTGCCTCAAGTATTTGATATGGGCGATAAATTAGTAGATAAGGCTAAAGATTTGGTCAATCCTGGTATGATAGGTCCATTCTGCTTGCAATCATTATGTAATGAAAACCTCGAGCTCGTTGTATTTGAAATGAGCGCAAGAATTGACGGCGGTACAAATACATTTATGAACGGAAGCCCTTACTCATTCCTTTACCACGGTGAAAACTTAAGTATGGGTCAGAGAATTGCAAAAGAAATTAAAATGGCTCTTGAATTAGGTATGGAAGACAAAATATTATACTAATATTATACTAATATTATATTAAATTTTAATAATTTTTTAATAATTTTTTAATTTTTTACATTATTTACAACTAAAAATGAAAATTTTATAAGAACTTATACTTAATTTACAAAAATATAAACTTTAATTTTGAGTGATAATATGGAAAATATGGGAACTACGAAAAGTAATATAAAAAAATTATACAGGTCTGTTGACGATAAAATGTTAGAAGGCGTCTGTGGGGGTATTGGTGAGTATTTCAACGTTGACCCGACACTTGTACGTATTTTATACGTAGCAATTACGGTATTCTCAGGTTTTATGTTTGGAATAATCACATATGTAGTTTTAGCACTTATAATACCTAAAAATCCCAAAAATGAGAATACATTTCCCAATGAGCCAATAACTACATCTTTTAAACCAGATGAAGAACTTAAATAAAATTTAAAATATACATTCTTCTTTTTTATTTGTTATTATTTTTTTAATATTTCGATTTTATTTTTTAACCACCATATTCAAATTATTTTACCAAATTACAAATACTTACATTTAAAATATGATTAAAAACAAAAAAATATGTAGTTATAAATTAAATAATTTAAATAACGTGAATAAATTAAATAATTTATATTTAGATAAGTAATATTTTAAAATAATATAAATTATTTAAATGGGCTATATGGGTGTAGGAATGACTAAAAAAGAGGAAACATCAAAAATAGCATATTTTAGTATGGAATTTGCAATCGACCAGGCTTTAAAAACGTATGCAGGAGGTTTGGGATTTTTAGCAGGTTCTTTATTTAAAGCAGCTAAAAGGGCAAATTATCCCATGGTTGGAGTGTCTATTCTTTGGAGTTATGGCTATTACGACCAAATGCGAGATATTGAGGGGCGTATGGTCATAAATAAAACTCGTAAATTCCACGACTATCTAATCGATATAGACGTAAAAGTACCATTAAACATAAACAGGTCTAAACTATGGGTAAAAGCATACTTACTGCCTGAAGGTATATTTAGCACTTGCCCAATTTATTATTTAACGACCGATATTCCTGAAAACGACTATCTTTCACGTACTATATCATATAACTTATATGATGGTAATAATCTTACACATATTGCTCAGGAGATGGTTTTAGGTATAGCAGGCTATGAAGTACTAAAAAAATGTGAAAACATAGATGTATACCACTTAAATGAAGCACAAGCCATTCCATTGGCTTTTCGGATGATGGAAGACAAAGGATTTGATTATGTAAAAAATCACCTTGTATTTACGACACATACTCCAATACCTGCCGGAAATGAAATCCAAGATATTAACATTTTGGATAATATGGGATTTTTTAGCAATGTGGATATAAAAACAGCTGAAGAATTTGGCGGAAAACCATTTAATCTTACCGTTGCGGCCTTAAAAATGTCTAAAAAAGCGAATGCTGTTTCAAAATTACATCAAAAGACTACGCAAGAAATGTGGAGCTGGGTACCTGGAAAATGTAATATAACATATATTACAAATGCACAAGATGTCAATTCTTGGCAAGATAAAAAGCTCAGAACATATGCTGAAGATGGAGACTTTGAAAACTTACGTAAAAGGAAATTACACCTTAAAAGACAGCTATTTCAAGTCGTTGGAGACCAGTGTGGGCGTTTGTTTGACGATAAAAAACTTACTGTAGTTTGGGCAAGACGTTTTGCCGAATACAAAAGACCATATTTTCCACTACACGATGAAGAAAAACTTAAAGAACTTATCGATTCCGAAAAATTACAATTCATATGGGCGGGAAAACCACATCCTGCGGATTTTAATGCACAAGTAACTTTTAACTGGATAATTTCTAAATCTCGAGAAATTAAAGATACGGCGGTTTTGACGGGTTATGAACTACATCTTAGCAAACTCTTAAAATTGGGTTCTGATATCTGGCTAAATACCCCTAAAAGACCAAATGAAGCCTCTGGAACGTCAGGTATGACGGCTTCCATGAACGGTTCTGTACACATGAGCACCCTCGACGGCTGGCACGTTGAATGGTACAATACTTATCCAGAACTTAGCTTTACTATTGGCGACGGAGAAAACCTTAACGAGGATTATGAAGCCGATAGTATGTACAAATTGCTTTGGGACGTTATTGATATGTACGATACTGATAAATGGTGGGAATTGGTGCAAAAAAATATTTTAACGTCTGTAGATTTCTTTAATTCAGACCGAATGCTTGAAGAATACTCCAAAAAAGTTTATGCGGAAGTTGATAAAAAATACGAAATTAGCAATTATAATAATATTGATAATAATGACAATAATACTGCCAATAATGACAATAATAATTAATTTTTATGAATATTATTTTTTAATTATGACATACTTGTTAATGATATAAAGAAAAAAAGAATTTAGAATATTATTAGTTAGTATGTTATTTTTAGTTTATTATTTTAATTTATTATTTTAATTTATTAATGTAGGTTCCCCATTAATTAATTTAATTTTTAATGGTTCGGTGATGTTTTCAGTCATACTTAAATAATATTGAACTGCTGTTTTCGTACCCACTCTATCAGAACCTGCAATATAAATTACCTGGTATCCATTAATTTTTTGAGTTTGGATAATTCCAGTATTTTCCCCAGGCATTTCATTAGTAATGTGCATTTCAAAGTACATGTCATACTTTTCTGCCAATGGATTAGCTTTTGGACCGCCCAAAATTAATGTATCTTTAGTTATTGTAATATCGCTTATGTTGCAAGATTGAATCGGTTCAGTTTGATAATCTAAAGTTAACAAGTTTGCAGCTCCTGCGTCAGCACTTGCTCCGATTACTATTCTTGCTTTATTTAACATTTCTCCGACAACTTTTGAAACAGTTTGTCCCGTAGATAATGTTATTGTTGAAATTTCACTACTATGGTGATGACCGCCACCGCCTACATATGTTTGGGTACTTGGCGTATCAGGTTGCGAAGGCAAGGCACTTTCAAATAATAAGCTCACATCAGGGTCTTGTATTAAAGTTAATTCGACAACCTTATTATTTATGAGTCTGTACCAACCTAAAGTGCTATTATAATCATTTTCTTTCAATGATACAATTCCCGTACCATTATTTACCAAAACTCCGGTTAATTTTAAATCACCTAACGGCAATCTCATTATAGTATAACCTTTTTTAGTAGTGTTTTTTGCAGTGAATTTGATTTCAGATTTTACATTAGTACCTTCTTTAGTTGTGGTTAATGTCATATTTGAAATATTAAACCCACTACTTGAAATCAACTTCGTTTTATTAATTACTTCATTAATTACAGCTTCAATTTCTTCCTCTGTCGTTGCATTTGATACATTTATCGTATCTGATGAATTTGAAACTTCTTCCATAGTTTCGATAACTTCTTCAGTTAAGTTAACTGAAACATTTTCTAATTTAGGCAATATAATTGATTCATTTTTAACAGTTATTTCTGTTAAACTGATATTTGTATTATTTAACTGTTTAATTCCGCCAGCTTCAATATTACTCCATACTTCGTCGTCTATTGTAATATTACTTGTTGAATTTCCTAAAGCTTCCTTAACTGTGCTATTAATTACCGTTAAATATAATAATTTTGTATTATTATTTTTTGAAATATCTTCTGCAATCATTTGTACTTTAAAAGTGCCTGATGATGTTGCGTTGTGTTCAAATGTCGTATTATAGGTTATATTATCCGTTGTTGATAAATTAATCTTAGTTCCATTAGGCAATATTACATATACTTGTTTTATTCCTGCATCGTCATTAATATTTGCAGAAGTAGTAATATTATATGTGCCAACTTCAACACCATTTGGTGAAATTTTGTATGAGGAAATCGTTGGTTTTTCAATATCTAAGTAGCAAGTCATAAATTCAGAGGAATTTACTACAAATGTATTATTTATTAATTTATAATCCGATACATAATCCGAATTATTTTTAATTACGTTTCCATCACTAAGTAATACTAATTTACCGAATAATTCGCTTTCAGATAAATTATTTAAAACTTCTGAATCATCAATATTGTTAAATTCGTAAGATGTTGTCGTATTATATAATTGGCAATAATCTCCAGATAAATAAACTCCGTAAGATTTAATATCTAAATTATCTTTTAAATTTATCAATTGAACTTGTAAAACTTCTTTAGACAAATTTAAGGTATTTGTGAATTTTATTTTTGTAATATCTTCTTTTTCTAATTCTAATCCTGCGAAAGATTCGTAATTAGTTTCATTTACTAAATATATGTTATTATTAATTCCTTCGTCATCTAATCTCTCAGATAATTTTACAAATTGGTAAT
The DNA here is from genome assembly GCF_024807655.1 of Methanococcus voltae. Classification (NCBI taxonomy): domain Archaea; kingdom Methanobacteriati; phylum Methanobacteriota; class Methanococci; order Methanococcales; family Methanococcaceae; genus Methanococcus; species Methanococcus voltae. The sequence continues at coordinate 72,440 of NZ_JANUCR010000004.1, read as the reverse complement.
TAATTTCATCAGTGATTCTTATTAATTTATCCATATTTGAATCTGAGTAGTATGGTGTAAAAATTACGCTTCCGTACATTTTACCCTTAATATCTAAATAATCACCGGTTCCCCAATAATTATGGGACATATTAATGTTTTCTAATCTATTGGATATGTAAACGTTTAATTCTTTACTATTATATATTTCATTATTGTTAAAGGTCAAATCTCGTGGTTCTAAACCTGTGTATGCTGAATACATTGATACTGAAATGGCTTCACTATCAGAATTATATATTTTATTATATGAAACGTTGCAACCACTTACATTATTCGCAACAGTGATTGAAAACGTGTTGTTTATCAAAATATTGTTATATACGGTAATATTCTTAACAGGGTTTGCCCAAGTTCCCGTATAAGGGTAATCAACCACATAAATACCGGTTTCACTGTTCAATATATTATTTTCATAAGCTGAAACGTTATCGGTATCCACAATCATTAAAGCCGTTCCTGTCCATTCTTCACCTGGCCATCCACATCCTGATATCGTGTTTTTGGAAACTATACCTTCCGCCAAGTTTCCTATTTGTATACCATTTGGTGCCCACGTAACATTTTTATTTTTACCAGGACCTGCAACTATGTTTCCAGTTATATTTGCATAACCACCCTTAGCACAGATTCCACCCCTTGAGAATGAAGCTATTGTGTTATTTGTAATATTTGTGTTAGATTTTCCGTGCGTAAAAATCCCTAAAGTTATTTTAGTATCTATTACAATATTTGTAATATTCAAATTAGTAATGTTTGAGTTTGCATTTCTAACTAAAACTACAGCGAGTCTCTGAGCTGGCGAATAATTGTTCGCATCAATTTTAAAACCATTTATATTTGCACTAATTACTTCGTTGCCAACTACATCGTTATTAACCACAGTTCCCCCATATAAAATTACATTATATACATAATTGTAATTGTCTTCTTCGATACCCATTTGATTTGGAGACTCTGGAAGTTTTAGAACTGCATTATTAGAGCCGTTTAATGTAATACTTTTATTGATACATATTTGCTCTTCATAAATTCCATCTTTAACATTTATTATATCAAATTCATCAGCATCATCGATTGCATCTTGAATTTTTGAATAAGATTTATTTTGATTAATATTTACAATTGGGGAATATAATTCATTGAATTCTTCATTTGTATAATACGGTGCGAAATAAATTTTACCAGATATTTCTGCCATTTTTGAATTTATTGGATTATATTCATTTGTTCCCCAATAATTATGTGTTAAATTAGCAGTTCCACCAAGTGAATCCATATTAATTAAAACGTTAGAATTATTAACGTCTATCCAATTTTTAGATATATTATTAGTAATATCGGCACATTTAACGACTATTCCTGCGTCATTATCATAAATTTTATTATATTTTGCAGTACAGTTTGTGGAATCTACCTGCAAACCTCCTGCATTACCATATATATTGTTTTGAATAATGGCTATTGTATTAGAACCGTCTAAAGCAAGTCCATTCCAATTAAAACCCGTTATATTGTTTTTATAAATCATATTGTTATTTGAATTTGTATTGTCTATCCCATTACCACTATGACTTATAGAATTTAATGAGTTTTCGGCAATGAAACATTTTGTTGTATTAAGAAATACGAGACCATTTCTCTTTGTATTGATAGGGTCGTTTTCATTGTTAATTATAATTTCATTATTAATTACCGTTAAATTTTGTACGCTATTTGCATACAATTCATTTCTATTATTGTTGATTAATTTTGTATTTTGAATAATCGAATCGATTCCATAATAAAGACAGATACCCGAACCTGTCGCACTTCCGAAACCATTTTCCTCGAATATTGAGTTATTAATATACACTGTTGTATCTGCACGGATACCGTAATTAGAACTGTTATAAACATAAATATTGTCAAAAGTACAGTTATTGTATCCTACGGGTATTCTTAAACCTAAATTTGTCGCATTTGCAAGTGTAATATTAGAAATACTTACGTCTGCTGACGAAATACTTATTATTGTGTTCAAAGGTGTTGAATCATCGCCACCGATAACTATTTTTTTAACATTTTCCTTACTTTCACCAGTCATACCTATAATCGATAATTTCTTATCAATTGTTATACTTTCTTTATAATGACCTTGCTCCAAATATATGATGTCATTATTCTGAGATGCCGTAATTGCATCCGTCAATGGTGTGGATGAACCCACAAAACTCTGCCCTTCAATAATATAACCAGTTGTACTAACCGTAATGTCTACGGCTGAAACTCCCGGTATAAAAATAAAGGTTATTAGAATGCTTAAAAGAATCATTAAATATTTTGATACATTTTTTGTCATTTTATACCCCAAATATTATAATACCATATTTCAATATTTATATTAAAGAATACATTAAAATTATTCTAATTGGTGATTTATACATATTTCGATATAAATCGCCAATAATTTAAAAAAACTGGAATATATGATATATATCATAAATAAATCAATAGTTAAGAATATTTCTTAAATATCATATAACTTAAAAACAAAAAGTAGCAATAAAAATTAAACTATTAACTAAACTATTAAATAAACTATTAACTAAACTATTAACTAAACTATTAACTAAACTAATTAAATTAAATAAAAATAATAATTATAATAAATATAATAAATATAATAGATTTATTTACAAAATGGTTCTCTATTATTTATACACTCTACAAAATACTTCTTAACGTCTGTTTCACCATTACGGATTGGGGTTAAAACATCTACTAAATTATCGTCCCTTAAAAGACAAGGTTTTAATTGACCGTCGTAAGTTAATCTAATTCTTGTACAGTGTCCGCAAAATTCTGTATTATCCATAGGTTTTACGAATTCTACTTCCAAACCATTTTTAAGAATGTATTTTTTCCTGTTTTGCATAAACTTCCTTGTAATTACGTCAACAGCATCTTTTGCGATTTCTTCTTCAATTTTATTCACATCTACGTGTTGCTCTTTTAATTCTTCTTCCATAGGTATAAATTCGATTACTTGCAAAATTGCACCTATTTCTGAACAATAATCCATTATTTTTGGCAATTGGTCTAAATTACATTTCATAGCAAGGTAATTAACTTTTAAAGGTGTTAAACCTACTTCAATAGCTTTTTTGATACCTTTTAAAACTTTATCCACATTTCCGCCAGCAGTTATTTCTTTATATTGTTCGGGGTCTAATGTATCAAGACTTACATTTACCCTATCCAAACCAGCTTTTTTTAAGTCTTCAGCGTATTTTTCTAATAATATACCGTTAGTAGTCATTGATATATCAACTATCTGCTCATCTACGATATTTTTAATTATTTCTACGATATCGGTTCTTAAAAGAGGTTCTCCGCCAGAAATCTTTATTTTTCTGACTCCAAAATCAAGTGCTGAATGAACGATTTTTCCAAGCTCGTCAGGTTTCATTAAAGTTTCTTTTCCGCAACCATGACCTTCTCTATGGCAGTAAAAACATTTTAAATTACAATCGGGGGTTATAGATATCCTAAAAGATTTTATGGCTCTTCCATACTTATCATGCATAATAATCACGTTGAGTTAATTAAATCTAATTAATCTTTGATATAAAATAGTAATCTTTATCAGTATATTAACTTAACTATTTGAAATTTGTAATGAGACTAATTAACACATATAAAACTAAACTAAAACTAAACTAAAAATAAATTGAAAATAAATTGAAAATGAAATTTAATTATATAATTAAGCTGCTGAAACAATTTTTATAACATCTCCATCTTTTAATTCTTGGTCAGCACCTATTCTAATTTTCTTTTTAGCATCTACTGCATATATAAATTTATCCCCGATATCGGTGTGAATTTTATATGCTAATTCTTTAGCGGTCGTTCCTTTTTTAACCAAATGTGCATCAGGTAATACATTTCCTTTTTTATCACAGTATTTATTTTCATCTTCTACAGGGTAAACTACAATCATATCTAAAAGCTCAAAATATGCCCTATTTACTAAATCCTGGATTCCAGTTCCGCCAAATTTATCGGCATAATTTTTCATATACATTAATGCGTTTTTTTGTGCTTCATTTAAATCTTTGGTTGTTTCTTCGTTTATTACGACAGTTTTACCATCATAATTTACCAAATTAGCTTTTGAAACCTTTGTAAGTGCCAATTCTATTTCTGCGGACGTTGGTATTACAAGGAAGTCTTTAAATTCTTCTTTTAATTTTTCGATGTTTGCTTCAGCATCAGTATGGTCGGCTTTATTTGCCGAGATTATCATAGGTTTTGAAATCTTTCTGAGTGTTGTAGCCAATTTTATCATATCTTCGTCAGTCCATTTAATAGGACTATCGTCTAAAGGTCTTATTGCAGCTAAAACTTGATTTTCAGAAATATTTAAACCACTGAGTTGTTCTGCGATAATTTTAGCAGGCTTTCTTTCTTGTTGTGCTTTTCTTGATAATTTATCCCAGTTTTTAGATAATATATTGTAAATCCACATATCGAGCTCATTTAACAAAAATTTGACATCTTCAATAGGGTTATGATTTTCAGCAGGGTTTCCTTCTAAATCAGTTTTACCACTTGCATCTACAACCAGTATAAATGCGTCAGCTTGCCTTAAATCGTCTAAAAATTTATTACCCATTCCTTTACCTTTGTGAGCTTCAGGAACTAATCCAGCAACGTCTATTATTTCTACAGGTACATATCTTATCCCATCTTCACATTTTGAGTTGTTTGGATTACATTTTACGTTTAATTCTGTACAAGCACAGTTTTTTGTCACGTAAGAAGTACCAATATTTGGGTTTATTGTAGTAAATGGATAATTGCCGATATCTGCGGTATTTTCGGTTAAAGCATTGAATGTTGTGGATTTACCCACGTTTGGTTTTCCCAACAGTCCTAATATTGCCATAGTATCACTTTTATCTTAACTTTGTAATTATATAATAAATATTGTTTTTAATATTATCTTTAAGATTATTTTATTTCATAATAATAATAATAATAATTTATAATAAATACCTATCAATTTAATAAATTAGGGATTAACCTATTTAAATTTATAGCATTTTGGTTTGAAAATAACTTAATCTAAAAATTTAAAAGATAATTCAATAAATTCATTTCCTAATCTATAAATATAGTAAATAACACACAAATTATAAAGAATTATATATTAATATTTTACATATTTGCAATAAATATGAAATAGTCTAAAAAATGAATAAAACAATATTTATACAAATTACAAGAGTAATAATATAAATTTTAACCATATTGAGGGATTATATGGATTTTGATGATGCAGTTATTATATATGATGAAAAAAGTGGTAAAAAATACGCAGAATATCTTAAAAAGAATTTGGAAAAAGGATTTCAAAGAGTGTGCACATCATACGATATTTCAAAATTAAACGAGATTGAAATAAAAAAAGAATTTATAAACAGTTGTTATGTGATAGCCCTAATAACTGAGGATTATAGGTCAGTTCCCGAAAGTAATAATCTAAACGAGATTAGTGCCATTAATAATGGAAACAGTTTAAAATATAACAAATTGATAAGATTATCTAAAAAATCTATCGAATTAGAAAAATACCTTATGGTATATTTATTAGACGATTTAAATTTGGATATATTTACCAATTCCGAAAATAACGGCATTGATGAAAACAAAATTGATGAAAAAGAATTTATCCATAAAAAATTTAGTGATTCCCGTGATTTAACCGATAAAGTTAGTTCAGGTATCACAGAAATTAAGGAAAATATGGAAATTGCAATTAATAAATTATGTGATTCAAAATTTAATCTTGCAAATTTGTACGTATTTTTAAATTTTTTAGAAGATGCATCTAATGAATATGAATCAATCTTGGAATTATGTCCCGAATATGGTGATGCTAAAAACAACCATAATTTAATTGAAAAATATTTATTGCGTAAAAGATACGAAAATAAATATAACTCAGAATTATTGGATAAAAATGCTGAAGAAGAATCTGCTGAAGAAAATATGGAAATTAAGGAAATTAAGGAAACTAAAGAAAATAATAAAATAGAACCTATGAAAAAAGATATTGAAGATATGGGTGAAATCGTCCACTCTATAAAAGAAAAATTAAAAGAAGATGAATTAAATTACAAGTCTGAATCTTTAGAAGAATTTGAAAAAAATGAAGAACTTAAACAAGTTGAAGAATTTGAAAAAATCGAAAACAGTTTTGTTAAAAAAAATGAACACGCTTTGAAATTCAAAGTTCCTTCATTATCAGATTTAAAAGAAGAAAAAATTATCGAAAAAGAAACAGATGCGTTTAAACCCGCTGAAGTAGAAACCGATACTTCAAAAACTTCAAAAATGGAAAATATTCATAAAAAGCCAGTATTTGAAACTAAAAAAACCAGTTGGCCTAAAGAAAAGCCTGAGGTAAAAATAGAAGTTCACGAGCAAAAAATAAGTATGAATGAAGGAATTCCTGAAAAAGAAATAATAAAAACAGAAAAAGCTCTCGATGATGAGAACGATATTGTTATAAATTCCTTTGAAGATACTGAAAAGACTGAAGATGTACATTCTAAAGAATTATGGCACAAAACAAAAATAACGCCGTTAAAATCCTTGCAATCAATTACATCACCTAAATCTTCCGAAGATATAGAAGAATATACAAGTATGGAAGAAACCCCGACAAAACCAGTTTCTAAACATATTAAATCAGATAATGGATTAATTGATGGACTAAAAAAAGGTATCGATGATGAATACATTCACGACAAATCAATGGTTGAACACTATATCGAGGGACTAATAGAAGAGATATTCCCTAAAAAAGAAGACGAAAAACATGAACCGATAGAAAAACCGGATAAAGAACGAATCAAATATGTCCCTTATGATAAAAAAGAAGAATTTAACAAAAGATGTTATGATGAAGATATTTCAGCAAATGAAGTTGTAAATAGCAAAAAGAATATAAATGAGAAGGACCACATAGAAAGTCAAAATCATTTAAATGATTCTACTAACTATCAGTATACAAATCAAGATACCCAAAATATTAAAAACGGTTCAGATGAAGAAGAGTACAAAAGGCTTTTAACGAAAGCAAATGAGTACTACACGTCTGGAGATTATAAAAACGCTGAAAAAAAATATAGGAAGGCAATAATGATGCATTCAAATGTTGCAGAAGCACACAACAATTTGGGTTGCCTTTTGGACAATTTAGGCAATCTTGAAGAAGCAGAACACGAATACAGACAAGCATTAGAAGTAGACCCTCAATACATGAAAGCACATAATAATTTAGCTACTATATTAGGTCATATGGGAAGATATGAAGAAGCAGAAGAACAGTACAACAAAGCTTTAGATTTAAACCCCGATTACTGGGAAGCAAGATATAACTTAAGTATGATGCACGCTTCAAACAAAGAATATGAACAAGCAATTAGTGAAATTAAAAAGCTTTCAAAATATTTTAGGAAAAACGGTGAAATTAAAGAAGCTTTACAATTGAAAAAATTAGTAAAATCTTTAAAAAAGATGGCTCATCTTGAATCAGATGAAACCAAAGAAAATAAAGAGAGTAAATAAAATAATAAATAATAAATAATAAATAAAATAATAAGGATTAATTAATCTAAAAATAATTTTAAATTAATTCTTATTCTATAAATTCCAAAATTTGAGCATATCTGTTTTCAATTCTTTCTATTAATTCTAAATCATAATCGTGCGTTTTTAAAATACATAAATTACTGTTAAATTTATCTTTTAAGTTTAATTCATTTATTTTATCAATATCGTAATCTGGTACAATTATCAATTTTTTTAAATCGTCCATTGTAGTTTTTCCCAAATTTATTAAACAACCAGCTTTACAAATTTCTTCAATCATATCTAAATTAACTTTACAGTTGTTTATTCCCAAATCATCCAATATTTTTTGAATAAATGAGGTATTTGTAATTACTATATTTTTTGAATTAAATTCATCGACTAATTTCTTATTTTCCTCGTTTGAATGAATTTTCACATTTAAATCACTTAATTGAGTGATACTTTCTTCGATAGTTTCTGAATTACCAATATTTAACTGTTTTAAATCGTTTAATGTATTTATTAAACTACCTATTGTAGCAGAACTAACCTCCACGATTTTATCAGGATTAGCACCCGTGTTATTTGAAACTCTTTTCGTATAACCTTTGGATATTAAAATATAATCGTAATAATCCAAAACGTGTTTTAAATCGCTATCTTTTCGATATGGATTTATCAGCTCATAACCTTCGTCATCTACTCCGATTAAATCCATAAGTTCTTGATACATTTTTGTAATTGCTAACATTGTAATATCTTTCCTTTTAAGTTTTTATAGTATTTAAATAAATAAAATGATAGATAAATTGATTAAATAACTTTACTTAATCTATCAACGGCGTTATTAACATCGCTTTCTTTAACACCTATCGAAGCATTCATAACTACATAATTATATTTATAATTTTGCATATAACAGTTTCCGAAGTGGTCTGTTGTTTTTATACCCCTCGGACCTGTGATTCTAAGATTATATAATTTTGCAGAAACGTCAACAGGGTCTTTTTGTGTGGTAATACAAGAAGCTATCGGACTATCTACGTTCAATTTTGTGTTTCCTGTTTTATTTGCCAAATCAATTAATAAATCATCTAACAAATTTTTAGTAATCACTTGCTCTTTCATCAATTGCGTGTATTTATCCATTCCCAAAGATAAAAGAGATACAAACGTGTTTACAATTGGTGTCGCAGAAGCACGCCCTGGATAAGTTAAAGAAACTTCTCTTAAAAAATCTTTATTTTTTGAATATATAATCCCTCCACCGATTGGAGTCATTAGATTCTTATCTGTTGAGCTTACGATAGCATCAACACGGTATTTTAAAGCTTTTTTGAGTTTATCAAGGTATTTATGATTCTGAATTGCATATGCACCATTTATTATGTGGGGAATGTTGTTTTCAAGACAGTACTTCGAAATTTCTTCTATGTCATCACCTCTACGAGGTGGGAAAAACGTGAGCGTACTTAGTATTACTGGATTATTACCAGCTTTTAACTCTTTTTCGGTTGCGGAAATTATATCTTCGACAGGTATTTCCACACAATCATCCCTATCACTTAATTGGGTCTCTACAAACCTCATCCTCATACCTGCGAAAGATGTGGACTTTATAGGACTCTTATGAGATGCGTATGGGTAAATAACCACATTTGCACCGTCGTATTTAGAATACTGTTTTTTAGTAATATTTGTAGTAATATTTGTAGCAATTTTGGTATCTTTATTTTTATTTACATTTTTATTTACATTTTCAACTAAAAAACCACGTTTTAAAGCACTTAAACATAATGCAATAGACATTCCTGTAGATACAGGGGTTGCCAAAGCGTTTACATTTACATTTAGGTTTTTTAAAAAGCTTTCGAGTAATTTATTCGTTAAAGCATACATAGCACTTGCCCCGGGAGCTTTAGGCTGTGGGTCTACGAGATTTCCACTTCTACCTATGCCGTGGCAAAAATTAGAGGATAATTTTTTATGTATTTCTGACGAAATTCTTGCCTCTCTTTCACCAACTCGGATTGCTTTTGGGTCTTTATCAGTGTCCATGTTTGATAAAAAAGTTAAAAGTAATTCTATTTTCTCGTCGCTTAAACCTTTTTTTGGCATTTTTCGCTGATTTAATATGTTTTCAATCTCTCCGAGATTATCGGATAATATATGTAAACCCCTATCTTCCATATTCTTTGGTATAGTCCCTTTAATATTAATATCAAGCATTTTCTCACATTTTTGTACAATTATAGGTCATATTAATATATTAATTTAGATTATTTAAATTATTTTGTTTTTCAAATTCAAAATTATGTGTATTTATTAATTTATAGTTATATAAAAATAGCTATTTAATTATTCTAAATTCAAAAAGATAAGGGGTAAAATACAATAAATGTATTATACAATATAAAAATATAAAAATATAATAAAAATATAAAAATAAATTTTTAATTAATCGTACTTTCATCGAGCAATCTATTAATACCCTCGATTACTGCCTCAACGGAAGCGTGAACTACATCTTCACTTGTAGATTTTGCAGTCACTATTTTTTTGTTGTTTTCTAACTTAACAACCACGTCTGCAATGGCATCACTACCACCAGTAGCTGCATTTATGGTATATTCGATAAGTTTTGCTTTTACAGTTTCACCAACGACACTTTCAAGAGCTTTTAAAGATGCGTCAACTGGACCGACACCCATTTCAGAAGCTTTATATCGTTTACCTGCAATATTAACCGCTACACTCGCCGTAGGTATAACATTTATGCCAGTTATTACTGCTAATTGTTCCAAATTTACAACACGCTTTGATTTAATTACTTTAGAAGTAACATCTTTTATAATTGCCCTTAAATCAGCATCTAATACCAATTTACCCTTATCACCGAGTGCCTTTATTTTGTCAACAATTTCTTCAAATTGCTCGGTTGATAGGTTTTTCCCAACATTTAAACCCATTTCTTGAAGTTTTAACTTTATAGAGTGAGCACCGGCGTGTTTTCCTAAAACTAATCTTCTTTTATTGCCCACGTCAAAAGGACTTATCGGTTCATAAGTTAGTGCATTTGCAATTACGCCGTGTGTATGTATCCCACTTTCGTGCGCAAACGCATTTCTGCCAACTAAAGGTTTATTTGGAGCTATTGGTATATTTGTATAATGAGCTACGAGTTTTGAGATATCGGATAAAAGTTCCGTTTTTATAGTTAGGGTTTCAGGTTCGATTCCGCATAAAAATTTTAAACTTGAAACAAATTCCGCAAGGTCGGTATTTCCTGCTCTTTCACCTATGCCGTTCACAGTACAGTGTATTTGAGAAACTCCTTGTTCAAAAGCCGATAATGAGTTAGCTACGGCTAAACCAAAATCATTGTGGCAATGTACGGATAATACAGGCATTTGCATATTTGATTTTATATTTATTTGATTTGTTAAAGTTGAACTATTATTTATCGCTTTATTGGTTTCCAAACCTGATTTTAAATCTTTTATTAAATTTTCCATTTTTTTAGGCGTTAATATACCTACTGTATCAGGTATGTCTATATAATCCACTTTTGAAGTTATCGCTTCCTTATAAACCCTTATTAAGTAATCAAGTTCCGTTCTTGTAGCATCTTCGGCGGAAAATTCTACGCTTAAACCGTGTTCCTTTGCGTAAATTATGGACTCTGAAATTTTATTCAGTATTTGTTCTTTGGATTTTTTTAGCTTATATTCCCTATGCAGTGGCGATGTTGCAATAAAAAGATGTATTCTATCTAAATCACAATCGATTACTGCATCAATATCTTTGTTAGAGCATCTTGAGAGTCCACAAATTGTTGCATTTAAATCTAACTGCTTTATCTTTTTAACAGCTTCAAATTCACCGTTCGAAGTTATTGGAAAACCTGCTTCTATTGTATTTACACCAAGTTCATCTAATTTACTTGCAATTTCTAATTTTGCTTTTATTGGGAATGATACTTCAGGCGTTTGTTCCCCATCCCTCAGTGTCGTATCAAAAATTTCTAAGTTTTTTAGATTGACTCCATTATTATTTTTATTATTATTTTTATTATTATTTTTATTATTATTTTTATTATTATTTTTATTATTATTTTTATTATTATTTTCTTTTTTATTTTCTTTTTTATTTTCTTCTTTTAGTTTTTTGTTGTTCATAAAACTCACAACGGGTTTATTTTTATTTAATAAATAATCTCTATGTTAATTTTATATTATCATAGGTCATACTAATAAATTATTATATTGTTATCCATTATGTTAAAATATATATCCAATTTTGCAACAGTATTCATTATTTAGGAATAAATTTTAAATATTTGTATCTATTTAACTATACATATTAATAGATGGTATGTGATATTAAATATATTAGTTAATATATGTCGAAGTTTAATAGAAATAATTTAAATAAATCAACTAATTTAAAATAAATAATTACAAGTTCAGAAATACAATTAATTCTGGCACGATATAATAATTGTTGTGATAATATGATGAGAGGCAAAGATGCAACATTGCATGCGATATTAAATACCATAATCGATGACGAACCTGAAACTCAGGACGAAATTGCGGAAAAATTAGATGTAAGTAGGAGATACGTTGCAAAACTTTTAAAACCACTTATCGACGATAAAGTAGTTAAACATCCTTATGTACTAAATATTGACAAAATAAAAGATTATGGAAAATATATTGAAGAAGAAAAGTTTTTTGGTCAAATTATTAATTCATTGCACGAAATGGGGAATTGTGTGGTGGAACATAATGCCAAAATAATAAATGCACTTAATAAAAACGATATAGAAGAAGCTAAATCGATTATAGTTATGGATTATATGTTAAATCGTATGGAAGACGAGTTAAATTTATTAATAAAAATGAAATATTCAAAATATTTAACTAATGAGCAAATTTTACTTATAACTGCTATAGCATCAAATATTGAGCGATGTGGGGACTATTTATCCAACATTGCCGAAGAAATAGTCGATGGGTTGATAATTGGCGATAATATCAAACCAGATATCCACGAATTGCAAAAAACGATGACAAATATGTTTCCAATTGCTATGCAAATGACAATTGATAGGGAAGTAAATATGGATATATACGAACAAGAGAAAAAATTGCACCGGATTATCGATAAATTATTAGATAAAATAAGTAAACAACCTACAGAACAGTCTAATATATTAAAATATATTGAATTTGGTATGTTTTTAAAAGACGTTGAGAGATTTGGAGATAGGAGTATTAAAATCTATGAATTAAGTAGGGAATTACATTATAATATCCCCTCAAGCAACAAAATTCCTGAAAACGTTAGAAATAGTTAGTTGTTAATAAAATAAAAATAAAAATAATAAAAATAATAAAATTAAAAATAAAATTGAAAAATAGAATTTTAATATATTACTTTCTTATAACTTATTTTTTTCAATATCCTTTAACCTATAATTATAAGTATAATTATAATTTACAGAGTATTTTACCATTATAACATACTGGTTTTAATGATTCTAAAGCTGTTTCGTTAGACAATGGTTGTATAATTAAATTACAATCATTTAATTTTGCAATACGGGCAATATCATTCTGCAAATCACGAGGCGGGCGTACTGAATACATTAAATCATAAGAATCATATAATTTAAGGTTTGGGTTGAAAAGGTCATCTTTAAAAGCGTCTAAACCCAAATAATTTGCGTTAAGTACTGCTTCTTGATTAAAATCCATTACTGTAATGTTATAGTTATTTTGTTTTAATTTTAATGCCATTTCAAAGTAAAAACCAACACCTAACTCTAAAATTTGTAAATCAGGGTTTTCTAAAAGATAATTATCCAAAATATAATTATACAATGGTTTTACAAGTTTAAATTTTTCTTCTTTAAATTCTTTTATAATCATAAAATCACATAAATTATTTAATTAACATAAATTAATATTGTTTAAATTTTTAAAATTTTTAAAATTAATATGAAGGGTATTAAGATTATTAGCTTTAATAACGTTTAAATTAATAACCTAAGTTAATTACACAATTGTTCTTGTACCCATCAAATTTTTTTTAATTCTTTCTTTTACATTTTTGGAAATTCGGGCGTTATCGACAGCATAAATTTCCATTTTAGGAATAATTACTCGTACTACATTCACATCATCGACCGTAGACTTGTTTAAATCCAAAACAATAATTTTATCAAACCCATTGTTTTTTAACATTGTTTTTGTAGTCTCGATATCTTTTTTTAGGTCATAACTTGCGTAGTTATGTAATTCGCTTATATTAATTTCTTCTTTGTGGTTAAACCATCTTCTCTGTATTCTCTTCATTCTGTCATATTCTACCTTACGAATTAAATCAGCTCTTACAGTATCTTCTCTTGCACCGTGTATTTGAGTTGCCCTACTTTGAGCTACCTCAGTTAATGCCCTTATAACTGCTATTTCAGGGTCTAAATGACAACCTACGCCCATACATAAAAGAGCAGGGTCTTTTAACACGTCTTCATCACTTATGCAAGCAATAGTTGGTATCCCAATTTCACTCGTTAAATCCTTTAAAATTACGTTTATTTTTGCTTTTCTGAATTTTATGAGCATTTCGTGAATAAGGGGGTTTTTTGCATCACTTACATTTATTTTTCGATATGTATTTCGGGATAACTCGGATATACTCCAAGCATCACGTTCTACTACCTCAAGTATTCCGTGAAAAACTGCTTCGTCGTAAGAATTACCGGAAGCTAAACCGTTTGTATTACTTCTGAACAACCATTTACCGGTTTTAGCTTCATAAGGGTGAAAAACACTGTTTGCAGGGACTTCAACGTTTTCATTGTTTATGATATCATAACCTTCAACCCATTCGACCACGGAAATATTTAAATTTGAATTATTCAAGCTTGATTCGATTGAATTGTCGTTATTAATGTCATCATTAGTAGTATTACCGTCATTTACATTATTCGCAGTATTATCATTTTTTGAAAGTGTATTTAATGTAGGTATTATTAAATCATACAAATTTACGGGGTTTTTCGGATTATTTGTTGATTTAAGTGGCGTATATTCGTCCTGTTCTGCACAGTACCGTTCTATTGCTTCCATTGATGATGAAACTTTTGCCTGTGTTTCAGTTGCCCCTTTACCGGCGTAAACACTTATAGCTCCCTCTTTAGCCTCGGGTCGTATTGAGGAATAAACAGGTACCCCAATTCGGTCAAGTCCATCAATTCTTGCGGTTCTTGTCACACCAATCCTTTTTAAAATTGGTTCAATTTTTTCAAGGGTTTCCTCTGGAGAACACAACCTATAAGCTGCTAATGTGTAATTTATTTTGGTATTTTTTTGCAAATTATCCATACTATCACAATAAATATTTTATCATTATAAACGTATATATTTATAAATTTTATATAAATTTTATATAAGTTTAATCAAGTTAATCAAGTTAATCAATTGAGTTTAGTAAATTTAATTTTTTCAAAATCGTATTTTTATCCAAATCTTTGAAAAACAACGTCTTTTGACTATTTGTAGAGCCAGTTGCTATTTCTACGTCTGTTTTTAGATTTAATTCTGATTTTATAAATTTTAATATGGCTTTATTTGCCTTACCTTCAACAGGTTGCTGTTTTATACGTATTTCCAACCTTTTTCGCCATTCGTTGATTTTTCCGATTTCATTTTTTTTGGCATTTGTGCTAACGTCGATATTAACATATACGCCGTTGCTGGCTTCTTTTACAACTTCATCCAGTAATTTTGTCAGTTCTGCGGATTTACTCATCTTATCTCTTTTAATATCGTTTCAAAGAATTTTGATAATACTCATAATATTATATCTCATTTAATAATGTATAAATTATCAAATATCTTGTATAAATTATTAATTATTAATTATTAATCATTAATTATTAATAATTACTTATCGTTATTTTAAAAAAATAAAAATTAAAAAAATAACTAAAAATAAATTTAAAATTTAAACTTTAAAATTTAAAAATAGAATTAATATTTACAAAATAAAAAATAATTGAAAAATTATAATAAATGATTTGGCACCCTATCTTTAGCAATTAAGTCTGATAAGGACTCTCTTTCACGTATTAAGCTAATTTCATTTTCATTAGTTAAAACCATTGCTGGTTTTCCTCTTGAATTGTAATTATTTGCCATACTGATACCGTAAGCACCTACGTCAAGTACTGCAACGTAATCTCCAACTTGGATTGTAGGAATTTTCCTATCTTTTCCGAAAACGTCTGAACTTTCACACAAACCGCCTGCAATATTTAAAACTTCCTCAGTTCCTTCTCTGATTGTACAAGGCGTTATTTCGTGGTATGCTTCGTAAATTGCCGGTCTCATCATATCGTTCATACCTGCATCAATCATTATCCAGTTAGCCACTTTTGTTTCTTTTCTGTGGATTGTTTTACCAACTAAAATACCTGAAGTACCTACAATACTCCTACCAGGCTCAATTATCAAGTTTGGAAGCTCTATTTTATCGCTGTAGGTCATAATCGTATCAATTACAGCTTTTGCGAGGTCATCTTGAACTGGGATTTTTGTATTTTTATCGTATGGGATACCTAAACCTCCACCGATATTAAGGTCTCGCATTTTTATTCCTTCTTCGCTTAATGAAACAATGAATTCCATTAATTTATTTGCTTCTTCAATGAATGGGTCAATTTGAGTTAATTGTGAACCAATATGACAGTGGATACCTACTACATTTACATTTTCCATTTCTAATGCCATTTTAATAGCTTTTAATGCAGTTCCGTCTTCTATATCCAATCCAAATTTATTTTTCTTTAAACCAGTTGAAATTTTAGGGTGTGTTTTTGGGTCTACGTTTGGATTTACCCTAAATGAAACATTTGCTATTTTACCCATTTCTTTGGCAGTTTCGTTAATAAGGATTAAATCGCTTATACCGTCTACATTAAAAGCTCTAATATCAGTTTCGATTCCCATTTTTATTTCTTCAACTAATTTACAGTTTCCGTTAAATACTATTTTATTTGAAGGCACTTTGGATAATTTTGCGATGTAGAGTTCTCCGCTACTTACCACATCCGCCCCACAGCCCATTTTATTCAAAAGTGTGGTTATTGCAAGATTTGTATTTGCCTTGTATGCAAATGAAAATATTACTTCTTTTCCTGTTTCTTCGGTGTATCTATTAAATGCTTGAGTGTATTTTTCGAAATTATTTTTTATTTGCGTTTCACTCATAATATACAAAGGAGTACCGTATTTTTCTGCAATTTCTTCTATTTTATAGCCGTCAATATGCAATATACCGTCTTTTTTGGATATCATCTCATTTCCGAGAAAAACATTTTCTTGTGAATTTTTTACCACAGTTTCACCATAAGTAGTTTCTAAAACATTTGCATAGCAAGTATTTAAAGTTTTTGTAGCCTTCTTATTAAATTTTTATGGAGAGTATCTTCCTATACACTTGTGTATAAGGGCATATGATAAAGTATATAACATATGATAAACTAATTATATAATCTGTAATAAAATTGAAAAGACATAACTATATTCAAAAATTAAAATTTAAAAATATATTAATGTGCATATATAAATAAACAAATGTATATATCACAATATTTGGTAATTTAATAGTTATAATAGGCTGAAAATATGGTTTCTCAAGATAAAATATTAACCGAATTCTATAAAAACGATGGTATTCTGTCCACAAATGATTTAAAAGAATTAGTGGGCGTTTCTAAGCACGAAACACTTCGAAATGTGTCAAAATCTATGAACACATTAATCTCTAAAAAAATTGTTGGAAAAGTAAGGGGTCCAAAAAATACCTCCATATATTTTTTAGTAGCCCCTTATGAATTTATTATGGACGAAAAAGAAAAAAATAAACTAATAGAAGACTTTTGTATGAATATTATTAGGAAAGTTGCATTAGAATACAATAATTGCAAAACTTTTGAAAAAAATGGAACTATTATTTTAAAATATGGTAATTCATATCAAATAAAAAATTATTTAAAAATCTTAAAATTGATTATGGATTATTTTAATAAGCCTATTACATATATACTCCACGATAATTACCTTTTAATTACTAAAAACTTACATATTGAGATAGATGTTTATAATGTTGAATCATTAATCTCAGAAATGGATAAAACACTTGAAAAAAATAAAAAAGGATTAAATTTACTCAATACAGACGTAAAATACACATTTAATCGTAAAAAATCATTAGAAGAATAAAATAATAAATAATAAATAATAAAATAATAATAAAATAATAATAAAAAATAAAAGTTATTTTAAATTAATATACTGTTTTTTTATTTAATTTATAATTTAAAGTATCTAATAGACCCACACAGCCAGTAATCATTACATCACCACCAGAATAGGCGTATTCACCATAATCTTTGAATATACGTCGGTTAGGTCCTGCAATATAAGTTTTGGTCAAATTTGTATTTAGAGATTCTAAAGAACAAGCTCCATGACCTTCGTCATTGTATATCTCTTCAGTTGTTAGAGTACAGTTTTTAAGCTTTTCGTTGTAATCCAATAACTTTTCTGTAGTCAATAAACGAGTATGGTGTTCGTATAACCCGTAAATAAGATTATTTTTAATCGAAACTCCTAAAGTATGACCATTTCCGATATCTAAACCGATATATTCATTTATTTTTTGTTCATTTGCATAGTTCATAATCCCACAAACTGATGCTATTTTACTGTCCATTACAAAACCCTTGTAATTTTCGTTTTCTGATTCTAAAGAACTTAATATGGCATTAAATCTTGTAAAATACCCAGTTTTCGAATTTTCAAAATAAAAATCATATGGATTTCTCGTTTCTGAAAGTTTTTCCTTAAAATATTTAAAGCGAGTAATTCTATCACTTTGACCTTTTACAAAACCGTGGTCTTGACAAGCTACACATACGTAATCAGGGTCAAAATCCATATTTAAAGTACTAAAAATGTTTTTATAGGTGCTAAAATCTAAGTCTTTCAATATAACATTTGGATTTTCAATATTATCCTTTATAATAACTCCTTTTTGCCTAACTTGGTCTAAATCATCCCTTATCGTCCTTGCGCACCTTTCGGAAATTTCTACAGTATAACCCTGTTTAATTTTTTTTAATATTTGAAAACTTACAGCACCGCCACCCATTATTTCACCATCAATTCTTAAGTTTTCCTTTAGTTTAGATATTTTACTACCAAGTATTTGAGTAGGAGATGGCAATATTAATTTTACGGCGTTTTCGATGTTCTTTTCATCGTTGTAGTATAATATATCCTGAGTACCATTTCCGATATCTATGCAAAAAACATTCATAATCTCACTCCTAATTAATTACTTCATACAATCAATAAAATTATATAAACTTTTATAAATTATACAAAGTATACAAATTTTAAAGTATTTTTAAAACATTTTAATTATATTATTTACCCTATAAAAAATATGATGTTCTGTAATTAATTAATATTACAAAAATTAAAAAATAGTAATTATTTTAAGTTATTATCGTAATTTTTGATTTAAAGTATTATCTTAAGTTATTTGGCAAATAATTAATTAAACTTAAAGGCATACTTAAATGACGTCTTGCAGAAGGTGGCACTTCGTAAAATCCTTCTCTTAAATTTCTAACAATTTGTATTTTTGGAATTTCATCATATTTTAAACGCTTACCACATTTATTACATTTATAACCGCTTGATACGCCCTTAGATTTTAGAGTACCGCCACATTCACACTTTTTAACTTTTTCATAGAGATTATTCAATTTTACAACGTTTATTTTTTCAATATTTAACTGATAAGGTTCTTCCCTAATTGTGCCATAAACAGTTATTAAATCACCGATTGCCAATTCTCTTATGATGTGCCTAAATTTTTTAGTTGGCTCATATGCAATACAGTTTATACTACCAGTACTATCCGTTAGTTCAATTAACACGTGTCCGCCGGTTATTTCGGTGAATTCCTCACTAATGTATCCCGATAAGATTGCTCCCGTATTTTCCCTTGCGTCTGCAATATTCATTATCCTTAAATGGTGGTCAGTTCCCTGATTTGTCCGATATATCATATATTTATCAATATTTTCAGATTCCACAATCTCTTTTGCATTAAAAAGTATTTCTTTTGAAACTCCCCTTATGCCATACAAAACCGGACATTTTGTATTTGGAGCAATTATATTTTTATTATTGTCCACATTATTAAAAGTATATGGATAAGTCATTTTATCCATTTCCACTACCGAACTGTCGATTACATATCGTTCAGTACCCCATTTATCATTTTCTCGGTATGCCAAAAGTTCATATGTGTAAGTTTGATTTTCTGAGAAATAGGAGGAGATTGCACCTAAAGAACCGATTATACCGAGTCCTTTTTTATATTTTATATATTCTGCACCCACTTTTTTAATGATAGCTTCAGCTTCATCTAAACTTACAATTTCGGTTAAAACACTGTTATAATAATTTTTTAATATTGCCTTTTTTTGCCTTGTTAACCTTGAATTTATTAAAACAATTCCGGGATTAGTTGTGGAACAGTCAAAATCAGTGTATTTTTCCACAATACTTGATACAATTGTTTTTACTTCTAAATATTCAGATTTTGATAATTTATAACTTTCTTCAGTGATTTCAGGATTTAGTGTCGTCCTATATGACTTAAGTGATTTAAGTGATTTAATGTGTGATTTCAAGCTTGATTTACAATTGGATTCTTTTGAAAGAGCTTC
The DNA here is from genome assembly GCF_024807655.1 of Methanococcus voltae. Classification (NCBI taxonomy): domain Archaea; kingdom Methanobacteriati; phylum Methanobacteriota; class Methanococci; order Methanococcales; family Methanococcaceae; genus Methanococcus; species Methanococcus voltae. The sequence goes on along the minus strand of NZ_JANUCR010000004.1, from coordinate 51,952 downwards.
ATAATCAATATTGCCTCTGTTAAAATCTTCGAGTGCTTGTTTATAGTCATATTCTATATTTTTGGGAGTACCATTATTAGAATTATTTTTATTAGAATTATTTTTTTTAGTATCTTCTGCCCCAATTTTTCCAACAATTTTAAGGCAAACTCCACCATTTCCCCGGGTTTTATACTTCACCATAGGGTTCATTCTTATTAAACGAGGTTCTTCAAGTATATAACCTAATTTAAGTAGTTCCTCTACGATTAAAGTACCCACATATGTAGTACAGTACTTTTCCCTACTATCCGTGTCGTCAATTCCAATATACATTAAATCACCACGTAATATTTTATCAGACATATTATTTTTAGTATTTTTTAATATTATTCCCATTTTTATTTTGTTTTAATGACCTGTACAATACCATATTATATTGAAGTAAATTATAATACATCATTCACTAAAAATTATCAAAGATATCTAATATCTAAAATCTAAAATATAAAATATAAATACGTCATTTAATAAATCGTAATACAAAATATAATAATTCGATATGATAATATTAAATTTCTATTATATATATTTATATTATATTCATCCTAACTAAATAAAAATAAAAATAAAATTCAGTTTAAATTAATTATTTTTTCTTTTTTATATTTTCTTTTTTATAATTTCAATTTCTTGTTTTTTAAATGCAATCGTATTATTCTCGATATCTTTATCAACTATTGTATTTGCACCTATCCACGAATTACTTCCGACTTTTACCCCGGGCATAAATGAAACTTGTATGCCGGTTTTTACATTATCACCCATTATAACCCCCATCTTGCGAGTACTTGGTGTCGGAACTCCTTTTATAATGACTTTCGGAGGTTTGTCATCAAATCGCAAATTTGCAGTGATGGTATTACATCCAAAATTACAATTTTTGCCGACGATACTATCGCCCACATAGGATAAATGTGGAATCTTACTACCTTCCATTATAAGCGAATTTTTAATTTCAGAGGAGTTTCCTGCGTGAGTATTTTCCATAAGTATTGTATATGGTCTAATATGTGCCAAAGGACCGATATCTGCACCTTTTTTTATAATTGCGGGTCCTTCAATTACAGTATTTGGTCGTATTATGGCACCTTTTTCTATTATTACATTGCCCCTAATTACGACGTTTTCTTGAATTTCTCCCCTAATATCGGGCTTTATATTATTTAAAAGCTCCTTGTTTGCCTTTAAAATATCCCAAGGTCGTCCAATGTCATCCCAATAACCATTTATGGTTATTGCTTTTATTTTATGGGATAATATTAGTTCATCGATTGCGTCAGGTAGTTCTATTTCATTTCTAAGAGAAGGCTTTAAATCTTTCAAAATATCGAATATATCTTTTTTAAATCTATATATCCCCGCATTAACTAAATTAGAGTTCAAAGAAGGCAATTCCTCTTTTGAAGGTTTTTCTACGATTTTTAAGATATTATTATCATTATCGGTGAGTATTACTCCAAAATTTTCAGGATTAGGAACTCTTAAAGCACCCATATAGTTTTTAGAATCATCGATATCTTCATTTATAAAGTCATTGAGATTATCTTCAAATACTATGTCCCCATTTATCACTAAAAAATCATTTAAATCTTCCAAAGCATTATTACTTTCCAAATATTCTTTTAACATTAAAACAGCGTGTCCCGTCCCAAGCTGTTTAATTTGCTCAATAAACTGAATATTGTAGTTATAATATTCCTCATTTGATGTAAAATAATTAATTATTGCTTCTTTTTGATAACCAACGAGTATATAAATATTGTTTACACTATCCTTTATTTTATCAACCAAATGCACAACTATAGGTTTTCCAGCTATTGGTATCATTGGTTTAGGCGTATTGTCCGTTAAAGGTCTTAAACGAGTTCCTTTACCTGCACATAATATTAAAGCATCCAATTTAGATGTTTTAGCATTGTTAGTATTTTTAGCATTATTATCATTATTGATATTATTGGTGTTGTCATTTCCCTTTTTAATCATAATTTCACTTTACAGTTATGATACATTAAAAATTATATCTGTAATTTTTCATTGTTTAAATTATTTAAATCGTGTATATCACTGCCTTTTACAAAATTTAAAGATATATCTTCATTTTTTGCTAAATTAATCCAATTTTGATAAGGCAAATTATATTTTGAATTTATTTCAAGTAATATTTTATTTTTCTTCATCGTAATAAAAATTTCTTTTAAAATATCTTCATCTAATTCATTTAACAAATTAGGATTTTTTTGGAAAAATAAACCAGGATGTGCCCAAGTGTTTAATCTCTTTGCAAATTTAGATTTTGAAACAATACCATTCAATGTTTCAAGATATGTAGTAATATCTTTTGGAAAACCGTGATATGCAAAAATAGGATAATCCACAGTATTTAATATATCATCTAACACGTCAAGAGTCCCATCTGGCAATACCTTTGCTTCTAAACCACTTAATATTATCAAATCAGGAAATTCATTCTTACAAGTATCTATGTCAGTCAAAAAGTCGTTAAAATCATAATTAAGATTTTTTCGAACGTGTTCAGTGAATGCAATCAACGGAATATTAAGAGTAGTTGCTTTTTCGCACAAATCTTTAACCGTATTTTTTCCGTCAGTATAATTCGTATGCACGTGCCACTCTCCTGTTAAGAGGTAATCTTCGTATTTTTCCCAAATTTTCATAATATAACCAAATTATTATTATTATTATTATTATTATTTTATAATTAGTTTATAATTAGTTTATAATTAATTTATAATTTAAACTCACCTAAATCATTTACACCGATTCCGCCCCAATATCTATAAAATTTCGTATTCCATTGGACATCAAAACTTGGTATTTTTTCATCTAAAGCCATCTTTATAGAGCTGTAAATGATATTTGCGTTTGCAAGTGTCGACATTACCATAGTACCTTGAATTCGTGGATTACTCTCTAATATCTTTGGAACGTTGTCTTTGTCTAATTTAAACTGTAATCCTGTGCAATATTCTAAGTTTAACTCTTTTATAAGCTTTTGAGAGTATTCTATCAAATCATTATTTTTTTCAACAGTCCCATTAAATGTAATTCCTGAACGTATTAAATCCCGTTTTCTCGGGATAATCGTTTCAAAATACTCATTATTTGAAGTACCTGAAAAAATATCGATTGTATATTCTTCATTTGGCAAATATTCGGTTGCTATCAATTCAGGGAACTCATCGCCGATTATATCATAAAGTTGAGCAATCGTAATATTTACATTATTTGGCTTTTCGTTGTAAAAAGCTTTTTTCTGGTCAAATTCTTTGTGAATAACTCTAAAACCTCTCATACCATTAGATACGGGCGGTTTTACAATAAATGGAAATTCTAATTTTTCGGCTGCTTTTTCTAACTCATCCCACGTTTTAACGAGATAACATTCTGGATATGGGATATCGAGCTTCTTACACGTTTTTATCAATTCAAATTTATCATTTGCAAATTTTATTGATTTTTCGCTGGAAATTGCGATTTTCGTTCCGTTTTTATTATCTTCTAATTCATTGAATAATTTTTTATTTTTAGATAAAGGCAACAATTCATTTGTCACTTGCGGTAAAATTACATCAATTTCTTCTTTTTTGCAAATATCTATTAATTCATTTATAAACTCTGTTTCATCTTGTGGATAGGGCACTTTTAAGGTTTTATCGCATAAATATTTCCCGATAGTGTCTTCTTTAACGTCAGTACCGATAATATTCAACTTCCTATTATCATAATTGTTTCTTAATGAGTAAAGACTCCCTGCAATCCCCGGAGCTCCTGCACCAGTAATTAATACGTTTAAATCATCCATCTTACCACCTCAAAAGCCTCTGCATAATCGTATTTAGTTTGAATTCCTCTCGTTCTTGCCCATCCTTTGATAAACTCATCTGCAAAATAACTCCTATTTAAAATCAGTTGACTTTTATAATTTTTTAGAAGTTCTATTTTCTGATTCACTTGATTTTCTGTAAGCCCTACAAACAGTTGAGTATTAAATTTAACGTGATTCCAAGGTAATTCATAACTTATTATTGAAGCAGTTGTCTTAAAAGCTCGTATCATCTCATTTGCAACTACCTGGTGGTCTTGATGGTGGTCATTTAATGAAGGGCCCACTATAAGGTCAGGATTAAAATCTTTTCTCATTTTGATTAACTCATCGAGTACTTCTTGTCTATGCTCATTTAATCTTCTGACTTTAAAGTGATTAATCACATATTGACTTTCTTTTAAGCCTATGCTTTTTGCAACGTCTTCAAATTCATTTTGAAGCATATCCTTTGGTTGACCTTCAGGTACACTGTCCTCAGACGTTGAAAAAACCATCCATTTAACATTGTATCCCTTTTCAAGGAATTTTAAAAGAGTTCCGCCTGCCCCCAATTCTACATCATCAGTATGTGGCGATAAAAATAAAACATTCATAAATACACCCAAGTTCCATATTTTATGTTCGTATATTATATTACGTTATAAATTGTATACATCATATAATTTATTATATTTAAAAGATATAAAAATATTATCATATAATTTTAATTATTCTTGGATATTATTGGAATTAAACAATTCAAAATCTAATTTATCAATCAAAACAGTTTCTCCGCAAGTATCACAATTTACAGCAACATAATCCGTGGTTTCTTCCACAATATTATTTAAATCTAACTTTAAACCACATTTACATGCAAAACCCACTAATTTAGCAGGATTTCCGACAACTAAAGCATAATCTGGGACATCTTTTGTTATTACACTGCCTGAGCCGACCATTGCATATTTACCGATTGTATTGTTGCATATAATTGTTGCATTTGCCCCGATACTTGCCCCTTCTTTTACGAGTGTTTTTTCGATTTTCCAGTCATTATTAAACGCTCTTGGGTATAAATCATTTGTAAATACCATATGTGGCCCTAAAAAAACGTTATCTTCAATTTCTACACCTTGATAAATACTTATACCATTTTGAACCTTTACACCGTTGCCTATTTTTACATTTACGTCGATATAACAGCCTTTTCCAACGTTGCAGTTATCCCCAATTTCACTATCTCTTCTAACGTGGCAAAAATGCCAAATATTTGTATTTTCACCTATTTTTGCGCCTTCTTCCACAATTGCGGTCTCATGAATCATATTACTCCCCCTGCAATGGTATTTTAAAACAATAAATGTATATCTCCAATTATTGGATATAATGTTATTGTAAACTCATTATACATTATTATAAAATTATTATAAAATTATTTATATAATCTTTTATATTATAAATACTAAATAAATATTCTAATTACAAATATAATTAATTTATTAATTTTGATTGGTGGATAAATTGGTAATGATAACAGGTGGTGCAGGATTTATTGGTAGCCATATTGTCGAGGAAATACTCAAAAATTGCCCCGAATGTGATATATCAATTTTGGATAATTTAAGCTCTGGAAATATAAATAATTTAAAAGATTTGGAAAAATTAAGCAATAATAATAGTAATAAGGATAATAAGGATAATAAGGATAATAATGATAACAATTGTAATGATAAACGCAATTCAAAAGTAAATTTCATAAAAAACAGCATATTAGATGAAAATTTAGATAAAATATTTTCTGAAAAAGAATATAGTACTGTTTTTCATACTGCTGCCCAAATTAGCGTAAGTAATTCACTTAAAAATCCATTAAACGACGCCAATATAAATATTATTGGTATTTTAAACTTATTGGAAGCAATGCGAAAAAATGATGTTAATAAAATAGTATTTTCATCTTCCTGTGCAATTTACGGAAATCCACAATATTTACCAATAGATGAAAATCATCCATTAAAAGCACTATCGCCCTATGGATTAAGCAAAATAACTGGGGAAGAATATATTAAGCTTTATAGCGAACTTTACGGGATTGATTATACAATATTACGATACGCTAATGTCTATGGAGAAAGACAAGACCCTTATGGCGAAGCTGGGGTAATTAGCATATTTATAGACAATATGCTAAACAACAAGATTTCCAAGATATATGGCAATGGTGAACAGACCAGAGACTTTGTAAATGTTAAAGACGTTGCAAAAGCAAATTTAATGGCTGTTAATTGGAAAAATCAGATTCTTAATGTAGGTACGGGCTCTAAAACCACCATTAATGAATTATACGCAATTATTTCCAATATTTTGGAATACGGAGACTCTCCAGAATACTGTTCTGAACGAGAAGGCGATATAATAGATAGCTACGTAAATATTGATAAAATCAAAAGTTTAGGTTGGAATCCATCTATTACCTTAAAAGAAGGTCTTAAAAATACTGTAGAAAGTTTTAAAAAATAGAAATATGATTATTTTTATTTCTCTTTTTTTATTTTATATTTACTTTGATTTATTTTTATATTTATTTTATTAGTTTATATTTATTTTATTAGTTTATTTGTATTTGATGTTGTAATATTTTTCAATATAATTGATATGTTTATTCATAAATCCATTTTGCAAATCATATTCTAAGAATTTTCTAAACTCTTCGGAATCATAATACCAATATGTAGCGTCATAATAAGTATCCATCTTTATTAAAGGCTTTTCAAGTTTATTATTGGCCAAATTAATCATTTTATTTTTAAAAGCTTCGTAATACTCACCAAATTTACAAACTTTTGCAGACTTGTAGCAATCAACACCCCAACCGGATTTGTTTATCCCTGCGTATTTTGGGAATCTATCAATTAAATATTTCTTATACATATGGTGTTGTGTCTTTAGACTATCATCAACCTTTAGGGCTGTTTCAAACATTCTGTATGCAAAGAATGGGTGTATAAATTCTGAAAAGCTTCTCGTTGCCAAACATCCGTTTAAAACGTGCCTATAAACACGTGTTAAATATTGAAAATGAAGATATACATCCAAATAATTTTCATAAGTTATTTCATCCATAATATTATTTATTTCATTTTCAACGATTTTTCTTAAGTTTATTTCTTTAAAATCTTTGTATTTTTCCTTTAAAATTTTTTCTTTACTAATTCCCAAATTTTTTAAAATTAAATTTATACAATCCTCTTTTGTATTTATCTCCCCAATTAAATCTTTCAGAAATACTATTTGGTCAAATATACTTTTAATATCAAAATTACGCCTTGTATAAAAAGTTCCGCCAAGTACTGCATCACCAGCATAACCATTATACAAATAACGTACATTGTTATTTACCGCCCAATCTTTAAAATCTAACAAATAATCGCATTCAAAATTTTCAAATCCTTCATTGATATTATAATATTCTTCTGCATTTTTGATGATATTATCTTCGGTTAATTCATTAATCGTTAAATTATTAGTATTATTTGACAAATTTGCTATTTTAATTGCCAATTTTGTTTCAGCACTGTTTTCATGACCCATATTTAATAGAAATGGTTTTATAGTTAATTTATGCATTTGTGCGAGTATATATCTTGAATCTAAACCGCCAGAAATCATAAGTCCGGTATTCTTTGAATAATTACTTAATAGAGTTTTTTGAGAATCGTCAAATATATCAAATAATTCAGCGAATTTTTCTTCAGTCATTGACTCTTTTTTATATTTTTTTGTATAATCATAAGTGTAATACCTTGAAAAAGATATTTCCTTAGATTTTAAGTCAATTGTTATTTTTCTACCTTGTTTTAAATATTTTATTTCCTTAAAAAACGTATAATCGCCAATAAAATAACCACAAGATGCAGATAAATATTTTCCAGTATTATCTTCGATTAATGTCTTATCAATAGCTTTTAAACGTTCTAAAATTGGTTTCATCTTTGTTGCGATTATAAAAATATCCTCGTCTTGATAATAATACATTGGCAACATTGCAAAGATATCATTGTAAATAGTTATAGAATTTTGATTTTTATCAATATTAACTATATTGAACGCCCCATAATCAATATTCTCCGTATCTTCTGGATTAAAACGTTTTTCCGCAGGTAATATTTCGCCATTTAAAATTGAAATCTGTGTCGGGTTTTTAATATCGCTACTGTTAGGTTTATTTGTATTTATGTTATTTTTAATTACAGAATCAACTTTCCAATCAAAATCATAGAAAAATATAGAATAATCTTCCGTAATTTCTTCAAAAGAATTATGTGGGACGTAAAATTTAAAATTGGGAGTATATTTTTTAAATTCATCTGTTTTTACGCTTTTTAAGTTTTTTAAGCTTTTATTTTTGTAATATTCAAGATATAATTCGGGCATAAAATCACCAAATTCGCTAAATTGCTAAATCACCAAATAATAAATTAATTATTAATTATTAATTATTAGTATTATTAATTATTAATTATTAGTATTATTATTATTATTATTATTATTATTATCCTTATTCTTAATTATTTAGGACTTATTTCCAAAATTAAAACATTTCGCATATGTGGGAAGTTATCTACAATATTTCTGAACAGTTTTCCTTTAAAAGTTAATTTATCAGTACTTGCTCCCGAATTAGTATATGTAATTTTTTTAACATTGTAGCCAGAAAACTCGCATAATTTCGTAAGTGTCTTTGCAGAAGTCCAAAAACAATGGTCTGGGTGAACGCTTTCTTCGTTCTTAAAATGGTTTTTTAACTCCAAAATCGACCAAGCATTTGGTGCAGTTATTATTATTCTTGTGTTGGGATTACAAAATTGAGTTAAGTTTTCAAGAGCTTGCCCAGGCTTAGATAAATGTTCTATCACGTCAGGGAATACGATTATATCGAATTTCTGAATAATAATGTGTTCATCGTATTCATTTTCTACAATATCGCCGTAATAAACGTTATTTACATCATTTTCACGTAATATTTGTATGGCATCTCTACTTATATCTAAACCAATTACTTCCGCAACTTTATTCAATTTTTGGTGAAGTAATGTACCTTTTTTTACTCTTTCTTCGTGGTAAGGGTAATCACTTGCTCCGATATGCAATACCTTTTTACCCTTGCACGCATTTATTAAATAATCGTGTTTATACTTTGATATTAAATCATTTGCCATAAATTCACCGATAAAATATAATTCCTTAAAAATAATTGAAAATTTAATGTAATTATTAATTATTGATACTTATTATTGATACTTATTATTGATACTTATTATTGATACATAATTATTAAGTAATAATTAGTAATTATTAAGTAAATTGATTTTTGTGGTTGTAATTTTAAAGCCTGCACTGAATAAGGGCATAATAAGGTCTTTCTTTATTCTTTGCCATCATACAATTTTTACAGAGGTCAATACTCTTTATATCTTTAGATACTAAATTTCTAAAGTTTTTATACTTCTTATTTTCCCATATCTCTTGTATAGTGTTTTCATTACAATTTCCAAGTTTTATTTTGCCATCAAAATCCAAACAACAAGGTACTACATCACCATTTCTTAAAATAGTCATATATTGATAAACGTCTATGCAACCATTTACATTGTTGTTAGCTTCTTCAGATGACCAATTATGTAATTTTTGAATATTTATTCCATTTACAGAATTCCAACTGTCCGTAAATTCTTTTAATTTCTGTTCAGATATTTCCTCAGGGTCATAAATTGTATTTAATTTGATAACCATTTTTGAATTTCTTTTATTTCGCTCAGAAACTGTTTTAATTATCTTTTCTTTAATATTTTCATATTTGAAAGGAGTTCTGTAAAATTCATAATGTTCTTTTGAAAATCCATCGAAAGAAATTTGTAATTCGTCCAATTTCGAATTTAATAACTTATCGATATTTTTATCAGAAAGTGCAAAACCGTTTGAAATTATTGTAATATATATTTCATCATCCAATTCCTTAATATAATCAATTCTTTCGGCGATTTTTGGGTCGAGGAGGGTTTCTCCAAAGTTAGTTAAGTGTACTGCCTTAACTCCCCAGTTTACAAGCTCTTTTACAACTTTTTTAAATAATTCGTCGTCGATTAATCCTTTTTCACGAGTCATCGTAGGATGAGGGCAATATTTACACTGCGAATTACAATAATTTACAGTTTCGATTTTTATGAATAGCGGTTTTTTGGGCTTTTTATTATTTAGTACAGGCAATAAGACATCGTATGCACATTTTCCCAGTGTTAAATCTACTTTTCGATTGTATATTTTTCGGATTAAAGTTCCCATACTCACAGTATCACTCAATAAATTATAAAAATTAACATTATTAACAATAAAATTACATTAAATTACATTAAATTACATCAATATTGATTAAATTAATATTGCTTAAATTAATATTGCTTAAACTAACATTTAATCAATATTGAAAGTATATTTTTATATAGATTATATTTTTTTATATTTTATATCAATTAGTTAAGATATATTCATTAATTCAGTATTTTGTAGTTAAAATATATAAATGATAGAGGGGAGGATATTAAAGCATATAACGCATTATTTTTTATCTGTAGTCCAGTCGTGATTCTTTTTAAGGCCTACAAATGTAGCAACTCGTCTTAAAAAACTACGGTTAATCATAAATAATGGAGAAGGTGCTTCACATTTTGCGGTTGGTATATAAGTATCGCATTCTCTACATTGATTGTTGTCTGTTAACCTTCCATTTAATATATTTTTACGTACTTGAATGTATTCTTTGGAATTCCAGATTTTTTTAAGGTCTGTTTTATTCAAATAACCCATTGGCGTGTCATCATCGTTATTACACAAATAAACACCGGTATCGGAATTTATAATTACGTGTTGCCAAGGCTGTAAACAGTAATTATTTTCATTTGAAATTTTATGATTTTTTAAATTTGAATCGTACTTCGAAATATCTACTCTACCAGCCCAGGTGTTTAGTACACCAAAAAGGTACTCGATATTGTCATATTTATCAAAATAACTCTTGAATTTTTCAATTTCGCCCTGTAATTGGGGCATATTTATTGTTCTGATTACTACTTTTGTTTTTTTATCCCTATTTTCTAAGAAATAATTGATATTTTTTAAAACTACTTCCAATTTACCATTTACACATAATTTTTCATATCTTTCAGAGTTTAAACTATAAAGACTTAATATTATCTGTGTTGGAGGATACTTTATAAAGGTTTTCGCCATTTTCTCATCCAATAATGAGCCATTTGTAGTTATATTCCAATCGATTCCTTTTTCACATAAGTATTTAACGAATTTTTCAAATTCTGGATGCAAAAGTGATTCTCCATGACTTGCAAGACCTAAATCATCTATTAAATGACCGTATTTATCCACAATATCCTTAAAATCTTCAAAAGACATATAGGTTTTCTCACGCACAACTTTTCGCCTAATTGTTTCATTTTCTGAATTCATAGGACAAAATTTACATCGATAATTGCAGTCGTTTGTAAGCTCTACTATAGCTACTTTTGGCATATACGGAAGCTTTGAAATTCTAAAGTTAAAACAGAATAGTGAAAGCATTGTTTTTAATTTTGACTTTAATTTAGACATTTAATACACCAACAAATATATTCAATATATTATTTTAATTTTTAATTTTTAATTATGTATTTTATTATTAATTAATTTATTAAGCTATTATTTTATTTTAGTTTATTACATCAGCATATTCTTTTAATATTTTTCCACATATTGTTTCCCAAGAAAAACTATCCGCATATTTTGAAATCTCAATATAATCAATTAATTTTTTATTAAGATATGTTTCATTTATTAAATTAAATAATTCGGCTTCATCTTTAGGATTTTTTAAAATTTTCCCATATTTCTCGTCGTATAATATATTTGGAATTCCTCCAACATTTGAGCCAATCATATATTTATTACAGCCCAAAATTTCAAACATTACCGTGGGATTTCCTTCATTTAAACTCGGTAAAACAAACAAATCACAACAATTCATCCAATTAGGTATTTCATCGTGTGGTATTTTACCCAAAAGTTTTATGTTATCGTTTAAATCATATTTATTAATCAAATTAATTAAATATTCTTTTAAATGACCTTCCCCAATAATATAACATTTAAAATTTTTCGTTTGATTTTCTTTAAAGAGTTTTAACGACTTTATAAGTGTTTCTTGGTTTTTAATTTCTATTAAATTACCCACTGTTAATATTATATATTCATCTTTCGGAATTTTTAATTTATCTTTGAGTTTTTCAATTTGGGACTTTTCAAAACTTTTAAACAAAGTATTGTACCCATTTGGAATCATTTCTGCGTTAAATCCCAATTTGGATATGAATTCAACGTTTTTTTCAGATACTGTAATTATTTTATCAGCTTTTTCTAAAATACTTTTAATCTTAGAATTCCAGTAATCATTTCTAAAAGGTAAATCATAAACGTCAAAACCATGACCTGTAATTATCAGCGGTTTTTTGTATTTTTCCTTTAATTTAGAGCCCGTATATCCCGAACCCCAAATAAATTGCGAGTGAATTAGGTCAAAATTGATATTTTGATTTTTTAACAATTTATCAATTGCTTTAAATTGGTTATCGCCCATTTCATTTCTAAATTTGGATATTGGGAGATGCAAATATTTAGGATAGTAAACTTCGACATTTTTATATTTGTAATTTTTTAAATCTGGTTTTATGTCTAATTTATTAGTAATAGGACTCAAAAATTTTAAATTTTTTAAAGTAGATACTGCCGGAACGTAGGGGATTGGAGAAACTACGTAAATTTTATTAAAATTTTTTGCTAATTCGTCCACTTGTCCCTTTACAAAACTATCGCCAATGATTAAATTTTCGCCATCAGGGTAAAATCGAGTAATCACAAGTAAATTTTTATCTTTAAAATTTGTCAAAGTTTCCCTCACTATGTTAATATATGCAAGTATAAAATTAAAATTAAACGTATAATGAATTAAAATAAAGTAAAATAAATTATAATTCATTTATAAAATCCGTAGGATAATTAATAAGTACGGCTTTATTGACTCCATAATATACAAATAAACTACCTGCGGCACACGCTGAAGCCCCTGCTTGTAGTGCGTCCTTAAAATCTTTGGTACTACTTGCACCGCCGAGTGCTATTAATGGTATAGTCAGTGCGTTTGATAATTCATTGATTAAACTTAAGTTATATCCTTTATAAGTACCTTCCAAATCGACAGAATTAATAAGCAATTCCCCAGCACCTAAATTTTCAAGGTTTTTCACATAATCTAAGATTTTATCATTTATAGAATTATTTTTTGAACCGTTGTATACTTTTAACTTACCAAATAAGTTTTTTTTCACATCTACAGATGCCACAATACTTTGAGAACCGTATGATTGAGACAGTTCAGTTAAAAGGCTTGGTTTTTCAAATAAAACGCTGTTTAGTGAAATCTTTTCAAAACCCAACTCAAAAATCTTGCTTGCTTCTTCAAAAGTTTTGATACCGCCCCCGTAGCAAAGTGGCATAAAACTTTGAGATGCAATTTTATCGAGCAAATTGTAATTTATTGAAGTGTGTTTTTTGCTACACCCAATATCTAAAAATATTAACTCATCGACCTCTTTATCATTAAATATCTTTACTGCATTTATAGGGTCGCCAATATAATTAGGATTTTTGAATTTTACAGTTTTAACGAGCCTATTATTTTCCATTAACAAAGTAGGTATTATACGAGGTCTTAAATTGTTCATACTATCACAAATGTTGTTATTTTGAGTTTTGAATCAAATTTTTGGATTTCAATATCGCTTAATATATTTTATAATATTATTTTAGTATTAGCTTATTATTTTATTTTTTAGTAGTATTTTCATATTATAAATTTATAAAATTCTCCATTAACCTCATACCAAATTTATGACTCTTTTCAGGGTGAAATTGAGTTGCATAAAGGTTATTTTTATTTATTGAGGATGTAAAATCAATCCCATAACTTGTAGTAGTTAATATATCCTCTTTAATATTACATTTTACATAGTATGAGTGTACAAAGTAAAATCTGGGATTTTCATACATATTGTTATATAAGGGTGTTTCTTTCTCCACGTTTACGTAATTCCAACCCATATGTGGCACTTTTAAATTTTTATTATTATTATTATTATTAGTATTATTAGTATTATTAGTATTATTATCATTAAAAGCTTTTGAAAAAGATACTGTTTCTGCATCTATCCAACCCAAACCTTCCTTTTGACCTTCATCACTTCTTTTTGTTATTAACTGCATTCCCAAGCATATGCCCAACGTAAGCACTTTTTCGTCGAGCACTTTTTCGTCGAGAATATTTATTAAATCCATTTTTTCTAAATTATTCATTCCTTCGTCAAAAGCACCTACTCCTGGTAGTATAAGCTTTTTTGCATTTTTTATATCCTCTTTACTCGATGAAATCGTTGGATTTCCGCCCATTTTTTTTATAATGTTTGCAACGGATTTTAAATTTCCTAACCCGTAATTTACGATTGTAATATCCTTTTCTGACTCGGCAGTCTGACTAATCTCGGTCATAATTTCACTTGATTGTTTGGCACTATAATTTCATATTACTTTCATATTATTTATTATTTTAATGGCATTTTATAGATTATTTGATAAATTAAAACTATTAACTTATTTAACAAAACTATTATAAAAAATATACTAAAGTAAATTTTGTTGATTCGGGGTAAAAATAGAATATTAGTATTTAAAAAAATATTAAAAAGATTAAAAAGATTAAAAAGATTAAAAAATAATGTAAAAGTAATTATTCATCTAATCTAAAGTATTTAGTATTGTTTAAATTATGATATACTTTCTTCATTTTAACTAATATGGGATTTGTATCGTATGAGGGGTAATCAAAGTACGTTTTATTAGGTAATTTCATATATTTTTCAAAATCATCTTTTGTAATTTCTAATTTATCACATACATATTCAATTGTTTCATTCAATTCCTGAGGCGTGTATATATCTTTTTTCAATTCTTCGAGTGCTTCGTCCCTTGTAAGCTGTCCTGAACATATTAACGCAGACATATACGATTTTCTCTTATCATAACCGAATTTAACCGGTAAAATATATGATTGAATGAATTTTGTATAAACTGACTCACCGTGCTTTACAGGGTAAGGTTTCCAGCCTAATTCTGTGCTTACAATTTCAGTTGCATCTTTTTTATTGTAATCTACGTAATCTAATATATTAATCCGCTTAATTTTTAATATGAACTCTTGAATTCCGATATCAATTAATGAACGATGAGGATAATTCTTTAATTTCCGTGTACCGAAAGTTTTTTGGATATAACTGATATATTTCCAATCGTGTCCACCGTTTGACCAAGTGGGTGGTAAAATAGACTCGGTTTTATAATTATAACCACTTAATATATATTTAATGTTGTTCTTTGAGGCTATCTTAAACATTACTGCATATATGGCGTGGTCAGTTGGTACTTCCAAATCTGGCGTTGATGACTTTATATAAGATAATTGCAAGTCCCTAAATTCGTCCCAATCTAAAACGTGTGTGTATAATTCAATGCCCAATTTATTTAATGTATTTTCAATGTTTTTAACAGATAAATCGGAATTCCAGCCGTTATCTACGTGTACAGCTAATGGTCTTAACCCTAATTTTTTTACGAGATAAGCCACATAAGTACTATCTGCACCACCACTTACGCCAATAATACAGTCGTATTTTTTACCTTTTCCGTCTGCTTTTATTTTATCCACGAGTTTTTTTAATTCAGTTTCTTTTTCTTGGTCATTTAAATTAAACGGATAGCTATTCAGGTTTTTTAAAACTTTTGTACAATGATTACAATACCCATTTTCGTCAAATGTGATATTTTCGTCAGTGGTATCCATCACACACCTTTTACAAATTCTATATTCATTATTCATAATTTAATCTCCACATCAGTTATTATCTAAATTAAGGTTTAAAGTTTAAGATTTAAGATTTATTATACCTTTTTTATAAAGGTAATTTACCCATTCAAATATACTTGCTCTAAATTTATTATCTTTTCGAATTTTTTCCCACAATTCAATTGTTTCTTTTATTTTTGGATTATTTGTTTTTTCATATAAATAATTAAGTTGTTTTAACTTAATATCTACATAATCACCATCTGCAAAGAAAAGAAGATTATTATCGTACCTTAACCATTGTAAATGTTTTCCATTGTACGCAATATTATCAATGTTATTCAATAAGGTATTAAAACCCTTATCAAATAAAACTTTCGCTTTTTCACGTATAGCTTCTGGACCATACTTAGAAGTTTCATAAAGTCCTATTAAAGCACTTAAAAAGCCATTGTAAACTACAGGTGAGTCTTTTCCGTAAGAATATTCCAAATACCAAGTATTTATCGTTCCGTCAGTATTTTTTTCTTCTTTTAAGACTCCGCCATCATCAGAAAGTGTTTCAAAGCTATTTAACACATACTCGATTAAATTTTCCACATCTTCAGATGGTTTAAGTTGATAATACCTAATCATTAAATTTAAAGCCCTACCTAATGATAATGCAGAAAATGACCTTTTAGGCTCTGGATAACCTTTTAAATGAACGCCATAACCCAATTTCCAGCCTGCTATTTTTTTAACATTGTTATCCGAGTCAATAGTTTCATTTATCTCTATACAATCCATTAATTTATTAAATTCCCTGTAAAGACCTTCCAAATATTTTTTATCGTTGGTTCTTAAATAATCGTTATAACAAACCAATGCCAAAGTCATATTTGCTAAATGTTGATAGTGTAATTCACCAGTTTTTCGACTTAGCATATATATACTACCGTCATCACCAATGATTAAACTATGGAATAATCTTGAAACTACCTTCTTTTTTAAAGAATTATGGTAAACGTCGATTAAATTATCACTTGTGTAATCTAATTCGGGAACTATTTTTGGAAAAGGTCCTATCATATTATTCACTCACATTTTAGTTTTAAAAAATTTATAAAAGTTATAAAAGTTATAAAAGTTATAAAAAGTATTCAATTATAAAATTATAATAGTATAGTATAGTATAATATATTTAATAATATAAATATATTAATAACATTATAGTACTTTTATAAATTAAACAATAAATTAATATCTTGAAATAATTTCTGCAATGACTTTTGAAGCATTTCCATCTCCAAATCTATTTGTTTTAGAATTCTTGTTAATTTCAAATTCTTTTATATTCTTCAATATTTCATCCTTATTTGAACCAACTAACACGTTATAACCGTCTTCAAGTGTTTCAATCCATTCAGTATTCTCACGGAGTGTTATGCAAGGCACGTCTACGAAATAAGCTTCTTTCTGAACCCCTCCGCTATCGGTGAGTATTTTTTTAGCGTATTTCTCCAATAATAGCATTTCAAGATATCCAACTGGTTTAATTATCGTTATATTAGATTTTTGTACTTTATCATAGAGCCCATATTCTTTTAAATATTTTTCCGTTCTTGGGTGAAGTGGAAGAACGATATTCTCATTTGATTCCATCATTGCTTCAAATATATTGGTTAATTTTTCTTTATCGTTCGTATTTTCAGCTCGGTGAATAGTTGCAAGCATATACTGTTTACATTCGTGATTTTTTAAACCCAAATCATCAAATAATTTTGAAACACCGATTTTATTTTCAGCTATTTCTAAATTATTTAATACTGCATCGTACATTACATCGCCAGTTAAATAAACACCCTTAGAAACTCCTTCTACTTTTAAGTTGTCTACGCCTGTTTTAGTAGGTACAAACAATAAATCGCTTAAATGGTCCGTTGTTATTCTATTCAATTCTTCAGGCATTCTCCTGTCAAAACTTCTTAATCCTGCCTCAATGTGGGCTACTTTTATATGTAATTTTGAAGCTGCCAAAGCTCCTGCAAGCGTTGAGTTTGTATCTCCATAAACGATTAAAAGGTCTGGTTTTTCATTTAATAACACGTCTTCTATTTTTTTAAGCATTTCCCCGGTTTGATGCCCGTGATTACCAGAACCTACGCCCAAATAGTAATCTGGTTTTGGGATATTTAGCTGTTCGAAAAATATCTTATTCATTTCATAATCATAATGTTGACCAGTATCCACAAGTATTTCATCGTGATTTTTTCTTAATTCTTTTGAAACGGGGGCTAACTTAATAAATTGAGGTCTTGCACCGACTACTGTCAAAATTTTCATAATTTCACCGATATTTATGATTTTTAAACATTATTAAAATTATAGATATTATTAAAATTATAGATAATGTTGATATTATTAAAATTTAGTATTATAAATTTTCTTTAATTCTTCAACCTGTTTATCCCATACGTAATTTGGATAAGCGTCCACTGCATTTTTCGACAACGTATTAAAAAATTCCTTATCAGATTTTAATTTTAAAATTGCTTCTTTTACAGACTTTTCATCAAAATCTACAGTTAAACCACAGTTATTTTTTTCCACAATGTCACCCATTACACTGCCTTTGGTAACAATAATAGGTATGCCCATACACATCGACTCAAACAACTTATTTGGAGTTGCGAGTTGATTATTACGTATAACTGGGTCGTAAATTGCAAAATTTAAACTGTAATTGTTCATTTCATCTAAAAGTTTATCGTGAGGTAATTTTCCTAAAAATCTTATGTTTTTACTTTCTTTAGAATGAGCGATTATTTCATTTTCCAAAACGCCCATACCCGCAATAGTCATTTTAATATCTAATTCTTCGCAAATATTAATCATTTCCATAATATAACGAGTTTTAGATAAAACCCCTCCGTAAAATACCATAAAGTCAGGCTTATCGGCGGGTGATTTTAAGGTAATTTTTGGTGGATTTATTGTATTTCTAACAATTTTTATTTTACCCAATACTTTTTTATCATTTATTCTTTCGTCGATTAAATTGATAAATTTTTCATTTACAACGATTAAATCGTCTGCGTTTTTCATTAATATTACGTCCATTTTGGAAATTAATTTCGCCAAATTTGGGTTATTTTTTTCAATAAAACTCTCATATAAGTCGTGAATGTCATATACCCATTTTATCGGGTTAGTTTTGTTAGTATTTTTTTTACCTTGTTTTTTTATAACATATCCTAAAAAAGCAGTATCAAAATCGTGAGTATGTATTGCATCAAAATCTAATTTTTTTAATATTTTGTAAGCTTTTTTGTAAAATAACGGCAAATTTTTTATAAAATCTTTCATACTACCATAAGATGCCTTAACTGGAATTCTTATAATTTCTATACCTTCTTTTGTAGTTTCAGACGGATTTTTACAATCCCTATCCCACGCAACAATTGTTATATTGTGTCCTGCCTCGTTGAGGGCTTTTGCTTCTTTTATTATTCTCGGGTCGTTCGTTACAGGATTTGTTGCAGTCATTACTATTTTCATAATTTCAATCCTTATAAATCTCATAAAATAATTTTTAATATATATTTGTAGTATTCCATCTATTCATAGTAGTTTAGTACGATATTTTTTGATTATTTATTAAATATATTATTAAAATATTAATAAGTATTGTTTTAAATTTAATTATAAATTCAAATATCTGATTTCAGCCTTAAGGTTTCAATTTTTTAAATCATCATTTATTTAAGTAAAGATATCAATATAATTAAGAAAGATATAATTTTAGCAATTGGAAATGATAATGTGAATGAAAAATATTTAATGAATGTTTTATCAAAAAACGGGATAAAAAGCCTTCGACCCCCTCAAAAAAAGGTATTAACTGAAGGAATCCTCGAAAAAGACAAAAATTTTATAATTAGCATACCTACGGCGTCCGGAAAAACCCTAATTGGGGAAATGGCATTTATAAATCACGTTTTAGAAAATAGCCCTAAAAATGAGTTAGGGTATATACCGAGTGGTAAAAAGGCACTCTTTATAGTTCCATTAAAAGCTCTCGCTACGGAAAAATTTGACGAATTTAGGGAAAAATATAACAAATTTGGCTTAAAAATTGGCATATCAATTGGTGATTATGATAGTAAGGAAAATTTATCAAGATATGACATCATAATTATGACGTCTGAAAAACTTGATAGTCTTATGCGGAAAAAAAATACAACTTGGTTAAATGACGTTTCAGTTGTTATAATTGATGAAATACACCTATTGGGAGATAAAGAACGTGGTGGAACTTTAGAAATAGTTTTAACAAAATTAAAAATGTTGCCCATCCAAATAATCGGGTTATCTGCAACCATTGGTAATTCTGAAGAGCTTGCCAACTGGCTTGATGCGAAACTCGTAGTAGATACTTGGAGACCTGTGGAACTTAAAAAAGGACTTTACCACCCCGATGAAAATAAGGTTAATTACTATACCATTGAAGATTACAAGGTAGTTAACGGCGAAAATGGGGAAAATAAACAAATCAAACCATTAAAAAATTTTGGAAGCTCCAAAAGTGAAATATCCAATTTAATAGTGGATTGTGTAAAAAATAGTGGTTCTTGCTTAGTATTTTGTAGTTCAAAACGGAATGCAGTTTCAGAAGCCAAAAAGAACGACCTCGCAAAATATTTAACAAACGACGAACAGGGGGAATTAAATAACCTTAGTTCTGAAATTTTAAATGTTCTTGAAAAACCTTCTAAAACTTGCGAACAGCTTTCTGAATGTATTAAAAAAGGTGTAGCTTTCCACCACGCTGGTTTAGCAATGAAACAGCGTAAATTGGTTGAAGAAGGGTTCAGAAAAAGAATTATAAAGGTTATATGCTGTACTCCAACCCTATCCGCAGGGTTAAACTTACCTTGTAGACGTGCAATAATTAGGGACACTAAGCGTTTTGATGGAAAAGGGTTTTCAAACATTCCCAATATGGAAATACAACAGTGTATAGGTCGTGCTGGACGTCCTGGCCTTGACCCATATGGTGAGGGGATTATTGTAGTTAAAAAATCTTCAGAAGTCGGAGATAACCTTTATATGTTGCGTGGAAAACCCGAAGAGATATATTCTAACATATCTAATAAAAAGACACTTCGTATATTTATTCTCGGGAGCATCTTTTCGGGGGAAATTTCTTCTTTCGGAGAATTAAAACAGTTTATGAAAAACACGTTTTATGCTGTCCAATATGGCGATTACGAGAAAATTGTGGAAGATATAAGGGATGAAGTCATATTTTTAATGGAAAATGGATTTATTGAGTATAACTTTGATTTTGACGATTCAGATAATTTTGATAATTTTGATAAAAAAGAAGACTTTCCTCAAAAAATTGAAAATAAAGGCTCTAAAATTGAATTAAATTTGGACGATAAAAATGATGAATTCAAAATAAACAGTATTTCATTTGATGAAAATGGAAATTTGATGACTGGTAAAAATAAGAATAATAAGAATAATAAGAACGATAAAAATAATAATAAAAATAATAAAGGTAAGAATGGAAAAAAATTCAATTACGAAGAATATGAACTTATAGAAGATGCAAGTACCACATTTAAGTCTACAAAATTAGGTAATGCTACAGCACAGCAATATATAGACCCATTGAGTGCCAAATACATTTCTAAGGGTATTAAATCAATTTTTGAGATGAAAATTAATAATAAATTTGAAATTAATCAAAATACTGAAAATATTGGTGATATTGAACAAAGAATTATATATATGATTTGTAAATCTACTGAATTAAGACCTTCATTGCGAGTAAATAAATATGAATATGATGATTTAGTCGAAGAAATGATATCGCTTAAAATATACGAATATGAGGACTATGACAATATTTGCGCCTATAAAACATCTAAAATGATTAAAGACTGGATAAACGAAGCTTCCGAGCTTGAAATTCACGAAAAATACGGTGTAGAGGCAGGTATTTTAAATTACAAAATTGAGCAAGTAAAATGGATTGCTCACGCCACTCGTGAAATATTTAGGGCTTTGGAACTATCCGGAGCTTTTGAAGAATACGATAGCGTTAAAGGTTTAAAAACTTTTATTAAACGGATTATTGAAGATTTACAGTTGCGTATTGAATACGGGGCAAAATCTGACTTAGTAGAATTGCTTGGAGTTAAAAATCTTGGTAGAGTAAGGGCAAGAAAACTATATGATGCCAATATAAAGACAGTTGCCGATATAGGAACTAACCGAGAGTTTGTAATTAAAACTATTGGTAAAATAGGCTATAAAGTATTTGATGAGTTAAAAATTCCATATGGCGATTTATCGATAGTAGATGCCGATAAACTAAAATCAACGTCTTCAGATAAAACCGAGGGTAAACCTAAAAAAATTCAAAAAACATTGGATAATTTTTTCTAATATTTTAATTATTCTTTTATTCTTTTATTCTTTTATTCTCTTATTCATTTATTCTTTTAATATTTTTATAATTCTTCTTAGATTATCATTCTATTTTTATTCTATTTTTATTCTATTTTTATTTAGGTTATTTTAAATAGCATGTTTAATATATTAGAAATTATCAAATTATAGACTATATTCATTAAAATCCGTAAATATCATAAATTAAAAAGGATTAAACACATTATAAATTTATAAAATAATTTAAGGGATATTTTGAGTTATAAACAAAAAGCAGTTAGAGGAATTGGTTGGAATTTTTTATTACTGGTATTGGCAGGTCCTATTGGCTATGGGGTAAGAATGCTCTATGCAAACTACTTGCCAAAAACAGAAGTAGGTTTATTCTATGCCATATTAGATTTACTTAGTATATTAGCTGTTTTTAGAGGTTTGGGTGTAGATGTAGCACTTACGAGATATATACCAAAATTTAAAGCAGAAGGGGATTATAAATCCATTAAATCGTCGGTAAATTTTTCATTTATATTTCAAATAAGCTTTACATTAATAATGGTTGCCATACTATTGGCCTTAAGCCCCTATATTGTTAATAATTATCTTAATAGTGCTGGGCAATATACGAACCATTTGTTAGTTGCTTCGGACGCTTTTATGATAATGGTAGTAGTATATTTCATATTTGAGGGAATATTAGCAGTATTATATAATATATTGAGAGGATTCCAAAATCAGAAGTATTTAGCAACAATTACGCCATTTAAAATAAGCTTCATATTTGCAATATCCTTGATATTAATATTTTTGGGAATAAACAACGCATTTGTACCAGTTTTGGCTTATTCGATTGTTCCAGTTATTGCAGTAATTATGTATGGATTTATTGTATTCAAAAAAGTTTATCCGGATTATTTCAAAATAAAATCTAAAATATCCAAAGATTTAATTGTTAAAATATTTAGACAGGGCATACCTGCTACTTTAACTAATTCTACATCTGTATTAATGAGTTATATTGATGGGGTATTTTTAACAATATTTACAGGATTAATTGCAGTTGCAGAATACCGTAATGTTGCAACACCAACTATTACCTTGCTTAATGTAGGAGTTGGAGCTATATCTATTGTATTATTACCATTAGTATCAGAATTGTGGACACTTGGGAAAGTAAAAGAATTAAACTATGGAATTACAAATATATTCAAATATATGATGGCCTTAACTTTGCCGTTGATTATTTGTTTGATTTACTACACCCCAGAATTTATAAATGTATTCTTCAATTCCAGCTATTTACCAGTTAGCAACGCTGTCAGAATATTAATGATTAGTGCAATATTCTCCTCTTTGAATGTTATAAGCTCAGATATATTAGTAGGCGTGGGAAAACCGCAAATAGCTACCAAATTTTTGTATTTTGGGGCGATGGTAAACGTAATACTAAATATATTACTTATACCACAATTTGGAAGCTTAGGGGCTGCAATAACTACTTTGATTAGTTATTTTGCAATTCAAATGCTTATGGGTAGGTATATTAAAAAGAATATGAATTTACAAATTAAATATAAAGAAACATTTAAATTATTGGTTGTAGGGCTTTTTAGTTTAATACCTGTGGTAATATTATCAAATTTCGCAATGAGCGACTTATATCGATTAATAATAGGCTCAGCGAGTTATTCGATATTGTATGTATTGCTGATATTTGGACTGAAGATAATTGATATTGAGGAAATTGTATCAATTGTCAAAAAATAAATAGAATAGTTTATTAAAAATTAATATAAATTATTGAATAATTGTATAATAATTGTATAATAATTGTATAGTAATTATAAACCATTAAATAAAATACATATTAACCCAATAATATTAAATTATGATAAAATAATATTAAATTATGAGAATATTATAAAATATATTAAGTAATATTACATAGTTATAGGGCTTAAAGGTGATAATGTGTTAAAAGTTGGCGTTATTGGCGTGGGAATGATGGGATACAACCACGTTAGGATTTATAAGGAATTAGAAAAAAGTAAAGAAAAAGATATAAAATTAGTAGGCGTTTCAGATACGAATGCGGAAAGAGTTAACGAAATTGCAAAACAGTTTGATACAAAGGCTTTCACAGATTACAACGAACTCATTAAAGAAGGCGTTGACCTTGTAAGCATTGTAGTCCCTACTTTCTTACACAAAAAAATTGCAAGTGATTTTATAAAAGCTGGCGTTAATGTACTTGTAGAAAAACCTATCGCTGACAGTATTGAAAATGCAAAGGAACTTATAGAGCTTGCAAAGGAAAATAACGTTAAATTAGCTGTTGGGCACGTTGAAAGGTTTAACCCTGCGGTTTTAGAGCTTAAAAAACATATTCAAAATGGAGTACTCGGAGATATTGTAACGATGACTGCTAAAAGAGTTGGACCTATGACTTCCCGTATTACCGATGTTGGAGTTATCCTCGACCTTTCAGTGCACGATATTGACGCTATGCACTTTTTATGCGGTTCAAAAG
This sequence comes from Methanococcus voltae, assembly GCF_024807655.1. Classification (NCBI taxonomy): domain Archaea; kingdom Methanobacteriati; phylum Methanobacteriota; class Methanococci; order Methanococcales; family Methanococcaceae; genus Methanococcus; species Methanococcus voltae. Next base: position 27,112 of record NZ_JANUCR010000004.1, on the reverse strand, counting down.
TAAAAGACGTTTATGCTAAAGCTAAAAACGTAAAACACCCCTCCGATGCTGAAGACTATGCACTTATTATTGCAAGTTTTGAGAATGATGTCGATGGAATTATTGAAACAAACAGACTTACCCCACACAAAACCAGGAGTTTAAACGTTATTGGAACCGAAGGAATAGCTTATTTAGATTATATAGAACAATCACTTACAATATATGACGATGAATGGGTTAAAAAGGCTAAAATAGAACATTCCGAACCTCTTAAAAATGAGTTATTAAATGTGATAGAAAGCGTTGAAAGTAATGTGGAGCCTCTCGTATGTGGCGAAGATGGACTTCACGCTTTAGAAGTTGCTCTCAAGGCTTTAAATAGTTCAAAATAATAAAATACGTAATATAGTACTATAAAATAATAATATAATAAAATAATATTAATAAAATAATATTAATAAAATAATATTAATAAAGTAGTGTAATAATTTATTATAATAATTTATTATAATATTAATAATAAAAATAAGGGTAATACAATGAGTATGTTAAATTTATCAAAAGAAGAATTTAAGAATAAATTTAAAAATGGAAAAATAACTGTTGCAGTATATGGGCAAGGTAAAATGGGTTTACCACTTGCAAATGTCTTTGCTGAAGCTGGTGTTAATGTAATAGGCGTTGATATTTGCGAAGAAGTTGTCGAAAACTTAAACAAAGGTATAAATCATATCACAGAAGAACCATTTTTAAGTGAATTGGTGGCTAAAAACGTTAAAAACGGAACTTACTGTGCTACAACCGATGGAAAGCTTGCCGCTGAAAAAGCTGACATTATGATTATACTCGTTCCAACACTTACCGATGAAAAAGGTAATATTAAGCTTGGTCCTGTGTATAACGTTGCTGAAATAATAAGTAGTGGATTAAAAGAGGGCAATATTGTAATTACCGAAGCTACAATGCCTCCATCCACTACAGAAAGTCTTATAACAATCTTTGAAAAAAGCGGTTTAAAATTATCAAATGGGGATTTTGGGCTTGCTCACGCTCCTGAAAGAACTATGACAGGTACCGCACTTAGGGACATTAAAGGTCAGTATCCGAAAATTATCGGTGCTAATGATTCCAAAACTCTTGAAATATTAAGCGGAATGTATGAAACAATAAATAATGCTGGTATAGTACCTATTAGTGGTATTAAAGGTGCTGAAGCTGTTAAAGTATTCGAAGGAGTTTACAGGGATGTTAATATTGGATTAGCTAACGAATTAGCACTTTGGTGTGAAGAGCATAATGTAGATGCTCTTGAAGTATTTGAATCAGCTAACACGCAGCCATACTGTCATATTCATACCCCTGGTGCAGGTGTTGGAGGTCATTGTATTCCAGTTTACCCCTGGTTTGTTATAAATTCCTCTGAAAAACTTAACCCCCGTATTACAAAAACAGCACGAGAATTAAATGATTATATGGCTCACCATATGGTCGAATTAACTATTAAAGGTCTTAATAGCTTTGAAAAATCACTTAAAAACGCTAAAATTCTTGTTTTGGGCTTAACCTTTAGAGGGGGCGTTAAAGAATTTATGAAAAGTGCAGCTATTCCAATTATTTCCGAACTCAATGGTTGGGATGCAGACGTTTACGCATTTGACCCATTATGTGATGAAACAGATGCTAATAGATATGGTGCAAAATGGGCGGAAATGGAATCATATAAATGGGATGCCGTTATTATTACCTCTGACCACGTTGAATTTAAAAATATGGACTTGGACAAGTTAATGAAGAATGTGAATATTCCTTTAATTGTTGATGGTAGAAATACAATTGACCCAGTTATTGCACGTGAAAAAGGATTTAAATATCTTAGCGTAGGTAATTTTAAATTATAACTTATAAAATATAACTTATAATGTATAACTTATAAAGTATAACTTATAAAGTATAACTTATAAAGTATAAGTTCTAACTTTTAAGTTTTTTTATTTTGGTTTTTTATTTTTATATTATTTTATTAGTATTGTAAATATTATTGATTTATATATTAAAAATAATATACTGTTTGTTGCAATAATGATTTAAAATATTTGATTAGTGCAGTACTACATAAATTTTAATAAATACTTATATCATAAAAATTTACACAATATATTTAATTTACAAAAAAAAGAAAAAATAATAAAATGCACAAAGGTATAGTATGAGTATAGATTTATCCGCATTCATTAACCCATTTATTGATTTTGGGCTTTATTTAGTGCATAAATACGGTCTTTGGGCAATTTTTTTATTAGGATTTTCAGAATCTATATTTCAACCCTTTCCAACTGAAATATTTATGATTCCAGGGCTTACAATTGGTTTAAACTGGTTTTGGGTGCTTGTAGCGTCTACAGTGGGCAGTACACTTGGTGCAGTTATTACATACTACCTTGCTTCAAAATATGGTGAAAGACTATATCGCAAATTTTTTAAGAGCGACAAGTACTATGACAAAACTAATCGTTTTTTGGAAAAATGGGGGCCTATGGGGTTAATAATTGTAGGGATTACGCCCATACCATTTGAACTAATCTGTTGGTCAGCAAGTGCTTTTAAAATGCCATTTAAAACATATATTATTGCAGTATTTGTAAGCAGAGTATTAAAACACGGGATAATAGTTGCACCGTTTGGATTATATGCTTTCTTAAAATCTTATGGGATTTGGCCATTTTAAGTTAGGTAGAATACGGCAGATATTAATTAGTAATTAATAATTAATAATTAAAAGTTAAAAGTTAAAAGTTAAAATACAATATACTTTTTTACTATTTTTACTATTTTTATTAGATATTATAAAAAAATTGAATCCCTCATATTTAAATATTTTAAAAAACTATATACTTGTAAATTAAATTAGGTGGTAGTAAATATGTGTTTGGCAATACCTTCAAAAGTTATAGATATTTTTGAAGAAGATGGGGAAAAATACGCAGTTGCAGAATACAAAGGCGTTAAACAGAAAGCTAAATTAGCTTTACTCGAAGATGTGAATGTTGGGGACTATGTATTAATACATACCGGCTATGCTTTGGAAAAATTAAGTGAAGAAGATGCTAAAATAACCCTTGATACGTGGGAAGAATTATTCGATGCTTTAGATGAAATGGAAGGTAAAAACGAGAATATTAATGTTCCAGAAGATTTAAAGGAAATTATGAAAAAAGAATAATTTAAAACATTTAATAACTTACAAATTACTATTTTAAATTTTATTTAATCATACAATAATTAATAAATTAATTTATTAATTTAGTATTTACTAATTCATTAAAATTTTACGAGGAATAATTTGGTTAAAATAACAATAGACTATAATCTTTGTAATGGCTTAGATTGTGCAGAATGTGTAAATACCTGCCCTATGGAAATATTTGATATTTCAAACGATAAAATAATAATTGTTAATCCTGAAACTTGCGTATGGTGTAAGGTTTGTACAGATGTTTGCCCAAATAACTGTATACTTTTGGATTTAGAATCTGAGTAAAAAAAATAATATTTATATTTTATTTATATTATATTATAATATATTATAATATATTATACTATATTATATTTCAATTACATTATTTTAAAATCTTGTAATGTTTGGATTTTTTAAAATTCTCTCAACATTCCAAAGTTCATTTAAAATTTTAGAAGTTAACGAAGTTTTTATAATTGGTACTTTAAATCCTATTGCTAAATGAGCAAAAGATGTATTTTCTGAATCTATCATTGGCGTTATACCTGCATTTGTCATATAACTTACCAAATACTTCATTTCAGTTAAAGAACCTGTTGTGTATGGATTTATTTTCGAAATATCGGCTTCTTCGTCCATATTCTCAGTACATAATAATCCATCAAAATCAACAATTTCATTTGTTTCCAAATAGTCCAAACTTTCTATCCGTTGGTCATAACTCGTTATTTTTGCACCCATTAAAATATCTAAGTCTTCATCTTCTGCAATATTTGATATAATTTCCGAAAAATCGTCTATATTGTCAAAAACAGACTTACAAAGGAATTCACCTTCCATATTTCTGGATTGATATTTTGGGTATATATTGTCAATGATAAACTCGTACGTATGTATCATTTCCCCGATTGATTCAGCCATTGGAAATACAATTAATTGATTACCTTTTTTATCCGCTAAAATAGGACAACTTACTACAGGTAAATCAGCCGATAAAATACCGCCTATATGTTTAAACATTGGTATATTGATACTATTTGATGCAGCCCTTGCGACACTAACTGATGCACTCATTGTAATCATAGGATTGTCAACGTTTGTGTCGCAGATTATTGCATCGATAAAATCTTGGTCGTATGCAGGATATCCTATTATTTCGGGAGCTATCACATTTTCGATATCTGAAATTACATATTCTGGATTATCCACATCTATAACATCGTATCCTATCCCCTTTTCAGTTATTGTGGATATTTTTACCTGAATTTTGGAATTTTTGAATACTTTCTTTGCAGTTATTCTTTTTATAGCTGTTTCATATTCCAAATAAATCCCCTACTTCGATTTTTAAATTATTGCAATTATTAGTATTGATTAAATAATAAATAATTAGATAGGTTGTTAAAATTAGGCGAATTATTAAATAAATAAAATATTAAATAACTATATTATTTGATAAATAATTAATAAAAATTGAGAAAATTAATAACATTGCAAATTTGCAAATATGACATTTTATGAAAATTTATATATAAATTCCCATATAAAAGTGAATAATCAAATAAAAGAAAAACACTTTTTATCAGACTATTATTCATCTAATTTAATAACTTTAGGTTTTTTGATTGTTAAAGGTACAGCACCTTTGCTTACCTCTTCAATTGCTAAATCTAAAGATGAACTACTGTCAGAATCTACAGTAGTTGGTGCTCCGCCTGAAATTTGCAAGGCTCTTGAACCTATTAATCTCGCTTTTTCAAATTTTGTATAGCTCAAAAAATCACCCGCACGAACTTTTAACATTTTTGATTATAGAATTATGGATTTTGATTAATGGATTATTAATATTTTATTTATATTCCATTACATCGTCAAATAAATCCTTGTCGTTATGTAATCTATGGGATGCAAACATCCTTCTGCAACAATATTTTGTAATATCTAAATCGTCTAAAATCTCGTCTGATTTTTCCCCATTTGTAAGTCTTTCATGGTATTCTCCATACACTTCTGAAACAACTGTCCCACAAGAAAAGCATCTAACCGGAAACATCATATGTTATCACCTTTTTACCGGTAAAAGTGTTTAAAATTATAATATTCGTAATTACAGTATTGAATTATTTGTATTTCATTTTTAGGATAAATATGTTTTATACCATCAAATATTTAAAATTATTTAAAACTTAAAATTAAATCTGATAAAAAACTTAAAAACTTAAAAACTATACGGTTAATACTCAATAAATTTGTAATAGTAATAATAAAATCTAAAACTTAAAAATCAATAATTATTTCAATTATTTAATTTAGTATATAATATTTACATATTAACATACTTAATATATACTCAATTTTAAAAGTAAAATCTAAAAGATAAATAGTAAATAATTTATCTGTATGATTTTTGTCTTTTAGCTCTTGGACCTTTTGAAGACTTACTTGGTTTGTGCGGTTCAGTTCTTCTTGCATCACTAACTAACATTGTTCTGTCGTAAGCTAAGTACTTATCTTTTAATTCGAGGTTTCCTACGAATTCTACGATTGCTTTACCTAAAGCAGTTCTTACTGCTTCTGCTTGACCAACAGCACCGCCACCTTTAACGTCGATGTCGATGTTAATGTTGTTTAATTCTTCACCAGCTAAAATTACAGGCTCCATTAACTTCATTTTTAAGTATTTTGAGTCTATTAATTCTATAGGCTTTTTGTTAATTCTAATTCTTCCGTTTCCTTCTTTAGCAGTAGCTCTTGCAACTGCAGTTCTTCTTTTTCCTACTGTATTGATAACTTTCACGCTAAATCACCTCTAAATTAAAATTTAGCACCTAAGAAGCTACTTAATTCTCCCAAAGTTACGTACTTGTTTGTTTTTGGTATTGAACCTAAAACAATGTCTGCTTCAACACCTGCAGGAGCTCCTACTTCAACTTTAATTTTTTTGAATGCTTCTACTCCTCTTGGCTTTTTGTAAGGGAGCATGCCTCTGATAATTCTTCTTAATATATCTTCTGGCCTTCTTGGGAATTTTGGACCCATCTTTTTAGGGTTGGAAATACTTTTTCTGTTTCTCAATTGCACGTATTTTTGGAAAATAAATTCTTTATTACCAGTCATAATTGCTTTTTCAGCGTTGATAATTACAACTTCTTCACCGCTTAATGCAACTTTAGCAACATATGAAGCTAATCTTCCAACTACAGCGTTTTCAGCATTAATAACAACCATGCTTATCCACCTTTCGTGTTTATCGTTCATAAATATGATTATGAGGGCATATAAATGTATACGCCATAATGATAATAATTATCTGATAATTAGATTAATTTTAGCATTTAAATAATTAATAATGAAATAACATAATGAATAATAATATAATAATATAATAATATAATACAATAATTACTATAATAAATTATTATAATATTATACTAATATAATTATCTCAATTATGCCATAATAACTACTTTTGAACCTTTTGGGTTTTGTTCTACGAGTTCTGGGATTGTAATACATTTACCACCAGCAGCTTCGATAGCTAACTTTGCAGAGTTTGAGAAAGTGAATGCAGCTACAGTAACGTTTTGTTTTAAGGAACCTGCACCTAAAACTTTTCCAGCTACTACAATTGTATCGTTTTCTGAAGCGTATCTGTTTATTTTACTGATGTTTACTTCTGCCCTTCTTCTTGAAGGTTTTGCCATTCTTTTAGCAACGTCTTTCCAAATTGGTGCTTCATTTTTAAAAGCTGCTTCTTTTAAGAACTGTACCAATCCGTGTACTTCAGGGTTTGTTGCAAGTAATTTTCTCATGATTTTCACCATGTCATGTTTGATTATCTTATCATATTTCTAATATTAAATATTTATGAATAATATACTAATATTATATCAATATTATTAAATATAGTAAATAATCTCAAAGATTATAAATATTATTGGTTCGTGAAATTTTTGGAGTTAATATATTTAATTAACGTTATTTCGAGTAATTAATAAATTAGTAATACAATATTCGATTAATAAATATACTAATAATCATATTAATAAACTATTAATCAAATACATGACTTTCTAATTCAATTAAACATGTTTCAGCTTTATTTTTAAGAATCTCTAATGCAGACCTTATTAAATCCTCAGCTTCCATGTTTTTATGAGATTCAATTTTAAACTCTACGAGATTATCTCCGAGTTCTTTGTAAACCACATTACATGGTTGCCATTTTGAGTGAATTTTACCGGTTCCTACCAATGCTTCACATTCAGCCTCTAATTTCTGACCTTCTGCTAATTTAACCAATGGTACATTATCAAAAGCAGATTCTCCCACTTCTGAGTTTAAATCGGATGAATAAACTGTACAAGGTCCTTCTTTAGATACTACAAATGTTATTAACTCATCAGAACTTACAGGTTTTCCTTTTATTGGTACCATACCTAACCTATGAGCTAAAACTTCATCGTACATTGAAGAAGTGTTTTCATAGAAAAAAACATTTTCTATGGCATAAGTTGGTAATTCTGATATCATTATTCTTCTTAATGCACTGGAAAAAGATAAAGGAGCTTCAACTTTCATAGTTATGATTTCTCCAGTTCTTTTTACCTCTTTTTGCATATCAGTTATCAAAAAAATCACCAAATCAATTTCATAAATATTTAATAATTATTTAACAGGTATTTACTAAATTAATAGATTACCGTAAATTATTATAAATTTTAATCCAAAATATAAGAGTATTAATAATAAATTTGAATAAATTTATAAATTAAATTAATTATCTGTTTTTCCTTTTAGGTGTTGTACCATCGTGCGGAATTGGCGTAGCATCTTCGATTCTACCGATTCTAATTCCTGCTCTTGATAAAGCTCTGATAGCTGCTTGAGCACCTGGTCCTGGATTTTTGGATTTTTGTCCACCAGCACCCCTTACTTTAACGTGAACATGGTCAATACCCTTATCTCTGATTAAATCAGCGATTTTGAATGCTGCCTGCATTGCTGCGTAAGGTGATGATTCATCTCTCTGGTTTCTTACAATCATACCACCAGATACCTTAGCAATTGTTTCTGAACCTGTTACATCTGTAACATGAAGTATTGTGTTGTTGTATGATGCGTATATATGCACTACTCCCCATTTTTGACTCATTTAATCACCTTATTGTTTTTCCTCTACGGCTTTTGCCCTTTCAGGATGATTTTCGGCAGCCAAAGGTGAAATACCAACGTATGAAATAGCATCTGATTCTTCAAGTTCTACTAAGTATGAAGGTGATGATACTTTTCTACCGTTAACTGCAATGTGGCCGTGTACGATGAATTGTCTTGCTTGTTTTGGTGTTCTTGCTAAACCTTTCTCGTAAACGATTGTTTGTAATCTTCTATCTAAGATGTTTTCGATGTTTAATGACAAGACGTGGTCTAATGTAGGCTCTTGTTCATTTAAGATACCATATCTTTTTAAAACAGCAAATAACTGAATAGCTTCCTTAACACCTTGCGCTGTTGTGTTGCTGATAAGTTTTCTTGCTTGTCTTCTATAGTTTCTTAATTGTGTTTCCATTTTCCACAATTCTTTCTTGTTTATTAAACCGTATTTTTGGCTTAAATCTCTTTCCTTGTTTATTCTTTCGCCAATCCAAGGATGATTAGGTGTGTCGTATTTTTTACTTAACCTTCTTGGGTCTCCCATGTTTTCACCTTTTTGCATTTTGCATGTGCATTTGCTTTATTTGCATTTGTGCATTTGCTTCCTGCTATGCTTAGGTCATTGTATAATAGGTCTTATCGACATAATTCATATGATTCTAAGTACATTACGCTTTTAAGCATTCGTTTTTAATAATTAAGTTAATATTGACTATTTGGCTTATTTAATACTTATTTAATATTTATTTAAACCATTTAATTAATATTACTTAATTATTTTCTTCTTTTAACGCCCATTGAGCTACCTTTTCTGAATGAACCTCTTGTTCTTTGGCCCCTACATGGTAATCTCAATTCGTGTCTGATACCCCTATAACATCTGAGTTTCTTCATTGTTGTGATATCTTCTTGAACGGTCATTGTTAAATCTGTTTCGATAAGGTGTTTGTCTAACCCTGAGTATACATCTTTCTTTCTGTTAAACATCCATGATGGTATACCGTGTTTTGCTGGGTCTTCCAATACTGACTCGATTTTAGCTACTTCTTCATCACCGATATAACCAGCTTGAACTTTAGGGTCTAATTCGGTTAATCTGATGATAGCTCTTGCCATTGCTCTACCAATACCTTTTATTTCTTGAAGAGCGTATTCTAAAGGACTTTCCCCTTTTAAATCTGTTTTAGATATTCTAATTCTGTGTCTAAATTCTGTTTGAGTCACTCTTGCACCTCCAGAGATCTTCGTGTTTGATGACTGTAAAAAAAATAAAAAAGTGACGCAGAGAGGGGGATTTGAACCCCCGAGAGGCAAAGCCTCATACGGGTTCCAGCCGTACGCCTTTCCGGGCTAGACTATCTCTGCACATCAACGTTTTTAAGTTTTCATTCGCTGTGCTATATAAAAGTATTTCAATTGTTAAGCGATAATTAATAAACTTATTAAACGAAATATTAAATAACTATTATATTTATATGCTCAATTTACCAACCATACGACATTAAGGTTTCTGACTTCAACCATTTAATTAGTATGACCAATATGATTCTTGTTTAATCACGTATATTGGGTACCTAAAAGGCAAATACCCGTATATTCACTTTATTATTAGATTTACAGACGTAGGAACCTATCCAATCAGTCAAAATATAAATCATACAACCATAATCATAATTACACTGAAAACTAATATATAAATCCGAAGGTAATACTAATATAATACCATTTAGCCTATAAATCAGCATTTTTGAGTAATTAATTGTTAATTGTAATCATATAACATATATAATTGTCTGTGTTTCAGTCCCTTAATACTTCATCAAATACTATGTTAACTTTATTTATATAGATTTCGATTTAAATCTATCTCTAACCTTAGTTATTGTATAGATTAACGTGTTTCTCAATTTCTTTAGTATAATATATATTATAGGAATATAAGTTATGATATATAAATCTTTTTAAAAAGCGTATATTGGAATATATAAATTTATAAGTTATTTGTTAAATTATATGGAAAAGAATAGAAAGAATAGAAAGAATAGACATTATAGAATGTATAAAACATTTTAAATCAAAAATAGTATTGTTATAAAAAATAGGTAATTAAATAATCAAAATAAATAATCAAAAAACTTATATAGTATAATAGTATTTCTAATAATATAACTACATAATAGAAAAATTAATGTATGTTATAGATATTAATAATTTTATTAACCCTAAAATAAAAAATAATGAAATAAATGATGAATTAAATAATGAAATAAATAATGAAATAAATAATGCGAAAATCGTCAAGGTAGTCTAGTCCGGCCAGGCAACGGACATCAGATTCGTGCAACAGGGGTTCAAATCCCTTCCTTGGCTTTTTTTCGAGGAATAACTTACTAAAATTGTACCAATAAAATTATATATGTAGATATATGACAAATTATAGAAAACTTTATATAGTAGAATAGCCCTCCTATACTTGTAAATAAAAGAAATAGATTAAACACGCAAGTGCCAAGGTAGTCTAGTCCGGCGAGGCAGCGGACTGCAGATCCGCTTCAGAGGGGTTCAAATCCCTTCCTTGGCTTTTTTATTTTAGGCATATATATTTATTAATTTAAATTAACTAATGTTTTTTAGTATTTATATTATTATTAGTATTATTATTTAGTATATTTTTATTGTTATTTTTATTGTTATTTTTTAAATATCAAAATTTATAGTTAATCTTTTTATAAAATTAATACATAAGTAATTAAAATCACTTATTTTAAGATTTTTTATAACGTCTAAATTTAATATTTTATGGAGGAAAAACATGTACTGGGCAGATGCTACAGCTGAAAAAATAATTAAAAAAAGAGATAGGGATGGAATCGAAGAATATGTTGTATCAAGCGGTATAACCCCATCGGGTCATATTCACGTTGGAAATGCAAGAGAAACACTTACTGCAGACGGTATTCACCAAGGACTCAAAAAAGCAGGTAAAAAATCAAAATTAATTTTTGTTGCTGACGATTACGACCCACTTAGGAAATTATACCCTTTCTTAACCGAAGAATACACAAAATACATTGGTATGCCATTGAGTGAAATACCTTGTCCTGAAGGATGTTGTAATAGCTACGCAGAACACTTTTTAAACCCTTATTTAAACAGTTTAAAAGATTTAGGTATTGAAATTACTACATATAGGGCAAGTGAATGCTATAAAGCGGGTATGTACAACGATGCAATTATTAAAGCTCTCGATAACAGATTAAAAATTAAAGAAATCCTTGATGGATTCAGAAAAGAGCCTCTTGCTGATGACTGGTATCCTTTAAACGTTGTTTGTGAAAAATGCGGTAAAATGATAAATACCAAAATATTGGGGTACAATAGCGAAGATAAAACAATTACATATGTTTGTTCTGATTGTGGATTTGAAAACAACGTCCAACCATTTAATGGAATCGGTAAATTACCGTGGAGAGTTGACTGGCCTGCGAGATGGCAAATATTCGGCGTAACTGCTGAGCCTATGGGTAAAGACCACGGTGCTTCCGGTGGTTCATACGATACAGGCGTTAAAATTTCAAGAATGGTTTATGGATACGTCCCACCTGAAAAAATGATTTACGAATGGATTCAGTTAAAAGTAGGCGACAAAGCTGTTCCTATGTCCTCGTCTGCCGGTGTTGTATTTGCAGTTAAGGATTGGAATGAAATTTGCCATCCAGAAATCTTAAGATTTTTATTGGTAAGAAGTAAACCTTCAAAACACATTGACTTTGATTTAAAAGGAATTCCGAATATTGTAGATGACTACGACGAATTAGAAAGAAAATACTTCGAATTAATTGAAAAACAAAAGAGCAGTTCAGAAGAATTGAATACAAATGACCTCGATAAAATTAGATTATATGAGGTTATTACAACAAATATCTCCGAAAAATTGCCTGTTCAAGTTGCATACAAATTCTGTTCAATTATCGCACAAATTGCAATCGCTGATAATGAAGAAATCGATATGGAAAGAGTATACGACATTTTAGGAAGAAATGGCTACAATGTAGAAGAATTTACCGAATTTGACAAAAACAGACTTATTGCAAGACTTGAAATGAGCAAAAACTGGGCTAAAAACTACGGTGAAAAATTAAACATCAATACAAAAGAACAAGCAAAAATGGAGTATGAAAAACTTTCAGATGCTCAAAAAGAATGGGTTAATACATTTATTGAAAGATTTGAATCTCTTGAATCCAATGAAATCACTGCAATGAACTTGCACGAATTGATATATGAAATAGCTAATTCATTGGAATTGAGCCCTAAAGAAGCATTTGGTGCTTCATATGCCATATTATTAAGTAAAAAATACGGCCCTAAATTAGGTAGCTTCTTAGCTTCGTTGAGTAGCGAAAAAGTAATCGAATTGTACAAATTAAATTAAAAATAGATAAAAATAGATAAAAATAGATAAAATTTTATTTTTTATCATTATTCGTTTTTTATTATTATTATTATTATTATTATTGGTATTGATTTTTGTTTTATTATTTTACTATTTTGGTTTATTCAACAACTTCTTTAAGAATTTTTAAAAATCTTTCATTTTCTTCAAAGGTTCCGATAGATACCCTTACATAATACGGCTCTAAACCAGTGAATGAATAACAATCCCTAACGATTACGCCTTTTTTAAGCAATTCCTCTGCGAATTGTGATGAATTCATACCATTTTTAACCTTTATAAGCATATAATTTGCTTCAGTAGGGTAAACTTCTAACTCTTTGAATTGCTTTATTCCTTCGTATATCATTTCTCTGCTTCTTATTCCATCGTCAAGACTTTTATAAATGAATTCCTTGTCTTGGAGTGTTGCAATTGCTGAAATTTGTGTGGCTCTTGTTAAACTGAATGCGGGTCTTATTCGCATCATATAATCGATTATTTTAGTACTTGAAACTCCATATCCTATTCTTTGACCCGCAAGTCCTAAAACTTTTGAGAATGTCCTTAATACAAGCACATTATCGTATTTTAAAGCCCAATCTGTTAAATCGTATTCCTTTCTTGAGTATTCTATGTATGCGTGGTCAATCATTACCAAAGCGTCAGTAGATTCAATTATTTTCTTAATATCTTCGTTTGGAATTATATTTCCTGTTGGATTGTTTGGAGTGCATAAAAAGATTACTTTTGTTTTATCAGTTATTTGACTTAAAACACTGTTAACATCTAACTTAAACTCGTTTTTCTCGTCATACTTAGCCCATTTTATATTTGCACCGTGTATTTTTGCAGAAATTGCATATTGGGTAAATGTAGGTATAGGGATTATTACTTCGTCACCTTCGTCGATTAAAATTCGCATTATGAGGTCTATTACTTCATCAGCACCATCTCCACCCACGATTAAGTTTTCTTTTGGCACTTTTGCAAAATCAGCGATTTCCTGCAATAAAATTGGGTTTATTGATTCAGGGTACTGGCTAAATTTTGGCAATTCCTCAAGCAATCTATCTTTAATCATAGGTGAACATCCCCAAGGATTTTCATTTGAACCCAATTTTATAATTGTTTCAGGATTTAAATTGTACTTTCTTGCGATTTCTTCCTTTGATTTTCCTGGAACGTATGCTTTAAATTCCTTTACTACATTTCTTATTTTATCGTCAATCATAAAGTATCATCTCATATAATAAATTAAATACCAAATAATAATTAAAATAATAATTAATAAAATTAAAATTATTATAAAAATTAATTTTATATTAAGTATATGGCGTTATAAAACTTGTAATTCTTCTAAAGGCAATTTTTTAGCACCATATAATGCTTCTGCTCTTTTTAATATTAATTCATCAGCTTTATCGCCTTCTTTTACAACTACATACACTTTTGAAGGTTTTTTATTAGCGATTATTTTTTGTATGTTTTCCTTTGTGATAGCACATTTCTTTTCAATACCTTTTAAAGCTTTTTCAGGCATTTTTGGATTTATAATAAGCATATCTTCGGGTTTTAAAACTCCATCTGTTGAAATAATATTCAAATTGGTTTTTAAAGTAATACCCATTGCTTTATTTGCTTCTTCGTTTATTTCATTTAATATTTTTATTAATTTCTTATTACTAACCAAATATAAAGCATCAGAGTCCAAATTTATAATATTTTTCTCTTGTTCAAATCCAAAAGCTTCTAAAACGGTGCTTAAACTCTTTTGAGCGCCCAATATTATTTTTGTAAATTCTTCAGCTTCTTCTTTTGTCAATTCGTGATTAGGAGCCTTTTTATATACATACTCGTCAGCATCTATTAAATCATAAGCAGCTTTTTTAAGCTCTGCTATATCTATAATACCCGCTTCTGCATCTTTATACGTTTTTTCATTCTTTTTAGCAGTTTCCTGAGTATTTTCCGACATATTGCCCATATCTTGCTTTTTAATTTCTATCAATTTCTCTTGTTCCAATTTTGAAATTGATTCTATTGATTTTTTGAGCAATTCCTGCGAATTTTTAAGTTGTTTAACCATATTATCATCCAAATTATTATTATTATTATTATTATTATTATTATTATTATTACTCTTTATTTTACAGTATATTATTTTATATTATTTTATATTATTATTTATTTTCATTTTCCAATTTTTCCAATTCTTTTGCAAGTAATACTAAAAATACGCCTATATCGGTCACTACACCAATTGCTTGAGACGTCCCCCTATCCATTAATTTTGTAACGGTTGCAGGTAAAATATCCACACATACGGTTTTTACAGAAGAAGGCATTAAATTACCCGTTGCTATTGAATGCAAGAGCGTTGCCATCATAATAACCATTTTTTTGTCCATTACCATATTTCTCATTATATCTTGAGCTTCTACGGAGTCAGTAACTACATCAGGGAGTGGTCCATCGTCTCTTATACTTCCAGCCAATATATATGGCACATTATTATGTATACACTCGTACATAATACCCTTAGTAAGTATGCCTTTTTCTACAGCGTCTTTTATACTACCTGCTTTGTTAATCTCGTTTATGGCATAAATGTGGTGCTTATGACCTCCTAAAACGGGATTTGCAGATTCTATATCAATGCCCAATGACGTACCATATAATACGCTCTCTACATCGTGTGTTGCGAGGGCATTTCCTGCCAAAAGACCTTGAACATAACCCATTTCCACAAGTTTAGCTAAAGCTTCGCCTCCGCCTGTGTGAATAATAGCAGGACCCCCCACTATTGCGATACCACCTTCGTTTTTCCCTTCTTTTAAGTTTTTCTGGTATTCTTGTTTTATTTCGAACATTTCTTTTGCAATTTTTCTGATTATGGCCTCTTTTGGCTTTTCAGAGGAAACTTCGGAGTTCATAAACTCAAATAATTGACCAGCTTCTCGTGGTTTTTCAGGAGGTACGATTCTAATACCACTATGACCAACTACAACGTAATCGTCCGCCTTAATTTTCCGTATTACCTTTGTTTCAGCGGTTTTTGTAGTTGGGTCTACAGTAATTACCGCATCCATTTTTGGGTGTCCTACTTTAATCCATTCTCCATTTAATTTAACAAAGGTCTGGTGATTAGTTGTAGAATAAAATCCTTTAGGCAAACATTGGTCTTTTTCAGCTTGTTTTAAGTTAACATCTTCAACTTCCGGAATATCTGCACCGATGTTTTGCAATTCCTCTAAAATACTCTCGAGATGTTGCTGACTCTTAGAAGAGATTATTAATAGCTTTGCGTAAGAAGGGTCGGTTTTTTCTTTACCCACTTGAAATTCTAAAACTTTGTAATCCCCGCCTAAGTCTAAAGTCTTGTCAAATGCTTTAGTCATTATCATACTGTCTATAATATGCCCTTTTAGTTCAATTTCTTGCATAAACATTATTTCACCAAATTTATTATTTTATTATTGTTATTAGTATTACTATTGTTATTAGTATTATTACCCTATTTGAATATTAATTGATTGTACCTTAATCATAAGAATTTAAAAATATCTATTGAATTCCTGTGTATTCTTGTTATGTGCTAAATTATATAAAGATTTTTGGAAATAATATTTACGAAAAAAAGAAATTATTTTAAAAATAATAAAATAAGAAATAAAAAGAAGAAATAAAAATATAATTTAAGATATAACCTTAATTTATAAGTTTTTAACAATTGTTTCAGCTACGCTTTTCCCATCTAATTTATAATATTCCAATAATTCACCGGCAGGACCTGATTTACCAAATGTGTCGTTAATACCTATTCTTAAAACCTTTTTATTAAGACCTTTTGATGAAACTACTTCGGAAACAGCCCCACCTAAACCACCGATTACGTTGTGGTCTTCTAAAGTAATAATAATATCTTTTGCAAATGATATTGCAACTTCATCGATAGGTTTTATCGAAGTCATAGATACCACTTCAGCACTTATTCCTTCATTACTTAAGTATTCTGACGCTTTTAAAGCTTCTGGGACTACTTCACCAGTTGCGATAATTGTAATATCGGTCCCTTCTTTTAATTTTCTTGCTTTTCCTAACTCGAATTTTGCATCTTCTTCGTTATCGAAAATAACTTCCGTATTTCCCCTTGGCATTCTTACGTAAACGGGTCCTTCGTAATTTGCACACCATTTTATAACACTTTTAGCTTCATAGTAGTCTGCTGGAGCTAAAACAACCATATTTGGTATAACTCGCATAATTGCTAAATCTTCAGTCATTTGGTGGGAAGCTCCGTCTTCACCCACTGTAATACCACTGTGAGTTGCACATACTTTTACATTTAATTTAGGGTATGCAATCGAGTTCCTTATTTGTTCCCAAGCCCTACCAGTTGCAAACATTGCAAAAGTAGATGCAAAAACAGTCTTTCCAGTTCTTGCGAGCCCTGCAGACATTCCTATCATATTTTGCTCTGCAATACCTGCGTTAAAGAATCTTTCAGGGTACTTTTTTGAGAAAAGAGCTGTTTTTGTAGAACCTGATAAATCAGCATCTAATACCACTATATTCTCATTTTTTTCGCCTAATTCCACTAATGTTTCACCGTAGGCTTCTCTCATTGCCTTTTTAACTCCATTCATAATTTCACCGTTATTCTTGGTTTAACTGGATAAATGATTATAATTGATTAAAATTTTAATGTATTATTTAAAAAATTATTATTAAAATATGTTAAATTTGTAATATTTTAAAGTATATTAAATTTTGAAATTTGCAGAAGCCCTTAAATCTTGAACAGCTTTTACAACGTCGTCTTTTCCATAAATTGCAGATGCCGCTATTAATGCGTCAGCTCCAGCTTCAACAACTTTAGGAGCCGTTGTCGTGTTTATACCGCCATCTACGAATATCTTTGTATCGTATCCTTCTGTAAGTATTAAATTTTTTAATTTATCAATCTTTTTTAACATTGGATTAATAAATGATTGACCGGAAAATCCTGGCTCAACAGTCATTATTAATACACCATATAAGTTTTCGAGAACGTACTCGATGTTTGAGATACTTGTAGACGGGTTTAAAGCTACTATTGGCTTTGCACCATTATCTGCAATTAAATCAACTGTTCTAAACAAAAACTTTGTAGCTTCTGCGTGAAATGAAACCATATCGGAAGCTTCAGCTATTTTGGGGATAAATATGTCGGGGTTTTCAACCATCAAGTGCACATCTATTTTAGTTCCGTGTGTAATATCTTGTAAATATTCGGGTACTTTAAGACCCATACTTAAATTAGGTACAAAATGACCATCCATAATATCAACGTGGAAAAAGTCAACTTTTGCCTCTTCTGCTCTCCTTACTTCCTCTGCCATATGTCCATAATTAGCAGAAAGTATTGAAGCTCCAATCATAACCATTTAATCACCAATTCTTATAAAATTAATTTTCCAATTTTATATTATTGTTCTATTGTTATATTATTCTTATTTTTATTTTATCTTATTATTTTATCTTATTATTTTATCTTATTATTTTATCTTATTATTTTATCTTATTATTTTATATTTATTTGAGTAATTAATTACTTAATTCGTTTAAAGCTTGCTCTAATTGTTCTGCATTTGGTGCTTTCCCGTGGAATCCTACGTTATTTTCCATAAATGAAACACCTTTTCCTTTAATAGTGTTTGCAACTATTGCAGTAGGTTTTCCGTTTTTAAGTGCTTTTGCAGTTTCTATGGTTTCAATTATTGCTTTATAGTCGTGTCCATCAATTTCAAAAGTATTCCAACCGAAAGCATCAAATTTAGCTTTAACGTCGCCTAAACACATTACATCTTCAGTACATCCATCAATCTGTAATTTGTTTCTGTCAACAATTGCGATTAAATTATCTAATTTGTAGTGATGTGCAGCCATTGCAGCTTCCCATACTTGACCTTCTTGGCATTCTCCGTCGCCTAAGAGTGTAAAAACGTTATTTTCATATTTATCTAATCTACAACCGAGTGCAACACCTACTGATGCAGAAAATCCTTGACCTAATGAACCAGTGTTCGCTTCGATTCCAGGTATTTCAATTGTAGGGTGTCCTTGTAAAAGAGCTCCAACTTGTCTAAGATTCCATAATTCATTTTCTGAAAAATAGTTCAAACTTGCCAATGTGGCATAAACTGCTGGACAAGCGTGTCCTTTACTTAATATAAATCTGTCTCTATTTGGCATATTTGGATTTGAAGCATCTTGATTCATAACTTCATAATAAAGTGTAGCTACTACATCAATAGCAGATAATGAGCCTCCAGGGTGTCCTGAATTAGCTTTCGCTATCATTTTAACAATGTTGTATCTCAACTTTTTTGTTATTTGTGTTAAATCTTGGACTTTTTGTTCCATAGTTTTTGTATTTTTATTTGTATTTTTATTTTCACTCATAATTACACCGCATTATGTATTTTTTGCCTTTAAATTATACTATTTTAGTTATCATTTATCTTAATATTTGCAATAAGGATAATATTAAAAATAATAAATTATAATTCAGTAATTCATTTAATCATTACTTATTTATATACTTAATATATGTTCAAATTATTTAATATTATATTTTGATATTCAGATTAATTTATATTTCCTATTTTAATTTATATTTCCTATTTTAATTTATATTTCCTATTTTATATTATTTTAATTCTATAATTTATAAGTACAATAGTACTGCAATAATAACAATATTTTAATCAAGGATTATATTTAAATACTTAATTAGAATATTTGATGTTAACGAATACATAAATAATACATAATACTACAACGTACTAAAAATTACTATAAATATTATATTATTATATTATTATATTATTTACATACACATCTGCTCCTATGTAATTATAAATACAATTGAAGCAATAAATAAATATGTAAATATTAATACAAATTTATATATTGAATATTATAAATCATTAAATTAATAAAATAAATTAAAAATTAAAAAGACCGAATACCATAAAAATGAATATCAAAAAATTATCATATATTTATACTACGGTGAAAGAATGAAATTAATAGCTTGGTTAGATGAACTAACAAATGAAGATGTAGATATAGCAGGCGGAAAGGGTGCTTCATTAGGTGAAATGTGGAACGCAAAATTACCCGTACCTCCTGCATTTGTTACTACGGCAGTCGCATACAGATATTTCATTGAAGAAACTAACTTAAAAAATACTATTAAACACATTCTCGAAGGTTTAGATGTAAACGATTCAAAAAAATTAATAAAAGCTTCCGAAGATGTTAGAAAAGCTATCGAAACGGTGGAAATGCCGGAAGATTTAAAATTAAGCATTGTCGAATCATACAACAAATTAGGCGATGGCGAAGATATTTTTGTAGCAGTTAGGAGTTCAGCCACAGCTGAAGATTTACCTGATGCAAGTTTCGCGGGACAGCAAGAAACATTTTTAAATATGAAAGGTAATGACGAAGTTCTTGACGCAGTTAGGAAGTGCTATTCATCATTATTTACCCCGAGAGCTATTTTTTACAGAGAACAGAAAGGATTTGACCACTTTGAAGTAGCTTTATGTGCAGTAGTTCAAAAAATGGCTGATGCAGATGAAGCAGGTGTAATGTTCACAGTTAACCCAATTAATCAAAATCACGACCAGATGGTTGTTGAAGCTGCTTGGGGATACGGTGAAGGTGTTGTAAGTGGTACAGTTAGTCCAGACACTTATTTAATAGCGAAAGGTGCTGAAAAAATTACCGATATAAATGTTGCAAGCAAAGACACAATGTTTATTAAAAATGAAGAAGGAAAAACCGAAGAAATAAAAACACCAGCTGAAAAAGTAGATTTACAAGTATTAAATGAGACTAAAATTTTAAAACTTGCGCAAGTTGGTAAATTAATTGAAAAACACTATGCTCAACCTATGGACATTGAATGGGTTTACGAAGGCGATGAATTATACATGGTTCAAGCAAGACCTATTACCACATTGGACAAAGAAGGAGCTAAAAAAACGACAGCAGAAGAACAATACGATGCTGAGATATTATTAAAAGGTATTGGTGCTTCACCAGGTACTATGTCAGGAGAAGTTAAATTAATATTGGACCTTGACCAAATCGGGGACGTTGTGGACGGGGATATATTAGTAACAAAAATGACCACTCCAGATATGGTTCCAGGAATGAAAAAAGCTGCTGCAATTATCACCGATGACGGTGGTTTAACTTGCCACGCTGCAATCATATCAAGAGAATTAGGTACTCCTTGTGTAGTAGGTACTAAAAAAGCAACCCAAATTTTGAAAAATGGCGAAACTGTAACCGTAGATGGTGAAAAAGGTATTATTTACTCAGGTGCAGTTGCTAAAAAACAGAATAATATGGAACAAGGACAACAGCAAGTCATATATGAAAGCAACCCAATAATCACAGCTACAGATATTAAAGTTAATGTTAGTATGCCTGAAGTAGCTGAAAGAGCTGCAGCGACTGGTGCTGACGGTGTAGGATTATTAAGAGCTGAACACATGATTTTAGGAACTGGTGTTCACCCAAGTAAAATATTAAACGAACAAGGTTCTGAAGCACTTGTTGAAGTATTTATCGAAGGAATTAAAAAAGTAGCAGATGCATTTTACCCAAGACCGGTCACATATAGAACTTTAGACGCTCCAACAGATGAATTTATGGGTTTAGAAGGTGGGCAAGATGAACCACACGAACAAAACCCAATGATGGGATGGAGAGGTATCAGAAGAGGTTTAGACCAGCCAGAAATCTTAAGTTGCGAATTAAAAGCAATTAAAAGACTTAGAGAAGATGGATACAGAAATTTAAACATAATGATACCACTTGTCACAAATGTGGATGAAATTAGAAAAGTTAAAGCAATAGGTAAAGAAGTAGGTTTAAACATGAGAACCGATATTGAATTTGGTATTATGGTTGAAACCCCGGCTGCTGCTTTAATTATTGACGATATTGTAAAAGAAGGTGTTGACTTCGTTAGTTTTGGAACTAATGACTTGACACAGTATGTAATTGCAATTGATAGAAACAATGAGTTTGTAGCTAAATACTATATGGAAAACCACCCTGCAGTTTTAAAATTAATTGAACACGTTATAAAAATTTGTAGAGAAAACGATGTTAAAACATCAGTTTGTGGACAAGCTGGAAGTAGACCTGCAATTGTTGAGAAATTGGTTGAATGGGGTATTACAAGTATTTCCTCAAACATTGATGCTGTAAAAACCATTAGAAGCGTAGTTGCAAGAACAGAACAAAAAATAATTTTAGATTCAATAAGAAATGCTAAAAAATAACTAAAATAACTAAAATAATTAAAATAATTAAAATAACTAAACTAACTAATAATTAAATAAATAAAACATAATTTCTTTTTTTATAATTTTCTTTTTTAGAGTACTCTCAATTTATTATATTATTTTAATGTAGATGTATCAAAAATTAAATAAAGAATAAAAATAATAAGAATAATAATATGAATTTAAAAAATTAAAAGAATAAGGATAATTAAAAACTACACATTAAGGTACAAAAATGAAAATATCCAAAATAATGAATATAAAAAATACCACAAATAAATTGGAAAAAAATGAATCAAAATCAGATTTATACCCTAAAAAAGTTGTAATAGGCGGTACTTTTGATATAATACATAAGGGACATGAAAAATTGCTAAAATATGGTTCAAAATTTGGTAAACTTTATATTGGAATTACGAGTGATGAGTACCTTAAAAAATACGGCAAATATGAAAAACACGATATAAATCCGTTGATAATTAGAATTAAAAAGTTAGAAACATTTCTTTCAGAAAACGATATGGATTTTGATATACAAATCATAAATGACCCTTATGGCGATACTTTAGAAACTGACTACGATTATATTATAGTTAGTCCGGAAACACTTTCTAATGCCGAAAAAATAAATGAAATACGTGTTGAAAAAGGAAAAAAACCCCTAAAAATAGAATTATGTGAATTCGAACTGGCGGAAGATAATAAACCGATATCAACAACTCGAATAAGAAATAACGAATTGGATAAAAATGGACATACGATAACATACAATGAAGAGTAAAAAAAGGATAAAAAATAAATGAAATAATAAAACCATTAAAATAATTAAAATAATTAAAATAATTAAATAAGGCGAAATTATGGATATAATGATAATAATTGTAGCTTTAATTTTGGTTGGATATATTGCAAAAGTAAGCAAGATATTAAGCGAAGACCATATTTTAGCACTTAATAACATAGTTATTTACATGGGCATACCTTCCACAATATTTTTAAATGTACTTGAAAATGTAAGAGTTGACCAACTTTCAGAATTTTTAAAATTACCGATTTTGGTATTTTTAATGTCTGCATTTTGTATAATAACCTCGTATTATGTAGGAAAAGCTTTAAAAATGAGTGATAAATCACTTGGTGCATTTATACTATTGTGTACACTTGGAAATACAAGCTTTATGGGTTATCCTGTGATAAATGGATTTTACGGGGCAGAAGGACTTACAAGAGCAATATTTTGGGATATGGGTAGCGTAATTGTCATTATGGGACTTGGTACGTATATCGGTCTTAAGATGTCTGGAGCTAAAAAAAATGTTGCTTTGGAAATTATGAAATTCCCGCCGATTGTAGCGGGGGTTTTTAGTACTTTACTTGTTGTACTTGGATTTAATTTATCATATATGCCCTCAATTATTGTTGAAACGCTTACGTACTTTTCACAAGCCACCATCGCTTTGATTATGATATCCTTGGGTTTGTCGTTATCCCCTTCAGCCCTTAAATTTGGGATGTTCTATGGATTAGTAGCTTCTGTTATTCGTTTATTACTTGCCCCTGCATTCACTTTTGGGGCTTCAGAGTTCGTATTAGATAATACGTTGGACAGAAACGTTGCAGTATTACAATCTGGGACTTCTTCAGCTATGATGAGCTTAGTATTTGCAATACAGTATGATTTAGATATTAAAATGATAGCTTCAGGTTGCTTTATTACCACCGTCGTGTCTATTGGTACTCTTACGGCGTTATATCACATTTTGAATTTTATATAATTCATTTACTTTTTTAATTTATTTTTAATTCTTTTTTAATTTATATAGTATTATTACATATTTTTATAGTATAAAATCGATAGATAATTTAGTTAATATCAATTTAAATTTATAAAAAATTAATTTACAATTGTGATATCATGAAATTAAAAATCGGTATTTTAGAGATACTCGTTATCCTCTCGATAGTTATTACGGCAGGAGTTTTGGGATATAACTTTTTAGGCTCAAATACGACTAAATACGACTATAGTGGAGAGGAAATGTATAAATGTGCGTGGGTATCTGAAAATATCTTAAAAAAAGGATTTATTTTAAATGCGGAAGTAGATGGAGAATGGACTGCGGATAAAAGTCCATTCAAGGATACGGTGCGAATAATTGGTGCAAGCGGGGGAACCCTTACTGTAATCTATGGCGATAAGGAATACGAAATGGGCGGTAGATTAGCATCTAAAGAAGACGTTGCAATAAAATACATAAAATTAGTACCTGCGGGTAATTCAATGATTACTTATAGGTTAAATAGCGTACAAGCAAGCTCTTATGCTGATTTAAAATCCAAAATTGAGCAAGAAACTGCAATAACTGGATTAACTCCTGAATATATTATTATTGAAGGTTCAATCGCTTCAGATGGAAATACATTGTTACCTACAACACAGCAAGAGATTAGAAATGTTTTCAAATATGAAAAATTAATGCCTACATTCAGTATATTAATTAACGGTACTACAATGATGGGAGAATTCGAAATTACTCATTTTGAGTCTTTTGATGAAATTTTACACCCGAATAATGTATTAACATCAGATTTAAAAGTTTCAGTAGTATATTCAGAAACTGAAGCTGAAATAACTGAAAAAATTGGCGAAGATGTTAAATTAAAAATTAGTTCTTGGAAATAATCAAATAAATAATAATAATAATAATAAAATTTAATAAAATATAAATAATATCTATTTATTAATTTTTAATTCTTAATTCTTAATTCTTAATTTTTTTAAATAATGATTATTAAAATTTACAAAAATACAAATATACGCATATATACATTTAAAGATTAGTGATAAGATGAATTTAAACTTAAATTTAAAAGAAAAAGTTAATCCACATGATATTTTTGTTCTTATAAGTTGTATGTTCGTAATACTTGCATCAAATATTTCAATAACCACTGGGGCTATTGTATTATTTTGCGCAACTTTCCTCTACATTTCGTTTATTGTTGGAAAAAGATTAATTAAATTATATATGACCTCAGATGATAATGAAAATGATGATAATGAAAATTTTCTTACAAAGCTAAAACAAAACATTAACTATGAAAAGCAAACTAAAATAGGCTTGTTATTAATTACAATCGGTGCTTTGTTCACCGTTGCAGATTTAATCTGGGTGAGTGGCGTTCCATTATTTGACCCTGCTTCAAGGAAATTTTTGAATGTTGGATTTACTGCATTTGCACATCTTTTACCATTAGGTTGGGCGATTGTAGTTTCTTGTGTGGAAATGAGTAAAAAAAAGGTATTTACCTATTCATTAGTATTTGCAACGTTAATTGCGTTATTAGGGTATAGGACACAGGTTATTATATTGCTATTATCTACAATATTTGTAATGTACTATAACAATAAACTATCAAACAAACAGGTTGTTTATCCGGTAGTTGGGCTTGCCTTGATTGTATTAGTTATGTCAGTATTGCGATTTTACGCATTAAATATCGGTGGAAATCCTATTGTATCACGTATACAACTCACTATGAACATACTGGATATGGTAATTCAAAATTTTGAGGGTAGTCTTCAGGGAATTTTGCATACTGCAATATTCTCATCTTACGGGCTTATTCCCGGTGTTAGCTCTGGTCCTCGTACCATAGTAGCAAATAATCTTGGAATAGAGGGTGTCACAATTACACCCACAATATTTGGGGCAGTTTTCGCAGACTTTGGATACTTAGGTTTAGTTTCATACTTTGGACTGTTAGGTATGTTCATAGGAGCACTACATTACATTAGCAGTAAACTTAACGGTATATTTATGGGTATTTATGCCATATTAATAGCTTATCTACTTGCAGGAATTGAAACAGGTCTATTGGACCTTGATGTGGTATGTTTCTTTGGATTAGGTGCTTTTTCATTGCTTTATGTAGTATATGAAGTTCATAAATTAAAAAATAAAGCTAAAAATAAAAAATAACTAAACTAATACTAAAATAATAAAATAATTAATGTGTGATTCTATGAATTCAAATTCTCATAAAAATTCTAAAAAATTAGGTCAATGCTTTTTAAAGGATAAAAATTTCGTAAAAAAAGCAATAAATCGTGCAAATTTAAACAATGATGATATTGTACTTGAAATAGGTCTCGGGGAAGGCGTACTCACAAAAGAACTTGCAAAAGTTGCTAAAAAAGTTTATGTAATCGAACTTGATAAAAGACTCGAAATATTTGCCAATGAAGTAATTAAAGAGTACCCTAATGTAAGTATAATCTGGGAAGATGCTTTAAAAGTAGATTTGGATTCATTAGACTTTAACAAGATAGTTGCAAATTTACCATATCAAATTTCATCACCGATTACATTTAAATTTTTAGAACGTAAAAAAGGTTTTGATTTAGCCATACTTATGTATCAGTATGAATTTGCCAAAAGAATGGCGGGAAAAGAAGATACAAAGGAATATGGTAGACTTAGCGTAGCAGTTCAGTATTCTGCAGATGTAAAAATGATATGCAAAGTTCCACCGACTGCATTTTCACCTAAACCAAAAGTAGACTCAGCAATTGTTAGTTTGGTTAAGAAAAATCCAGAATATGACGTTTTAGACGAAAAAATGTTTAAAAACTTGCTTAAAGCACTATTTCAGCATAGGAATAAAACTGTCGGTAAAGCACTTGTTAATTCAGCACACGAAATTAAACTTAGTCGTGAATCGGTGAAACAATTTGTAGAAGAGTATTCTGAAGCATTTGACTTTAAAGAACGAGTTTTTAAATTGCCAGGTTTTAAAATAGGAGAATTAGCTAATTTATTAACCAAATTCAATTCTTAATTAATCTTTTAACTTTTATTTTTAGTTTTATTTTTAGTTTTATTTTTAGTTTTATTTTTAGTTTTATTTTTAGTTTTATTTTTAGTTTTATTTTTAGTTTTATTTTTA